>NZ_CP019437.1:2079166-2425833 GCF_001940525.2 Thioclava nitratireducens
GCAGCGAGCCGCCTAGCTGGAAGGTGCAGGAAAGATCGTTTTGGATCGCTCCCCGTTGGAGAACATCGGACGCCCCAAACGGTCGCCGCCGGACTTAGGTCGAAATGGCACGAAAGACGGTTGCAATGTGCGGGGAGTTTCGGCTCCGGGCCACAACAACCGATCACGCATCGATTGAAGGTAAGTCGAGCGTGATGCTCAGCCGAAAGGCTGTAACCGCTTGGTCGAAAGACCGGAATCGGGGCGCTGCTAGGTAAAGGGAAGCCACCTAGCGTTGGAAGCCCTTCACCACCTGTTAGACGCAGAGATTCCTCCTTTGGCGAACGCAGCTTTCTCTGCGTCCTCCTTGGGGGAAAGACCTATTTCCGCAGTAATCATCATCTTTCATGTGCCTGACTGAATCTTTCGCTGCATCGAAGTCTATAACGAGAGGCGAGCGCCGAAGGCGCGACGCCCAGCAAGCGAGCGAAGCGAGTGCGCAGCCCTAGCCGCGTGGCCGCGTAATGAAGGAGTGGAAATGATCACGTTAATGAAAATGGTGTTTGCCCTCGCGGGGCAAGCTGTCCCGGTTCGAAAGCCACCCGGGCGAGTAGTCAATATGGAGGGCGCGTGTGACCGATACATTATGCGAATGATCCCCGAAAATATGCTGACGCGTCCCCTTGAACTCGACAGCGAAGAGAGGTATATAGATACCGCAAGCAGGTAGCTCCGGGCGGCTTCCCTCCGCCGAAGCATCCCTAAGGCCCTCGTCTTCCTTCAGGCGAGGGTCTTTCCACTTTGCAGGGTGTAAGTATCCACTTGCTTACGCTAACCATTTGAAAAACAACAAAATAGCTGTTGCGCGTCGATTCGCGTCGTGTCTATCTAGTGGCGTTGAAACCAGAGGGGCGAGCGATGCCGCATTTTATCGAGACACAGAAGTTCAGCGAGCTGGTCGAGCAGATCGTGAAGGGCGTAACGGAGGGGGTGAAGGGTCTGCCGGATCACCGGTCAGTGGTCGCGCAGGCACTCGCCGAGGCGGGCATTCTGCCGGACGTATGCCGCGAGGATTTTGCGAACGCTGACGCGGCTTGAGCCAAGCTGGTGCTTGCTAGGGACAGGGGCGGGGCCGCAGGGTCTCGCCTTTTCTAAGTTCGTTGTCCGAGAAAAATTAGCGATCCTGCCGCAATCCAAGCTCGGAACGCTATAAGGCAAATTAGTCCATTGCCTTACTGCGAAAACGTCCCGGCTTTACCAATGCGCGACCCTGAACTTTTTGCCGATCTGCAAAAGATGCACCGCATGGCGGCTGCTCTGGTCGTCGCTGACCCGGTCTATTTGCCGCTCTTCGAGCGCGTCGAGCGTGAGCTTGCGCTATATCAGAGTGAGGATGATGCTATCAGCCGCGCGCGAGCGATTGCCGCGCTTCACAATGCTGCCGCTTGAAGCAACTGCTGCTTTTGCTCCAATGACGCACCGTCGCCGTAGCGCTCACGCGTCAGTCTGTGGCCGAATAGGTCGCGCCTGATCCGGTCATCAATGCCAGCCGCGAGCATTCGGTCTTCGAAGCTGTGACGCAGGGAGTAGAGCGTGTGGTCATCGCTTTCCAGAAGTCCCTTCTCGCGCAGGAACTTATTCACCGTAGCTGAAAGGCTGGCGCTGCTTTCGCGATAGCGTGGGAACCCCTCAGGGAATTCGCGAAGCGCTTCTAGCGAGATCCCGAGCAAGGGGATTTTGCGCTTGGCGTGTTTAGTCTTTACCTGCCGTCCTTCCGGCTCAATCGATATATGCGGGACGTTGTGATTCAGATGGATCGTGTTCGCGGTGAGGGCGGCTAGCTCGGAAGGGCGGCAGCAAGTGTTCACCATCACAAGCAGAATGGCGCGTGCCTCCGAGTTCATCCCGTCGAGCGCACTCGGTGCCAACAGCTTTTCGGTGATCCAGTTAGCCGAGAAGGGCGGGCGCTTCTTGGCCTCGGCCTCCTTGAAGCTCAAATCGGTGAGCGGCAGCACCAGACCGAGGCGCTTCATCTTGTTCACGGTCTTCAGCACGTCCCCAAGGTGGATTAGGTCTTTATTGGCGCTGTTGGGCGTTAGGTCTTGCTCTTCGAGCCGCTCCATCCACCAGTTGCGGAAGTCGAGCATGTCGTCACCCGTGATTTCGTTAATCGCCTTGTCGCCGACAACCGCGATGAAGTTCTTCACTGCCTTCTTCCGGGGGTTCTTCCAGCGACGAAGTTGATCTTCGCTCTTCCCGAGTGTCTTGTCTTTCGCAAGGCCCCAATAGAGTTCAAGCGCCTTGCTGACGACAATCGGCGGCTCTTTGGCTCCTCCGAGGATCGCGGCAGCTTCAATAAGGTCAGGTTTGTCAGGTTGATCCTTGAAGCCGGGAACCGCTGCGAACCTTTCGCGCAGCTCTTGCACCGGCAGCTTCGCGGCTTGATCGGCCTGCATGTAGCGAAAGCCCCGAGCCGCTGCGAGATCCCGGGCAGCAGTGAAGCGCTCTTCCGCATCGCGACTGTCACCAGCCAGCTTCGCTTCCCAAGCAGCGGTCATCTGTTCCCAAGTCGCTGCTTCTTTGGTCGTGGCAACAGAGCGGGAATCTGTGTGCAAGCTCAGCCAGACAAACTTCCTCGGCTCGATGGCAGCGAAGCGCTTCGGCACTCTCTTGTAGAGATAGAGGGTGCCTTTTGCTGATCCATTGCGCGTAACGATTGCCATGCGTGGCACTCCAAATGCGGCAGGCCATGTATAGCAGTTTGTAAAGCAAAATGTATAGCAAAACTGACCCTGCGAAGCCTTGCGGCTCGCCGAAGCACTTGTTTTACAGGGGATTTGCAAACACTCGCCGGGGAAAGTGGCGGAGAGACAGGGATTCGAACCCTGGGTCGGCTCTCACCGACAACGGTTTTCGAGACCGCCGCATTCGACCACTCTGCCACCTCTCCGCATCAGGGGTCGTTTCGTAGGGCGGGATTTAGCCGCCCTCGCGCGCCCTTGCAACCCGTTTTTCGAGGATTTTTTCAGATCCTTCGCAAAGCCGTCATAAACGTGAGGTCAACGCATCCGGAGCGCCCCGTCGAGGCGGATCACTTCGCCGTTCAGATAGCCGCTCTGGACGATGAAACCGGCAAGTTTGGCGTATTCCGACGGATCACCGAGCCGCTTCGGGAATGTGACTTCGGCGGCGAGGCTGTCCTGCACCTCCTGGGGCAGGCCCTTCATCATCGGCGTGGCGAAAATTCCCGGCGCGATGGCGCAGCAACGGACGCCCTGGCTGGCCAGATCGCGGGCGAGGGGCAGGGTCATCGCGACGATTCCGCCTTTTGACGCCGCATAGGCTGCCTGACCCTTCTGGCCGTCGAAAGCCGCGATGGAGGCAGTGTTGATGATCACGCCACGCTCGGGGCCGGGGTTGCGGGCCATCTCGGCGGCGGCGAGGCGGGCGACGTTGAAGCTGCCCACGAGGTTGATGTCGATCGTGCGCGCGAAGCTCTCGAGCCGGTGCGGCCCGTCGCGGCCGACCACGCGCTCGCCGGTGGCGATACCGGCGCAATTGACCGCCACATCGATGCCGCCCATCGCGTCTACTGCGGCTGCGATCCCGGCGGCGACGCTGTCCTCGGAGGTCACGTCGACCTCGGCGAAGGTCGCGCCGATCTCTGCCGCATAAGCCTCGCCGCCCGCCTGGTCGCGGTCGAAGAGCGTCACCTGCGCGCCCGACTCAACGAAGTGCCGCGCGGTCGCAGCCCCCAGCCCCGAAGCGCCGCCGGTGATGATGGCGCGAATTTTGCTCAACTCCATGTGATACTCCCTCGAAATGAACGCGTGTTCATTAACCAGTGGAACCGCCGCTTTGTCCAGTGTTGCCAATGCATTTTGCGGCTGCAGCATCCGGCGCCCCGATCACGTCTTGTGACAGCTTCGGCAACCTGCCGCCTATGGCCGGAACCAAGCCGATTGACGTTGCATTGAATGAGCATAGGTCCGGGCAACGGATCTGATCCAAAACGTCTCAACGGGGGATGAACCCCCAAGACAGGAGAGAGAGAAACATGAAACGTATCATCGTTACGTCGAGCATTCTGGCACTCGCTGGCTCCGCCGCGATGGCGGGCGGCTACACCACCCCGGCACCGGCTCCGGAAGTCACCCCGGCCCCGGTCGCAGTCGCGCCCGCGCAGTTCAGCTGGGACGGCTTCTATGCCGGTGCTCAACTCGGTTACGGCAAGGCTGACCAGTCGATCGATGGCGACGGCGTCGTGGGCGGTCTGCACGCGGGTTACCTGCGCGACTTCGGCGGCTATGTCCTCGGTGGCGAGCTGGCTTATAACGCCGCGAACATCGACGACAACACCACCGGCGCGAAGGTCAACTCGATGACCGACCTCAAGATGATCGCCGGTGCGCCCTACAACAACATGCTGTTCTACGGCACGCTCGGTGCGTCTTACGTCGACGCTGAAGACGGTTCGGGTGCCAGCTACTCCGACACCGTTCCGCTGGTTGGCGTCGGCATGAAATATGCCATCAACCCGAAGTGGACCGTCGGTACCGAGCTCGACTACCGCAAGGGCAACAACTTCGACGGCACCACCAACGATCTGAACACCACGACGCTGAACCTAACCGCGTCCTACAAGTTCTGATCTCAGGCGGATCGTCTGATATCGACGGGCGGGGGGAAACCTCCGCCCGTTTTTCTTTGTCCGGATGATGCTGCGACGCGGCGGGATCGGGCAAGGCGGCTCAATCCGGAGCGATCAGGCCCAGCCCGCGCAGATAGACGCCGATGCCGCTTTCCAGAAGGTCCTCGGGGGCATAGGGCGCGCGATTCCCCTCGCGGGAATAAAGCTCCACGACGCCGTGGCTCATCGCCCAGACATGCGCCGCGACCATCGCGACGGGCGGGCGCTTCTCCGGCGGCATATGCGCCATCAGGGCGCGCGTCGCACGTTCCATCGCGTCGCTGGATTTGCGCGCCACCGCCGCAAGATCGGGTGAGCGGTTGGGCGATATGCCGCTTTCGAACATCGCCATGTAGTGACCGGGATATTTCCGCGCGAAGGCGAGATAGGCGCGCCCCACCGCCGAGAACGCCGCCAGCGCCGAAGGCTTGCCGCCGTTCCATGCATGATCGAGCAGGTCGCCGAAGATCAGATAGCCCTGCCGCGCACATTCCGCGATCAGGTCCTCGCGCCCCTCGAAATGGCGATAGACCGCAGCCGGGGTCACGCCTGCGCGTTTCGCCGCTTCCGAGAGCGTGAAGCCGGTCGGGCCCTTCTCCTCGATCAGTTCCAGCGCGGAGGCTACGAGCGCCTGACGCAGGTTGCCGTGATGATAGCCTTGCTTAGACATTCAGAACGTCGATGCCACCGCAGATTTCACCGTCGATCTCGCCGATCGCGTCGCGGTCCTTATGCGCATAATCGATCGCGTTCAACACCGTCTGGATCGCGGCAATCCGGGCGCGTTTCTTGTCGTCCGAGCGGATTACCGTCCAGGGCGCATGCGCGTTGTCGGATCGCGCCAGCGTCTCCTGGATCGCGTCGGAATAAGCGTCCCAGCGCTTGAGCCCTTCGACGTCGATCCAGCTCAGCTTCCACTGTTTGAGCGGATCCTTCTCGCGCTTGAGAAAGCGGCGCAGCTGTTCGGCGCGATCCACGTTGAGCCAGAGCTTCACGAGGATGATCCCGTCATCGACCAGCATCTTCTCGAAATCGGGCAACTGGCAGAAGAAATGCTCGCGCTGCTCGGGCGTGCAGAAGCCGAAGACATGTTCCACCACGCCGCGGTTGTACCACGAGCGGTCGAACATCGCGATCTGGCCCGCGGCCGGAAGCCAGTCGACATAGCGCTGGAAATACCATTGCGTGGCTTCGGTTTCGGTGGGCTTCGGCAGCGCCACGACATAGGCCGAGCGCGGGTTCAGGTTCTGCCGCATCCGCCCGATCGTGCCGCCTTTGCCGGCCGCGTCGCGCCCTTCGAAGATCACCGCGATCCGCTTGCCGGTTTCCTTGGCGTCCCAGAACATCTTGACCAGTTCGACCTGAAGCGCATCCATGTGACGGTCGTATTTCTTGCGCTTCATCTCCTCGTCGTAAGGGTAGGAGGGCGAGAGCATGTCATCCTTGCCCGCCTTCTCGATCGCCTCGCGCACGACGTCCGGCGCTTCCTCCTCGAGGTAGCGGGTGATGTCGCCCACGAAGGGGATATCGAACGGCGGGTCACTCTTGTCCTTGGCCATGATCTGCCTTTTGTCGTTTCACGGCAGTATGCTGCGCGGGCCGGGACGGTGCAAGCGGCGCCGCACAGCGGCGGGCAGGCGATACCGCTCGTGTGACGTGCGCGCAAAACCGCAGGAGTGACCGCTTTTCACGCGACTGCAGTGCTTGAGTGGCGGTTACTCCGCCGCCGCCTTCATCGGGATGTCATAGCCAGCGCGCGTCGCGACACGGTCCACCGCGGCGACTGTCTGGAGCAAGGCGACATGCGGAACCATATGGCCGATCCCGTCGAGCGAGACCAGTTCCGCGCCCGGCACCTCCTTCGTGAAGGGCACCGCATGGATTTTCTCGCCCACGATGGTGTCGGCCGTGCCATGCAAAGAGACGACCGGGAGGTCGAGATCGGGATAATGGGGGATCATCTGCTGAATTTCGGGCTTCAGCTCGGCACGCTGGCGCGCATTCACCCGCATCGTTTCGACACGCAGCGTCATGCCGGGGCCGAACCAGCGCATGTAGCCGATCGGCATCTCCTGCGGCGCGAAGACTCCTTCCACCTCGGAGCGAATGATCGCGGGTGGCGTCCAGGCCGAAATCAACGGGACGGCGATCGCCTGACCCAGTGGCGGCGACGTGATCTGATAAAGAAGCGGCAGCCCGGTGTCCCAGCTATGCGAAGGAGCGGAGACCGGCACCAGACCCGAGAGCGTGCCGGGCAGATATACCGCCCAGGCAATTGCGACAGCCCCGCCATAGGAATGGCCGAGCACGATCGGTTCCTCCGCGCCCGCCATCTTCGTCGCCTGCTGCAGCAGCTTGGCCTGGTCCTCGATCGTGTCGTGCCCCTCCGGCAGCGGATCGGAATAGCCGAACCCAGGACGGTCGGGCACGAAGACGCGATAGCGCTTCGCAAGTTCCGGTGCGAGATCGAAGGTCAGATCGCGGGCCGAGCCCGAGGCGCCGTGGATCAACACGACCGCCGGGCCGTGATCGCCCTTGATGACCATATGCACACGCTGGTCCCCAACGTCCACGAATATGCCGTTGGGCGGATAGCGCTGCTCCGCCATCCGGCCGCGCCAGCTCTCGAGTCCCCAGGTCGCGCCGCCCAGAATGAGCAGCACGAGGACGAGGCTAGTTACCAATCTCGGCCAGATCATACGGAGTTTCCTGATAAATCTCGTTAATCCAGTTGCCGTAAAGCAGGTGGGCGTGGCTCTTCCACCGGTTCGTCGGCACCCGGCTCGGGTCGTTCTCAGGATAGTAATTCGCGGGGACGTTGATCGGTTTCCCCGCCGCGACGTCACGATCGTATTCTTCTTTCAGCGTGCCGCTGTCATATTCCAGATGGTTGAAGATGTAGAGCGCCCGATGAGCGCGATCTTCGACCAGACAGGGCCCGGTTTCATCGGAATGGATCAGCGTGATCATGCCCGCCGCTTCCAACTCGTCACGCCGCATCTCGGTCCAGCGGCTCACCGGGATCAGCAGATCGTCCGAGAAGCCGCGCAGGTAAGGCGAGGCGGGCGCGCAATTGCGATGCCGGAAGCAGCCGAAGGCCTTGTGATCAAGCATGTGCTTGTTCACGCCGTGGAAGTAGTGGGCCATCGCCATGCCGCCCCAGCAGACGCCGAAGGTCGAAAAGACATGGGTCTGAGTCCAGTCGAAAATCCGCTTGAGCTCTTCCCAGTAAGTCACCTCCTCGAAAGGCAAATGTTCGATCGGAGCACCGGTGATGATCAGCCCGTCGAACTTCTCGCCGGTGGCCTCGACCTCTTCGAAGGGACGGTAGAACTCTTCCATATGCTCGGCGGCGGTGTTCTTCGTCTGATGCTCGCTCATGCGGATCAGCTGGAAGTCGATCTGCAGCGGCGTCGCCCCGATCAGGCGTGCGAACTGGTTCTCGGTCTGGATTTTCTTCGGCATGAGATTGAGAAGGCCGATCCGGATGGGTCGGATTTCCTGCCGCGATGCGCGCTCGGGCGACATCACCATCACGCCTTCCCGCGACAGGATGTCGAAGGCGGGGAGGTTTTCAGGCAGCTTGATCGGCATTGTTTCTCAGTCTCTTGCAGGGTGAAGTTAAAGTGATGCGTGAAGTGTCGCGGCTCACGCGGGCAGCGCGTCGGCGATCAGCGATGTAAAGCCTTTTGCGTCGCGGACAAGGTAGAGGTCTTCGGCACGGATCGTCACGCCCCAGTTTCTCGCCATCGCCGCATAGCGCGGCTGACGATGGGCCAGCGCCTGCGCATAGGTCCAGCGCACGAAGTCGTCGGGGTCGACCTCCGTTTCGGCCACACCTTTCAGATCGCGATACTCGTCCCATTTCGCGGCCAGAAACGCGGGCTGATAATACATCGGCTTCGGCGCGCGCGAGAAGCGCTTGATCAGCTCCTCGGTATGGGCTTCGGAGCCCTCGATCCAGACCATCAGCAGGTTCTGCGACAGCGAGGTCAGGATCGGATCCTCGGGGTCGTCGGGGTCCACCACCTCGCAGATCGAGCCGCCGGAATCGCACAGGAAATTCTCGATCCCGTAAATCTGCTTCGCGCGGTCGATGAAATGCGCGGTGTCGAGAAGCGCGTCCATCTCGGCCTTGCGGTGCTGGCGCTGGCGTTCGAGGTATTCCTCGAAGGGCAGTCCGCCCTTGGTCGGATCGCCCGGCTTGCCGAGATAGGTCGACAGCGGCGCGAGGTTCTCAAACGTGATGTTCGACGCGATATAGACCGAGTCCGACAGCAGAAGCTCCGCCAGGAACGGGTTCTTCATCGCCTCGCGCTTGAAGTTGTCGGCGATGTATTCGCCCATGTAGCGCGTGCCGATCCGGTAATCGACGGAGTAGTGGAACCAGCCCTCGTCGCGCAGCAGGTTCGCAGCCCAGGTCTTGCCGAGGCCGGACATGCCGAACAGGGCAACCTTCCTCGATTTGGCGGCCAGCCACTCGGCGCGATTGGAATAGATCATCGTGTCCCCATAGGTCTTTCGCCCCGGTGTAGCCCGGCAAGGCGCGCACGTCACGGGGTTTTGGGGCGGCGGTTCAGGATCAACAGACCGAGCGCGAGGATCGCGAAGCCCAAGGCCTCCGCCCAGCCCAGACGCTCGCCATAGACCGCCCAGCCTGCGAGGATCGCGACCGGCGGGATCAAGAGCGTGACGAGGGCGAGATTGGCTGCCCCCGCCATCGCAAGGATGCGGTAATAGAGCAGGTAGGCCAGCGCCGAACAGCCGAAGCCGAGCCAAAGCATCGCGATCCAGACCGAGGGCGCGTAGTCGAAGCAAGGGACACCTTCGGTGAGAAGCAGGATCGGCAGCGTCCAGATCGCACCGCCGGTGAGCATCCCGGCCGCTGCAACTTCGGGCCGTAAGCCTCTGATTGCAAAGCGCGCATAGGCGCCCGCGAAACCATAGCTCAGCGCCGCTCCCAGCACGGCGAGCTGGCCCGCCGAGGTCAGATCGAACCCCTTCAGCGCATCCGGCCCGATCGCCACCACGACGCCCGCGAAGCCGACCGCGATGCCGGTGGCCTTGCGCGCGCTCAACCGCTCGTCGGTGAAGACCACCGCCGCGACCAGCGCCCCGAAGATCGCGGTCGAGGCGTTCAGGATCGAGGCCAACCCGCTATCGATATGCTTCTGGCCCCAGACGATGAGAGAGAAGGGAATGGCGTTGTTCAACAGCCCCATGATCAGGAAATGCCCGAGATAGATCGGGTGCCGCGGCACCGGTAGGCGGCGCAGCGCGACATAGGCCCAGATCAGCACCGCGCCCGAGGCCACGCGCAGGAAGACCACGGTAAAGACGCCCGCGCCTTCCAGCGCCGCGCGGTTCGACAGGAAGGACGAGCCCCAGATCAGCGCGAGCGTCGCGAGCAGCGCCCAGGCGAGCGGGGTGAGGGATAAAGGGGCGGGTGCGTGTTTCATCGCTTCGATTTAGCGGGCGGCAGCGACGCGCACCACCCGGAACTTGCGGCAATGTCGAGTTCCCAAGAAAAAGCCCCGCACGAGGCGGGGCTTTTCGAGAATTATCAGAGGGTTGCGATCAGAAGTTGATCCCGACGCGCAGACCTGCGCCCCAGCCGTCATTGCCGGAGAAGTCGGTCGTGGATCCACCGATCTCAGTTTTCGCATCGCCAATATCGACATAGCGCACGCCGCCGGTAATCTTGATGTTGCTGGTCGCCTGGTAGCTTGCCGCCAGCGAGACAGATTTGAAGCCATCGGTCGGACCGAGGTTGCCCACGATGCCTCCTTGGTGCTTCTCATAGCCGAACATGATCGCGCCCGACCATTGGTCGTTGAAGCGCCGACCCACGCCGAGATTATAGGTGATCGTGTTGTTCGCATAGTCCACGAGCGAGTCACCCTTGGTCGCGATCTGGTAGCCGAGCGGGGTGATGTCGAATTGCTTCCAATGCACCCAGCGCACGGAACCCATCAGTAGCGTGTCCTTCATGATTCCGGTCTGAAATTCGAGGTTCACCGATTCCGGAACCGTCGTCGTGAAGGGGGCGCTCGGCGCGCCGTTTTCGGTCACGTCGAACGTGTGGTCGATTTTCGAGTTGTAGGTTAGCGCCACACGAGCGGCGATCTCGGGCTTTTCCCAAGCCGCGCCTACGACGTAGCCGAAATCGGTCTCTTCCGACGTGGACATCGTGTAGCCTTGGGCCGGCAAGTTCACGTTACCTTTAACGCTTTCGCTGCGCAGGCCGCCATAAACCGAGACATTGCTCGGCATCTTGTAGCGGACGAGCGCAGTAACTGCGGATGATTTGATCGAGGCTTGTGAGCCGCCAGCCGGGTAGCCTGCGGGAGGGGCAGGCTGCGCGGGATAGTGCACTTTCGCGCCGACGGGCTGGTCAAAAATGACCGCGAGATCCCACTGGTCGTTGAGCTGTTGCTTATATCCAAGGCTCAGCGTGCCATAACCCGGCGCCATGTCGCCCGAAGACGGGCTGCCGTAGAGACCGTAGTTTACCGTACCCGAAACATCCGGATTGAACGCGCCAAAGCTCATTTCGGCGTAGTTCCCCTGCTCGAACAGGATACCGACCGACTGCGTCGAGCGCTCCACCCCGCCCGCATGGGCCGCGCCTGCGCCAATCGCGAGGGCGACCATAGAAGTCATCACACGTTTCATAATTGTCCTCTTCCCTAACGTGTCCCGAAGGAGATCCTAACGTCTCGAAGGAATTCCTTTTGGCGACGCTACCACCCGGAAGGTGTAAATCAATCTGGGGATCACGGTGACGTCACGTTCTGTTGCAGCTGTGCAGGGAAAACCGTGTCTTCGCGGTCACTCCAGGGTGACCTGAACGTCAAGTTCTGAACTGAAGCGTTCAGAAGCCACTGGAAAAGCTGAGAATCGCGAGAAGGCCGAGCCAGAGGGCCGCGCCGAAGATTGCGATGAAAAGCGCGCTCCAGAGCGTCGCGCGCGACGCTGGCAGGTTTCGCGGTTCCTCGGTCTGGCGGGGGCGCAACGGTTTGCGCGCGGGTCTGGGTGATTGGCGCAGGTTGCGGAGCGCGTTGGGGAGAATTCGGGGCATGTTCGCCTCAAGGTCGAAACGTTTCGCGTCTCCATTAACCCAGACTTAGGTGAAGCCGGCCTTAATGGCAGCGATGAAACCTCTTCGTGTCATGCATTTCCCGGCTCCGAAGACAGCTGGAACCGTGCGTTGCGCGCGCTTGCGCCGGAACACCCTCCGGCTGTTCAGCAGGCGGCGCTCTATGGAACGATCGCGGCCGCGCACGGGCGGCGGTGCCTGCGGCTGGAGGCGACATGTCAGGGCAGGCGGGTCGCGCTGGCCCAGATGATCGGGCGCGGCGGTTTGTGGCTTCTGTCGCGCGGGCCGGTCTTTGCGCCGGAGCTCGGTATCTGGATCCGGCGCGCAGTGCTGCGTCGGATCGCGCGCCGTGCCGGGCTGGTGCTGATGACGCCGGAAAACCCGCTGGCTGGGTTCGGGCTGATCCCGCTGATCACCCCGCGCCACCATGCGCATTGGTCCTTGCTCCCCGATGCCCACACGCTGCGCGCAGGCTTGGCGGGAAAATGGCGCAACAGGTTGGCGGCAGCAGAGCGTGCCGGGCTGTGCGTGGAGCCCGAACCCGAGATCGAGTGGCTTCTCGCCTCCGACGCGGCCCAGCAACGCGCCCGCGGTTACCGCGCCTTGCCGCCGAGCTTCACCCTCGCGTGGGCGGATCGCAGCGCCGCCGACCTTCTCGCCTTGCGCGTCGCGACATCGAAAGGCGAGCGGATCGCGGGCGGCATCTTCCTGCTTCACGGCGAAGGTGCCAGCTATCACATAGGCTGGACCGGAGCGGAGGGGCGCGTGTCCCGCGCGCATAACCTGATGCTCTGGCAGGCCGCGCTGCGGCTGAAGGCGCGCGGAATCCGACAGCTCGATCTCGGTGCGGTGGATTGCGAGGACGGGGCAGGGCGGATGCACTTCAAACTGGGCACCGGCGCCAAGCCGCACAGTCTCGGGGCGACTATGTGGGTGTTGCCGCGCTAACCCCTTCCTCTTGATCCAAATATCCCCGCCGGAGGCTCCTCAGCCCGCCGCAGACGCGCCGCTGGACTGTCGCGCGTGGAAGATGAAGCCGAGGAAATTCAGCAGCACCTGCGCTGCGAGGATCGGGGTCGAGCCGCTGGGGTCGTAATCGGGGGCGACCTCGACCAGATCGATGCCCACAACTTCGTGCCGGTTTGCCACGCCCTGGAGGATCTCCAGCACCTCGTAATAGAGAAACCCGCCATGGCTCGGCGTCCCGGTGCCGGGCGCGATCGAGGGGTCGAACCCGTCGATATCGATCGTGACATAGATCCGTGCGCCTTCCGGGATGCGGGCTAGCACGCCCTGGGACCCCAGCTTGCGCACCTGCCGCACGCTCAGGAAGTCGTCGCCCATTGCGCGGGCGGCGTCATACCCGTCTTTCGCGGTGGAAGAGACGTTGCGAATGCCAAGCGCGGTGATGCCCGAGACATAGTCCTTCTCGGCGGCGCGGCGCATCGGATTGCCGTGGCCTTCGGTGACGCCGTGACGCTCGTCCACGAAATCGAGATGGGCGTCGATTTGCAGGATATGGATCGGTCCCTTCTCGGCGCAATCGGACTCGAAGGCGCGGATGCAGGGAATATTGATCGAGTGATCGCCGCCGATCACCACCGGCAGCGCGCCCGCCTTCAGCATCGCACGCACGCCGGCCTCGATATTCGCATGGCTCTTCACCGTGTCGGTATGAACGATGTCGGCATCGCCGATATCGACGATGGTGACCTCGGGGCCGAGATAGGTCGCGTCATCCTCGTGGTCGTAGGCGCCCGCGTGTCCGAAGGAGAACAGCGTCGAGGCCTCGCGCACCGCCCGCGGCCCGAAGCGCGCGCCGGGGCGGAACTGCGTGCCGAAATCGAAGGGCGCGCCCATCACCGCCACATCCGCCTCGATCGCATCCCAATCGGCCACGTATGCGCGCTTGCCGAAAGTCGAAATCCCCACGAAAGGCAGGTTCAGCCGCCCCGCCTCATACCCATGTCCCGCCATCTTGCCTCCAGACACCCTGTCGCACCCCCGACAGCTTTTCGCCACGCGCGAAATATTGCAAGCTTCTGCGCGACCGAAATGATTTGCCGATTGCCCGAGGAGAGCGCATGTCCTTCGCCCCGCCCAAGATGACGCCCAAGGGCCTGTTTCGCCGCACCCCGCCCGCGATGTTCCCGCCCGTGCTGGGGCTGATGGGCCTCGGGATCGCGTGGCGGCGCGGTGTGGGGCAATTCGCGCTGCCGCCCGATCTGGCGGAGCTGTTTCTGGGCGCGGTGACCTTGCTCGCGCTGTTCACGCTGGTTGCCTATGGCGCGAAGATCGTGCGGCGTCCGGGCGTGGTGTTCGAGGATCTGCGCGTGCTGCCCGGGCGTGCGGGGCTCGCGGCGGGAACGCTGACGATCTATCTGATCGCGGCGTCGCTTGCGCCCTATGGCGGGCTGGCAGCGATCGTCTTCTGGCTGGGCGTCGTCGTGCATCTGGGGCTGATCGCGGCGGTGATCTACACGCTCGCGACCGGCCCGGCCGAGCAGCGCCGCGTCAATCCCACGTGGCAGCTGACCTTCTCGGGCTGGATCGTCGGCGCGGTGGCGGCCGTGATCCTCGGGCTCGATAGCGTGGCTCTGGTGATGTTCTGGGTCGCGATGGTGTCGGCCGTCGTGATCTGGATGATCTCGCTGCGACAATTCGCACATGAGCGCGTTCCCGCGCCGCTGCGCCCGCTACTCGCCATTCACCTCGCGCCTGCGGCGCTGCTCGGGACTGTCGCGAGCGGGTTCGGCGCGATGGGCATCGCGCAGGCGATGGCGATCCTGTCTGCGGGCTATTTGCTGGCACTGGTCGTGTCGGTGCGCTGGCTGCTCGCTGGGGGCTTCTCGCCGCTCTGGGGCGCGTTCACCTTCCCGGTCGCAGCCACGGCGGGGTGCTGGCTCGCGCTTGGCGGCGTCTGGGCGCTGCCCGGCGCGCTGATGCTGACGGCGGCGACGCTGGTCGTAGTACCGATCGCGCTGAAGGTGTTGCAACTTTGGGCGAAGGGGCAGCTTGCGATGAAGACCAACGCCGCGATTGCGTGAGACGAAAGGGCGGCCCCCGAGCCTCGGGTGGGCGCTTTGCTCCGTACGTGGCCGGCTGCTTTGTCGTGAAGGCCCGGATGTCGAGTGTGCCCGCGACGACATGACCAATGCGCCCAACCGGGGGAGGCTCGGGCGCGGCCCGGGGCTGGTCGCCCCCGCGCCCAGAGACCTTTGGCGCGGTGCACGCAGGCCGACCTTTCCGCACACCCGCTGCGTACCGCGTCCGCGAGGGGTTGCCTTCGCGTCCATTGCGTGAAACAGCAAACTGCCAAACGCATCTGGACACTGGAGACCCCCCATGCAGATTCGCGAGGCGCTCACCTTCGACGACGTTCTTCTTCTTCCCGCAGCCTCTTCGGTGCTTCCGGCAACCGCAGATGTTTCGACCCAGGTGACGAAGAAAATCCGTCTCAACATCCCGCTTCTGTCCTCCGCGATGGACACCGTCACCGAGGCGCGCATGGCGATCGCGATGGCGCAGGCGGGCGGCGTGGGCGTGATCCACAAGAACCTCACCGTCGCGCAGCAGGCCGACGAGGTCCGCCGCGTCAAGCGTTTCGAGAGCGGCATCGTCTACAACCCGATCACGCTGCGCCCCGATCAGACGCTGGCCGATGCGAAGGCACTGACCGAGCGCTACGGTTTCTCCGGCTTTCCGGTCGTCGATGAAAACCGCCGCGTCGTCGGCATCGTGACCAACCGCGACATGCGCTTCGCCCAGAAGGACGAAACTCCGGTCTCGGTGATGATGACCACCGACAACCTCGCGATCCTGCAGGAGCCGGCGGATCGGTCCGAAGCGATCGCGATGATGCGCGAGCGCCGGATCGAGAAGCTGCTGGTGACCGATGACGAGGGCAAGCTGACCGGCCTGCTGACGCTGCGCGACACCGAGCAGGCTGTCCTCAACCCCACCGCCTGCAAGGACGAGCTGGGCCGCCTGCGCGTGGCCGCCGCGACCTCGGTCGGCGATGCGGGCTTCGAGCGGTCCGAGGCGCTGATCGATGCGGGCTGTGACCTGATCGTCGTCGACACCGCCCACGGCCATAGTCAGGGCGTGATCGACGCGGTGAAGCGCATCAAGCAGGTGTCGAACGATATTCAGGTGATCGCGGGCAACGTGGCGACGGCAGATGCCACCAAGGCGCTGATCGACGTGGGCGCGGATGCGGTGAAATGCGGCATCGGTCCGGGTTCGATCTGCACGACGCGGATGGTCGCGGGCGTGGGCGTGCCGCAGTTGACAGCAATCATGGATTGCGTGAGTGCCGCCGGAGACGTGCCGATCATCGCCGATGGCGGCATCAAGTTCTCGGGCGATTTCGCGAAAGCCATCGCGGCGGGCGCAAGCTGCGCCATGGTCGGCTCGATGATCGCGGGCACCGACGAGAGCCCCGGCGAAGTGATCCTCTATCAGGGCCGCTCGTTCAAATCCTATCGCGGCATGGGCAGCTTGGGTGCGATGGCACGCGGCTCTGCCGATCGCTACTTCCAGAAGGATGCGGCGAACGACAAGCTCGTGCCGGAAGGCATCGAGGGGCAGGTGCCCTACAAAGGCCCGGCAGGCGCCGTCGTCCACCAGCTCGTGGGCGGTCTGCGCGCAGCGATGGGCTATACCGGCTCCGCGACGGTCGCCGAGATGCGCACGAACTGCAATTTCGTCCGCATCACCGGCGCGGGTCTCAAGGAAAGCCACGTCCACGACGTCGCGATCACCCGCGAGAGCCCGAACTACCGGATCGGGTAAGTATCAGATTATACGTCTTTAATCGATCCTGCGGGCCGCGCGCGATTCGCGCGGCCTGAAGGTGAGCAGGATATGAACTACCCAGAACTGGACAGCGTTTGCTTATGCGAACTGATGCAGTTTCATTGCAGCTGCATCCGTTCGCTCCGATGCTATCTTTTCGAGGCTCGGTATATCGCTGACGCGTCGCTGTCGAACGGGGTTATGTTGATGCTTCAATGCACCGCCGATGCGCGCAGGTGTCGAGCGCGTCAGATAAACCGGTAGCGATACGGAACGGTCATCATGTCAGAGACAAAATCTCGGAAAATTGGCCGATCGCCCGATGTTTTAGTGCACATCCAGCGATCAGCTACGCCCAGCAGCCCCGGATGACGAGCTCTTGTCGGCCCATCCCAAACCAGACAC
The DNA here is from genome assembly GCF_001940525.2 of Thioclava nitratireducens. Lineage (NCBI taxonomy): Bacteria > Pseudomonadati > Pseudomonadota > Alphaproteobacteria > Rhodobacterales > Paracoccaceae > Thioclava > Thioclava nitratireducens. The sequence goes on from NZ_CP019437.1 coordinate 2,096,137, forward strand.
TTGCTCCAAGCACAGCAGGCGTCCGCTCGCTTGAATTAACCTCTCATCTAATGACAGCAGTCATGCATTGCGCGGCTGCAACGCAATAAAGGTGTGCTGGAGGGCGACTGCTCGCGCATGACACCCGTGAAGGAAATGCCACCGCCCACCCGGCACAGGATCAATCGTCGCGGAGCGCGAAGCGTTTGTAGAAGGCGGTATCCGCGTCCTCACGTGATATCCCCATGTCCTCGAGTCGTTCGTCGGTCATGGAGCGCAACTTGTGCGAAGCGCGGTAGTTGGCATTCTGCTCCACAATCCAGTGGAGGGCGTGCATCCAGCCCTTGGGGCGGCGAATTTTGAGGGCAATGTCGCTTAGGGTTTGCATCTCTGGGCTCCTGCTGAAGTGGTAAACTGAAGCCAGATTGCCAGTCTTCCGCAAAACACCCGCAAAAGCCGCCCACCAAAACTCTCCCTCCAGCGTAAAAATCGCGTAAAATCGAATGCGACGACCGTAAGAAGCTTCGAGAACCGCGAGATATTATGGCTACGTCGACGGGACAGCTGCATTTGACACTTATCCTTCACGGAGTGTTCTCTGCCCATTATGGGTCAGGCCTCGAACTCGTGGGCCTGTCGCGAAGGGGGCAAGCGCTGCTTGCCTTCCTGTCACAACAACCGGAAATGCGGGCCGAGCGTGCGCGATTGGCAGACCTTCTCTGGTCGGACCGATCCGAGGGGCAAGCCCGGGCATCGCTCCGACAGGAGTTGTCGGTGTTGCGTCGCCTTTTGCCCGAAGGGATTCTTGACGCGAACCGACAACTCGTCTGGCTGGACCCGACCGCAGTGGTCGCCGACAAGTCCGGCTCGGGCGTATTTCTCGAAGGGTTCGATCTTGCCACGGAAGGTTTCGAAGATTGGCTCCGGGAAATGCGGCAAGCCGAGCGCCCTGGCTCAGCCACTCCTGTAGCTACAGCCGCCCCTCATAGAGCAAGGCGGCTTCCCAGCCTTGGAGTGCTCCCCTTCGAAGAGATCGGAGTGGCTGCAACAGACATGTTTGCCGACGGGGTGGTCGAGGAAATTACTGGTGCGCTCGGCCGGGTGCATGAGTTCCACGTCATCGCCCGCCAATCTGCAATCGCGATTATCGGCGAGCATCTGGATGTGCCTCAAGTCGCCGAAAGACTCGGGGTTGATTACGTTGTTGAGGGGACCGTCAGGCGCGCCGACGACAGAGTGCGGATCTCAGTTCAACTCGTAGAGGGGCGCGACGGTCGCACAATCTGGACTGAACGCTTCGACGACCGGCTCGACGACCTATTCGCCTTGCAGGATAGGGTCGCAGGCCAAGTCGCGGGGCAGATTTTACCCAGTCTGCGCAATGCCGAGATCGCACGCGCAAGAACCACTCCGCCGGAAAGCCGGAATGCTTACGAGTTGTTTTTGACCGGCCTGCCGCACATGTGGGCCCATCAACGCAAAAGCAACGCACAAGCGATTGACCTGTTCGATAGAGCGCTTTCGATCGCTCCGGACTATGGACCTGCGCTGGCGCATAAGGCATGGGCGCTTGCGCAACAGTGCTCCTACATATGGTCAGACAATCCTTTGGCGGATAAGGCAGAGGCGCTGCGGTTGGCGCAGCAGGCTGCCCAATTCGTCGGTGAACATGCGCCTTCGATGGTGGCTGTCGGCGCAGCAGTTGACCTCGTTTCAACGGATCACGATTTCAGCAGAACTTTTATAGATCGCGCGCTTGCGATCGACCCAAATTGTGCTTGGGGCTGGATGCGCCGCGGCTGGAACCGTCATTATCTTGGAGAAACCGAAGAGGCGCGCTTGAGCTTTGATCGTGCGGAAGCCCTTAGTCCACTCGACCCTTTCCTGTTCAACATAGAGTTTGGCCGCGGGGTCACATATCTCCATGAAGATCGCTTTGAGGAGTGCCTCAAACACTTCAAGCGAGGAATGGCCCTCTCTCCTGGCGTCGAATGGGCCTACCGTTTCATAGCGTCTCTGAATATTCGGCTTGGACGGCAGGCGGATGCCGAAGAAGCCTATCGAAAGCTGCTTGCAGCGTATCCGGGACTGACCGTTCGCAAACTGAGTGACTCGCTTCCACCATCAGCCGTAGAGAACCGGCAGGAGTTCTACGACGCAATGCGTCGGGCAGGTTTGCCAGAAGAATAGCTTCGTCACTCAAATACCCGATGACGCATGCATTGAATGCCATCTGACCATGAAGTCCAATTTGTTTTGGCCGATATAGTGAAAGTCCAGTGCCTGCCCGTTGGGGCCGTTCGTGGATATCGCAAGGAAATTCCGTTTCCCGCCCGGCATCCCCCAAGCCCGCCGCAACGCGCTCTAACCAGACATTTGAACCAAACGCAGCGAACTTCTGGAAGCCGTCCTTCTGGCAGTATGTCGGAAGCTAATCATCTCCATTCCGGTTTCCACAAATGCCGGAGACAACAAATGGAAAATCGTCACTCGAAACATGCCTCGACGGCTCAGTGCAGGGGATTGCTCGCCGTAACCCCCCAGAACCTGGGAGGCAGAACACATGGCGTGTGAAAAACATCAATCGATCGGTTCTGAGTCTCAGGAAGGCCCGCTGCGCCGCTACTGTGAGACCGACGAACTCGCAGTTCGGTTTCGCCGCCATACCCGCACGATCCGAGATCGGATTCAAAAGGGATGCCCGGTGAACGGACGTCGCTTGAAGCTACCAGCCACGCGTCTCGGGAAGAAATGGCAAGTCCGCGAAGATTGGCTTGTGCTCTTCGAACATGAAGCCCGGCCGCCTATCGGGCGGCCGGGCCTTGATAGGAATAGGGGAGTCGTCTCTGCCGGAGCCAGGGGCATTGCATGAAGCAGGCCGACCCTCTCGTGATGACACATCTCTTTGCAGGCACCTGTGCTTTAACCCGGCAATCGTAATCGGCGGGCTGTCTCCGGCGGGGGCGGCAGATCGCCACGTGGACCACGGCGAGGGCGCGATGCTTCGCGCCCCGTTCCGCCGTCAGATCAGCATCCGGCGCGGATCCGCCATCAGTGTTGCATAGCGCGACAGGAAGCGCGCGGCATCGGCGCCGTTGATGACCCGGTGATCGTAGCTCAGATCGAGCGGGCAAAGCGGCACCGGCACCCATTCGCCTTCCCAGACCGGTGTGATCTGGCTGCGGGTGATGCCGAGGATCGCGACTTCCGGAGGGTTCACGATCGGGGTGAAGGCGCTGCCGCCGATCCCGCCGAGATTGGAGATCGTCATCGAGGCGCCGCCCATTTCCTCGGGGCGCAGTTTCCGGCCCTGCGCCTTGCGCGACAGTTCGGTGATTTCCGCCGCGATTTCCCAAAGCCCCTTGCGGTCGGCGTCGCGGATCACCGGAACCATCAGGCCGTTCGGCGTGTCGACCGCGATGCCCACATGGACGTAATCCTTGAGCACCAGCGTCTCGCCGCTTGCGTCGAGCGAGGCGTTGAACCGGGGGAATTCGCGCAGACAGCGCGCCAGAACCCGCACATGGAAGGCGAGCGCCGTCAGGCGGGTGCCACGGTCCCGCGCCTCGTCGCGAAGGCCTTTTCGGAAGGCTTCGACCGCGCGCATGTCGGCGCTGTCGTGATGCGTGACCTGCGGGATCAGCGAATTCGCTGCGGACAGGTTGTCGGCGGCGACCCGGGCGATCCGTGAGAGTGGTTCTTCGGTCACCGGCCCGAAGGCCGCATGATCGACATCCCAGTAGCGCGCGGCATCCGGGGCGGGGCCGGGTGCGACACCGGAGCCCGCCCCGTCGGCCTTGCGATCCACATCTTCGCGCGCGAGCGTCTCGCGCCCGGTCTCCTGCGCGAGGCGGTCGAGATCCACCCCGCGTTCGGCGGCGTAGCTGCGCACCGAAGGGCTTGCGACATAGCTCATGGCATCCTCCTCACCAGCTGGCCGAGATGTATTGCGTTTCCATGAATTCGAGCATCCCTTCATGCCCGCCTTCGCGGCCGAGACCCGATTGCTTGGAGCCGCCGAAGGGCGCTGCAGGATCGCTGACGAGGCCGCGATTGAGCCCGACCATCCCGTAATCGAGCCGTTCGCAGACCCGCATCCCGCGCGCCATGTCCTGCGTGAAGACATAGCCCACGAGCCCGTATTCGGTGTCGTTGGCGCGCGCGATCACGTCTTCTTCGTCGGTGAAGGTCTGGATCGCGGCGACCGGGCCGAAGATTTCGTCATGCACGCATGCGGCATCCTGCGGCACCTTCGTCAGAACGGTCGGCGGGTAGAAATAGCCCGGCCCGTTCGGGACCTTGCCGCCGAGTTTCAGTTCCGCGCCACGCTCCAGCGCGTCGGTCACGAAGCTCGCCACCTTGTCGCGGGTCTTGGCGTTGACCAGCGGGCCGACATCGACGTCCTTCTCGACGCCGTTGCCCACCTTCAGCGCGCCCATCGCCGCTGTCATCTTCGCGGTGAATTCCTCGGCCACCGCCTCGTGGACATAGAACCGGTTCGCTGCGGTGCAGGCTTCGCCGAGGTTGCGCATCTTGGCCAACATCGCACCTTCGACAGCGACGTCGATATCGGCATCCTCGAAGACGATCAGCGGCGCGTTGCCGCCCAACTCCATCGCCGGTTTCAGCACCTGATCGGCGGCCGAGCGCAGAAGCTTGCGGCCGACTCCGGTGGAGCCAGTGAAGCTCACGACGCGCACCCGCGGATCGTGCAGCATGTGATCGACGATCTCCGCGGAATTCTCCGACGGCAGCACGTTCACGAGGCCCTTGGGCATGCCGGCTTCTTCCAGCAGCGGCATCAGCGCGAGCATCGTCAGCGGCGTCTCGGAGGCGGGCTTGATGATAACCGGGCAGCCTGCGGCCAGCGCAGGCGCGATCTTGCGGGTGCCCATCGCGGCGGGGTAGTTCCACGGCGTCACCAGCACCGCGATGCCCGCCGGTTTGTGCTGCACCACGATCCGCGCGCCAGAGGCGGGGGCGCGGGTAATCATCCCGTCGGCGCGCACGGCTTCCTCGGCGAACCAGCGGAAGAACTCGGCGGCGTAGCGGGCTTCGCCCATCGCGTCAGCCCCGGCCTTGCCGTTCTCCAGCGTGATGAGATGCGCGAAGTGATCAAGCCGTTCGGTCATCAACTCGAACGCCTTGCGCAGGATTTCCGAGCGTTCGCGGGGCGAGCGCGCCGCCCAGTCCACGAAGGCCTTCTGCGCGGCGTCGAGCGCCGCATCCGCGTCTTCGATCTCGGCGGAGGCGACGGAGGCGAGCACTTCCTCGGTCGCGGGGTTGATGACATCGAAGCGGGCGCCTTTCGCGCCCTGGCGCCACGCGCCGTCGATATAGAGGTCGGTCTGGTCCATGTCGGTCCGGTTCCTTGTATCAGAGGAGATGGCGCAGCGGCTCGTCCAGCCGCGCGGCAAATCCGGTTATCAGGTCGAGCGCCGCCTCGGGCGCGAGCTGGCCGGGATCGGCCTCGAGCGTGAGGGTCAGCGGATCGGAGCCGGTGAGCGTCAGCACTGGCTGCGCCTCTGCGCCGAGCGAGATCCGCTGCAACGCGCTGCCGCGCAGATCGCGGATCAGGAGCGCGGGGGTGGCATCCTCTTCCGACTCGGGGGCTTGCCCCAGCGGGTAACGGCCCGGATCGGCAAAGCAGCGGCTGCGCCCGTGACGCGAAACCGCGACCGGGCCCGAGAACGTCGCACCTGTCGCGAGACCGGCGAGCAGCGCGCCCGGATCGGGGGCCTGACCCGTCTCCGCTTCAATCCAGTCGCAGAACGCGGCGAAGCCTTTCGCCGACACCTCGGCGCTCAGATGCAGCGCTTGAGCGGTCGGAGCCGTCGCTGCCGCCGCTTGCGGTGCGGGCAGGGTGCGCAGCGTCTCGAGATCCGAGACGTGATAGGGCTGTGCGATGCCCGCCTCGGCCAGCCGCGCGAGCTCGAGCCCTTGTTCGCGGGCCAGCCGTTTCGCCTTCGGCGAGGCGAGGATGCGACCGCCGGGCGCGGGGGCTGCCGCGGGTTTCGCATACGGCCTAGCCGCTGCGGGCTTCGATGTGGTCTCTTTTTCCGGCGTGGCTTTGTTCGCCGGGGCTTCTGCCTTGGCAGGCTTGGGCGCGGCCGGTTTTTGCGCGTGGCTGCGGCGGACCGGGTTCGCGGGCGCCTCCGCCGAAATGATCGCAATCGGCGCGCCGACCGGAACTTCCTCGCCGGGGTCCGCGAGGATCGCGGCAAGGTAGCCCGAGACACCGGCAGGTACTTCGACGGCGCTCTTGTCGGTCTCGACCTCGAAGAGAATGTCGTCGGCACCCACCGCGTCGCCCGGCTCCTTGAGCCAGGTCGTGATCTGACCGGTCTCCTGCGCCATGCCAAGCGCGGGCATGATGACCTCCGCACCCTCGGGGAGCGCGTCGTCGTTCGCGGTCTCGGTATCGGACCCGGAGGCTGGCTCGTCGGCAGGTGCGTCTTGGGCAACCTCTCCGCCAGCTTCGGCCTCCGCGGCTTCCTTCGTCTCGGCGATCACCGCGACCACGGAGCCCACGGGCACGTCATCGCCCGCCTTCGCGCGCAGCCCGCCGAGGTAGCCGTCGGCCTGCGCCTCGACCTCCATCGTGGCCTTGTCGGTTTCGACCTCCATCAGGGGTTCGCCCGCCTTCACGGCATCGCCCGGCGCTTTCAGCCAGGCGACCAGTTGGCCCGATTGCTGGGCCATGCCGAGCGCGGGCATGATGACCTCATGCGGCATCGCTCACCTCCTGCCGGACCAGCCGGCGGGCCGCTTGCGCCACGCCCTCTGCCGTCGGCACGGTCAGATCCTCGAGCGCGGGTGAGAACGGCACCGGCACGTCCATCGCGCCCATCCGCAGCACCGGCGCGTCGAGGTGGTAGAAGGCCTTCTCCGAGATGCGCGCGGCGATCTCGCCGGTGATGCCGTAGCTCTGGTGGCCCTCGTCGATGACGATGGCGCGGCTGGTCTTGCGCACGCTGTCGAGGATTGTCTTCTCATCCAGCGGCACGATGGTGCGCGGGTCGATCACCTCGGCGGAGATGCCCTCCGCGGCCAGCGTCTCGGCGGCAGCCTGCGCCACCTGCACCATCGACGAGGTGGCGACCAGAGTGATATCGCTGCCCTCGCGCAGCACGTTGGCCTCGCCGAAGGGAATGTAATACTCCTCCTCGGGCACCGGAGCCTTGTCGTTATACATCAGCTTGTCTTCGAAAATGACGACCGGGCTGTTGTCGCGGATCGCGGTCTTCATCAGCCCCTTGGCCTCGTAGGCAGAAGAGGGCAGGGCGACCTTCAGCCCCGGGATATGGGCCACGAGCGCATGGAGCGACTGGCTGTGCTGCGCGGCCGAGCGCCGGGTCGCGCCCAGATTGGTGCGCAGCACCAAGGGCACGCTCAGCTTGCCGCCCGACATGTAATGGGTCTTGGCCGCCTGGTTGCAGAGCTGATCCATCACCAGAAACAGGAAGTCGCCGAACATCAGATCGACGATAGGTCGCGATCCGGTCATCGCCGCGCCCACCGCGAGGCCCATGAAACCGGGCTCGGAGATGGGGGTGTCGATGATCCGCTCGGTGCCGAATTCCTCGACGAGCCCGGAGAGGACCTTGAAGGGGGTGCCGGCTTCGGCCACGTCCTCGCCGATCAGGAAGATCGTGGGATCGCGGCGCATTTCCTCGGCGATGGCCTCGTTGACGGCCTTGGACAGGGTGATCTCGCGCATGATTTCCTCCTCAGGCGGCGTCGTTGGGGGCGTAGACATGCATGTCGACCTCGCCCGGATCGGGGTAGGCGGCGGCCAGCGCATATTCGACGGCGTCGGCGGCGTCTTTCTTCACCGCTTCGCGGATCTCCTCGAGTTCCGCATCGCTCGCGACGCCCTCGCCGACGAGCCATTTGCCGAAATTGATGATCGGGTCGCGCTGCTCCTTCCAGATCGTCTCTTCGTCCTTGGAGCGGTAGTAGTCGCGGTTGATGTCGCCGACATGGTGACCGTGATAGCGGTAAGTCTTGAGTTCGATGAAGAACGGGCCTTCGCCCTTGCGGGCGCGGGCGACCAGTCGCTGCGCCAGCTCGTTCACCGCCAGCACGTCCTGCCCGTCGACCTCGAAGCTCTCGATGCCGAAAGCCTCGGCGCGCGCGGTCAGCGAACCAGCTGCGATCTCGTCGGTCTTGGTGTATTCGGAATAGCCGTTATTCTCGCAGGCATAGATGACCGGCAGCTTCCAGAGCGCGGCCATGTTCATCACCTCGTACCAAAGGCCCTGCGCGGTCGCGCCGTCGCCGAAGAAGCAGACGGTCACGTCGTCGCGCCCGAGCCGGCGGGCCGAGAGTGCGGCCCCTGTGGCGATCCCCATCGAGCCGCCAACGATGGCGTTGGCGCCGAGATTGCCGTGGCTCTGATCGGCGATATGCATCGAGCCACCCTTGCCGCGGCAATAGCCCTCGGCCTTGCCGAGAAGCTCGCAGAACATCTGCTTGAACTCGGCCCCCTTGGCGACGCAATGGCCGTGGCCCCGGTGCGTCGAGGTGATCTTGTCGTCGTCGGTCAGCGCCTCGCAGATGCCCACCGCGACGGCCTCCTCGCCGGAATACATGTGGGTCAGGCCCGGCATCTTGGCCGAGAGATACAGCTGGTTGGCGTTGTCCTCGAAGCTGCGGATGCGCACCATCTGGCGATACATGCGCAGGTAGTCTTCGGTATTCGTCTTGCGCTTGGTGGCTTTGGCCATGGCGCGCTCCCCCCTTTGGCGTAGGCGTTATGCGTAAGGTCCGGGCCCGCGCGGAATGGCGCGGGCCCGGGAGCCGGTCAGTAGCGGGCCGCGATCGGCAGCTCTTCGGCCGGGAAAAGGCTGATCACGGTGCAGCCCTTGTCGGTCACCACGACCTCCTCCTCGATCCGTGCCGCCGAATAGCCGTCAGAGGCCGGGCAATAGGTTTCGAGTGCGAAGACCATGCCGGTCTGGATCTCCATCGGATTGTCGAGCGACACCGCCCGGCTGATGATCGGCCGTTCGTGCAGCGCGAGACCCAGCCCGTGGCCGAATTGCAGACCGAAGGCCGACAGCTCGTCGGGGAAGCCGAATTCCTCGCATTTCGGGAAAGCCTTCGCGACGACATCGGTGGTGACGCCCGGCTTGATCAGGGCGATCGCGTTGTCGAGCCATTCGCGGCACCGGATGTAGGCGTCGTTCTGCGAGGGCGTCGCGCGACCGATGTTGAAGGTCCGGTAATAGCAGGTGCGGTAACCCTGATAGCTTTGCAGGATGTCGAAGAAGGCCTGATCACCGGGCCGGAACAGGCGGTCGGTGAAGTTATGCGGGTGCGGGTTGCAGCGCTCGCCCGAGATCGCGTTGATCGCTTCCACGTCGTCCGAGCCCATCTCGTAGAGGAGCTTGTTCGACATCGCGACGATATCGTTCTCGCGCACGCCCGGTTTCAGCTCCTCGTGGATCATGTGGTAGACGCCATCGACCATCGAAGCCGCCTGGTTGAGCAGCTGGATCTCATCGATATTCTTGATCTCGCGGGCCGAGAGCATGACCTGCTGGCCGTCCACGACGTTCAGCCCGGCTTCCTTCAGCGCGAAGAACATCGCCGTCTCGGCATAGTCCACGCCCACCGGCATGTCGGCCATGCCCGCCTTCTTGATCAGCGAGGCGATCTCCTCGGCATATTTCTTCATCAGCCCGAAGGAGGGCGGGATCGTTCCGCGCATGCCGACGACGCCCGCCAGCATCCGCTCGGGGTCGAGCCAGTCGCAATATTCGCGGTGGTGCACGGCGGCGGAGCCGAAGTCCCAGACATAGGGTTCTTCATCTCCTGCGAGCAGGCAGAACCGGCACATCTTGTCGCGTTCCCACTCGCCGATCTTGGTGCCGGAGATGTAGCGGATGTTGTTCACATCGAACAGCAGCAGCGAGCCGCAGCCCGATTTCTTCAGCGCATCCTTGGCGCGGCTGAGGCGGTAGCGGCGCAGACGGTCGTGATCGACGCGGCGCTCGAAATCCACCGAGGTGTGACCCCAGGCGGGGATGTGCTTTTCCCAGCGCCAGTTCGGGTCGATGTCCCCGGGTTGCAGAATGCGCGGGTTGAGGGCGGTCGTGGTCATGATATGTCTCCCGGCGCGGCCGTTCCGGCGCGCCTGTTCGGTTGCGATTGTCTAAGAGTCCCGGGGTGTTGGCCCGGTTCAGGCGCGGATCACTGGATGACCCAGCCGCCGTCGATATGGATCATCTGGCCGGTCATGTAGTCGCTCTCCGGGCTGACGAGGAACGCCGCCGTTCCCTTCACGTCATCCGGGTAGGAGACCTTCTTGAGCGCGAGGATTTCGGCCAGATCGTCGAAGGCCTGACCTTCACGCTCCTTGAAGCCGATATCCACGAGATCCTTGTCGAGCTGCTCCCAGAGCGGCGTCTTCACCACGCCGGGCGCGTAGCCGTTCACGGTGATGCCATGCTCTGCCAGCGCGATAGCCCCGCAATGGGTCAGCGCGAGGCAGCCGTATTTCGAGGTGCAGTAGACCGTCACGTCGACCAGCGGCTTGCGCGAGGCGACGGAGCCCACGTTGATCAGCTTGTAGGGATAGTCCTGCTTGCCCTGCGCGATCATCTGCCGTGCGGTTTCCTGCATGCCGAGCCACATGCCCTTGGTGTTGACCGTCATGATGTGATCCCAGTTGTCTTCATCGATATCCATGAAGAACCGGGGCTTGTTCAGGCCCGCATTGAACAGGCCGACATTGATCATGCCGAAGGCGTCGACGGTGGCTGCGACCGCATCGGCATTGTCCTTGCGCTTGGTGACGTCCATGCGCACCGCGATCGCCTTGCCGTTGCCGCCCTTGTTGATACGGTCGGCGGTCTCCTGGGCTGCGTCGAGATCGATATCACCCAGGCAGACATTCGCGCCCTGCTGCGCGAAATACTCCGCGTTGCACGCACCCATGCCCTGGCCTGCGCCGGTGATCAGGATGTTCTTTCCCTTCAGTCGATCGGGGTCCATGTCTTTCCTCCCTAACTTGAACCTGTCCTCAGCACCCGGTCGGCCCGAATCTGGACCTTGCCGAGTGCCTCGCGCGGGGTGGTGACCCCGCGCAGCATGTCGTGAATTTCCTGCCCGCAGATCTCGATCAGCTCGCAGATGTTCGGCAGCGGCGGGCGCGGCCAGAATTGCAGCTCGTCGCGCCAGGACATCGCGTCCACCGCCTCGAAGATCGGCGAGAGATGCTGCACCTGCGGATCGGCGCCGACCGAGTAGCGCGGCACCGTGCGGCTGCCGTTGAGCACGTACAGTTTCTGCGCCGCGGGCGAGGTGAAGGCGATCAGCGCCTCTGCCGCGGCGGCGCGCCGCTCCTCGGGTAGATTGGCCGGGATCGCGAGCACGTATCCGCCCACAGGCGCCACCGGCTTCGCGGCAAGCCCCGTCGGATGCGGAAGATAGCCGGTCGTGTCATGCGCGGGCGAATTCGCGTCGAGTTCGAAATACGGCGCGAGCAGCGTGTAGCCATAGGCCATCGCGACCTTGCCCGCCGCGTAGGGGCGCACGCGCTCGTACCAGGACATCGACAGGATGTCGGGCGGCGAGACGCTCATCAGTTGCAGCAGGTACTCTGCAGCCGCCTCGGTCGCGGGGGTGTCGAACTGCGCAACGAAATCGTCCCGATCGAGATGATCGGCGTCGAACCCGCCCGCGATCGGGTCGAGATTGACGACCGGCTGGCCGAAATCGGCCATCGCCATGATGAAGGTGTGCCCCAGCGCGGTGCCGCGCGCGGCGTTCCACGCGATGCCGTAGCGGCCATGCGTGGGGTCGTGGAAATGCCGCGCGGCCTTGAGCACGAGATCGGTCGTGGACGGTGGCTTCAGCCCGGCTTCGGCGAACAGATCCTTGCGGTAGAACAGCAGTTCCGGCGTGGTCTGGCTGGGCACGCCATAGGGGCGGCCCTCCCAATGCGCGCCGCGCCAGCCCGCGGTATGGAAATCGCTCGGATCGAGGCGCGAGATATCCATCACCTCGTCGAGCGGCATCAACAGCCCTTTCTTCGCGAATTCCCCGATCCACGGCAGGTCGACGGCGATGATGTCGTAATGGCTGGTCTTGCGGGTGGCATTGCGCAGCGTCTCTTCGTGCAGCCGGTCGATCGAGAAGGCCCGCTGCGAGATCGATGTACCCACGATATGTTCAAACTGGCGCTTGAGGTTCTCCATCACCATGAAGGTCGGATCGCCATGAACCAGAACGCGCAGGCCGCCCGGCACGGTGATCGGCTCGGGCAGCACCGAGGGCGGAGCAATCGAATGACCGGCGAGGTAGGTGCCGCCGAAGTAATAGTCGCGCTCGCCCCCATCGGAGTCGGCGAGGTGCTTGCGGGCCAGACGCGCGACGCGATCGGAAAGCTGTCCCCAGTTCGTCAGCAGCTGCGTGCTGGCATGAAGCGAAACGGTCTTGCCAGAGCGAGTGCGCGGGCGTTGCTCGATCATCCCGGCATCGATCATGTCCGAGAGTTTGCGCATCGCCGTCGCGTAGGGCACGCCCGAAGCCGCGACGAGCGAGGAGGGCGTGACGATCTTGCCCTCCAGATGGCAGCGCACCAGATGGGCGGCCATCGCGAGATACGGGTTTGGGGTGGAGAGCGCGAGCGTGGAATCGATCTCGTCGGCAAGAGACTCGAGCAGGTCGATCATCGACAGCGCGGTGTCCCGATCCTGAACGACGGACGCGGACGGCGCCGGGGCGCCGGTATGTCCATGTTGGATATTTTGCGGATCGAGTTTGGTCACGCGTCTGTGTCCGAGCTGTGGTTTTGGTTGCTTCGCCATGAAGTCCTCCGAAAGATGTCCAGATCGAGGATCGTTCACCTTAGCAAAAATATCCATTATGGATATAACGATGTTCAAAATGGATAAGTTGGCGGGCGAAAGCCGGGGCCGCTGTCGGAATGATCAGGATGTGCCGCCGGAGGATTCGGGCTGCATGGCAGACACTCAGGAGGGGGTGGGTGCCACGGCTGACCAACGGCCGGACTGAAACATCATGGGAGGATAATGATGAAAAGATCGATGAAGGCGCTCGTCGCCGGAACCACCGCAGTCGCAACGCTCGCGCTTGCCGGCGGTGCATGGGCCGAACAGATGAAGATCGGCATTACGCAGAACAACGTCGGGGTGGACAGCTACCAGACCACCTATGAGAAGGCCTTCAAGGAGGCGGCGGCGGCCAATCCCGACGTCGATGCGGTCGTGCTCGATGCGGGCGGCGACGTGGCGCGCCAGATCGCGCAGATCCAGGATCTCGTGCAGCAGAAAGTGCAGGCGATCATCGTCTGGCCGACCAACGGCAAGGCCGTGGTCCCGGCGGTCAAGAAAGCGCATGACGCGGGCATCCCGGTCATCATCACCAACTCCAACATCGCCGAGCAGGGCATGCCCTTCATCGCCGCCTTCTCGGGCCCGAACAATATCGAGCAGGGCAAGGAAGCCGCGGACATGATGTGCACCGGGCTCAACGGCAAGGGTGACATCGTGCAGATCTCGGGCAAGCCCGGCTACACCACCGCGATCGAACGCCAGAAGGGCTTCGAGGACGAGCTGGCCAAGGCCTGCCCCGACGTGAAGATCATGGACACCCAGCCTGGCGACTGGAACCGCGAGAAGTCGCAGCGCGTCATGGAAGATTTCCTCGTGAAATATCCGAAGATCGACGGCGTCTATGCGGCCGATGACAACATGGGCGTCGGTGCGCTCAACGCCGCCAAGGCTGCGGGTCGTGCCAAGGACATCAAGTTCGTCGGCGCCACCAACTTCGCGGTCGGCTACGAGGCGATGAAGAAGGGCGAGTATTACGGCTCGGTTTACCAGTCGCCGATCGACGATGCGAAGAACGCGCTTCAGACCGCGATCGACGTGATCCAGGGCAAGGACGTTCCGAAGATGAACTACTTCAAGACGCCCCAGATCACCCAGGAGAATATGGACCAGTTCAAGAAGCCTGCCTTCTGATCTCTCCTCCCCAGGGCATGGGTCAAGCTCACGGGGCGACCCATGCCCACCTTATTGCAGGAAAAACGGAGAATTCGATGGGACGCGTAACTGGACGGGTCTGTCTCGTGACGGGTGCTGCGCGCGGTATTGGACGCGCGATTGCCGAGGCTTTGCTGGATGAGGGGGCGGATGTCTGTTTCGCCGATCTCAACGGTGAGCGGGTCGCCGAACTTGCGACGGAGAATGCGGCGCGCGCGGAAGCTGCGGGTGGCCGGGTGATGTCGGCGCAGGTGAACGTGACCAAGCGTGACGAAGTGCGCGCGATGATGCAGAAGGTCGCTGCGGAATTCGGCCGGGTCGACGTGGTGTTCAACAATGCGGGCGTCAATCGCCCGATGAACTTCCTCGACGTGACCGAAGATAATTGGCATTTCATCATGGATATCAATGGGCTCGGCACTCTGATCGGGATGCAGGAAGCAGCCCATCAGATGATCGCGCAGGGCGGTGGTGGCAAGATCATCAACACCGCTTCGATCGCGAGCCGTCAGGGCTTTGACAACGTGGCGCCCTATTGCGCCTCGAAATGGGCGGTGGTTTCGCTGACGCAATCAGGCGCGCGCGATCTTGCGAAGCACGATATCACCGTGACAGGTTTCGCGCCGGGCGTGGTGGCGACGGAGATGTGGGAAGAGGTCGATCGCGACCTGATGGAGATCGGCGCGGCGCAGGCGCCCGGGCAGGCGATGGAGGAGTTCGCCTCGGGCATCCTGCGCGGACGGGTCGCACGACCTGCCGATATCACGGGAACCACGACGTTCCTCGCCTCGCCCGACAGTGACTACATGACGGGACAGATCGTGATGATCGACGGCGGTATGACACTGGTCTGACCCGCCGTCAGCGGCAGCGAGGAGGCTGCCCGACGGGAGGAGAAAATGGCGAATTCGCATGTGGAGAAGCCGGCTGCCGCAAGCAGCCCGCACACGGCGCGCGTGGCGCGTGACAGCAGGGGGAGTGGAATGAACCGAGACAGGTGGAAAACGATCGCCGGCGTGCTGGCGCGGCAGGGCATCCTGGTGGCCTTCGCTCTGTTCCTGATCGGATTCTCGATCTTTTCGGATCGGTTCCTGTCGCCGGAGAACCTCTTCTCGGTGATACGCTCCTCGGCGATCATCGGGGTCATGGCGCTAGGCGTGACGGTGGTGGTGATCGGCGGCAATCTCGATCTGTCGGTGGGCTCGATGCTGTCCTTCTCGACCGTCCTGGTGGTCGATCTGCATGACAAGATCGGCCCGGCACCGGCGATTGGTGTGATGCTGGTCGCCACTCTGGCGCTCGGCGCGGTGAACGGTTTGCTCGTCGGCGTCGCGCGGCTGAATTCGCTGATCGTGACCCTCGGTATGCTCTCGGCGATACAGGGCCTCACGCTGATTTATTCGGGCGGCAAGAACGTCGATATCGTCAATCAGGATCAGACCTGGTTCAAGATTTTCGGGCGCGGCTCGATCTTCGACATCCCGACGCCCATCGTGATCTTCGGGATCTGCGCGATCGTGCTGCACCTGACGATGGCCTACACCCCCTTCGGACGGCGCATCTACGCCACTGGCGGCAACGCCACGGCGGCGGTGTTCTCGGGCGTGCGGCGCTCGCGCGTGGTGTTCCTGACCTACCTGATCTCGGCCACCGGCGTCGCCATCGCCGCGATCATCCTCGGCAGCCGGGTGATGGGCTCGCAGAACAACGTGGGCCAAGGCTACGAGCTGCAGGTGCTGGCGGGCGTGATCCTCGGCGGAACGTCGCTGCTGGGCGGCTCGGGCACGATCTGGAAGACGGTGATCGGCGTGCTGATCCTCGGCTTCATCCAGAACGGCCTGCTGCTGATGGGCTTCGAATATTACGTGCAGTGGCTGGTGACGTGGGTGGTGATCATCCTCGCGGTCTGGCTCGACATCGCGGCCAAGCGTGGCCGGCTGCTTTCCCCGATCGCCTGAGGAGGAGACAATGGCGGATACCGTTATCAAATCGCCCGTGCGTTGGCTCGCAGCCAACCCGATATGGGGCTTCATCGTTCTGATATTCGTGTTCTTCAGCTTCGCGAACCCGTATTTCTTCGCGGTGCAGAACTTCCAGAACATCCTCGTGCAGACCTCGACCATCGGCCTGATCGCGCTCGGCATGACGCTGGTGATGATCAACGGCAATATCGACCTGAGCGTCGGTGCGGTCGTCGCCCTCGCGGCAAGCCTCTGCGTCGACATTCAGGGCTGGGATATGTTCTCGGCCTGGGGCAACTGGGCGCTCCTGCCCGCCGTAGTCGCGGCGCTGGTAGCGGGCACCGCCCTTGGCGCGCTCAACGGGTTCATCGTCTGGAAAACGGGGGTCGATGCCTTCATCGTGACGCTGGGCGCGATGCTTGGCGTGCGCGGGCTCGTCTTCGTCTACACCAAGGAACAGTCCTTCTTCGCGATGAACTTCTCCTTCTCGGATTTCGGGTCGAGCAATCTCGGACCGTTGCCGACGCTGGCGGTGTTATTCCTCGTCTGCACGGTAGTGGTGCATCTGCTACTTGCGCGCACCGTGCATGGCCGTAACACCTACGCGGTGGGGGGCAACCGGGCAGCAGCGGTGAATGCGGGGATCCGCGTGGGGCCGCACATGCTGATCAACTTCATGATCGTCGGCTTCTTCGCGGCGCTCGCAGGGGTCACGCTGTCCTCGCAGATGGGCGCGGCGACGCCGAACCTCGGCACGAATTACGAACTGTGGGTCATCACCTCGGTCGTGCTTGGCGGCACCAAGCTGAACGGCGGTGCGGGCAATATCATCGGCACGCTGGGCGGCGTGCTCGCCATCGGCATCCTGCGCAACGGGATGAACCTGATGCAGGTGCCCGCTTTCTACGTGCTGGTGATCCTCGGGACGATCCTGATCGCCGTGCTGCTGCTCGACAAGCAGCTCAACCGCAAGGGCAAAGAGGAGCTTCGGGTATGAGCGACGCTGCTGAAACCAAGACCCCCGCGCTGCAACTCAAGGGGATCGTCAAGACCTTTCCCGGTGTGCGCGCACTGGACGACGTGACATTCGACGTCCGCGCAGGCGAGGTCCACGCGCTGCTGGGCGAAAACGGTGCGGGCAAATCCACCCTGATGAAGGTGCTCGCCGGGATGTATCAACCCGACGAGGGCACGATCGAGATCGAGGGCAAACCGGTCACGATGCGTACGCCCCTCGAGGCAAAACGGCGCGGCGTGGTGCTGATCCACCAGGAGCTGTCGCTGGCCGAGGAGATGACGGTCGCCGAGAACATCTACCTTGGCGAGCTGCCGCGCCGGAGCCTTGGCCGGGTCGACTGGAAGACGCTCTTCGCCAAGTCGGAGGAAATCCTCAAACGCCTCAATTGCGGCTTCGGCCCGAAGGACCGGGTGGGCGCACTCTCCATCGCCAACCAGCAGATGGTAGAGATCGCCCGCGCGCTGACGGTAGATGCGAAGGTCGTGATCTTCGACGAACCGACCGCCTCGCTGACCGATGCCGAGAAGGTGGTGCTGTTCGAGATCATCAACGACCTGAAGGCGCGCGGCGTCGGCATCGTCTACATTTCGCACCGAATGGACGAGATCTTCACGCTGGCCGACCGGATCTCGGTGCTGCGCGATGGCGGCTATCGCGGGACGCTGGTCGCCGGCGACACCACCGAGGACGAGGTGATCCAGCTGATGATCGGGCGCTCGCTCGACCTGTCGCGCCGCCAGCATGCCGAGGTGAAGACCGGTGACGTCGCCCTGAAGGTGGAGGGGCTGAGCTGCGGCAAGCTGTTCCAGGATGTCAGCTTCGAGCTGCGCGAGGGCGAGGTGCTGGGCTTCTACGGTCTTGTGGGCGCGGGGCGCACCGAGATCGCCGAGACGCTGTTCGGCCTGCGCCGTCCCACCGCCGGCACGATCGAGATCGACGGCAAGGAGACCTCGATCCACTCGCCCGCCGACGCGATCGCGAAAGGCATCTCGCTGGTGCCCGAAAGCCGCAAGGAACAGGGGCTGGTGCTTGGCATGAACTGCCGCGACAACATCACCCTGCCACAGGTGGGCGATCTGACCTCGGGGCCGTTCGTGTCGGACGGGGCCGAGATCGCGATCTTCGACCAGTATCGCGATACGCTGAAGATCAAGACTCCCAGCTGGCGGCAGGCGGTCGGCAATCTCTCGGGCGGCAACCAGCAGAAGATCGTGATCGGCAAATGGCTCGCGATGCATCCGCGCATCCTGATCGTGGACGAGCCAACGCGCGGCATCGACGTGGGCTCGAAATCCGAGATCCACGACCTGATCCGCGAGCTTGCCCGCTCGGGCTACGCGGTGATCGTGATTTCTTCGGAGATGCCCGAAGTGCTTCATGTCTCGGACCGCATCCTCGCGATGTATCATGGCCGCGTGATGCGCCGCTTCACCGCCGAGGAAGTGACCGAGGACAGTCTCGTCGCAGCGATTTCCGGGATCGAGCAAGAACAGGTCGCGTGATGCGGATCGGGTTTGCGGGGCTCGGGCGGATGGGTGCGCCGATGGCGCGTAACCTGATCGCGGCCGGGCACGAGGTGACGGTCTGGAACCGCTCTCCGGACCGCGCTGAGACCTTCGCCGCCGAGACCGGAGCAGGGGTGGCCGCCACCCCGCGCGCCCTGGCGGAGGGGACGGAACTGGTGGTGACGATGCTCTCCGACGACGCGGCGTCCTCCGCCGTGCATCTGGGAGAGGACGGTCTCTTCGCCGCGTCCGGTCCGCTGACGCTGCTCGAGATGGGCACGATGAGCCCCGAACATATCGCTGATCTCGCGGGCGAGGCCCCCGCAGGCTGGCAGGTGATCGACGCGCCGGTCTCGGGCTCCACAGCCGCGGCCGAGGCGGCGAGCCTGATGATCATGGCGGGCTGCACCGAGGATCAGGCGGCGCCGCTGCGCCCTGCGCTCGACGCGATGGGCAAGACGGTGATCTGTCTGGGCAATGTGGGCGACGGCGCGGTGATGAAGCTCGCCGTGAACATGCTGATCCACAGCCTCAACCAGACCCTCGCCGAGGCGCTGAGCCTCACCGACGCGGCAGGCATCGACACAAGCACGGCCTTTGCCGCGATCGAGGCTTCGGCCGCCGCCGCGCCGATGCTGAGCTACCGCAAGCCGCTTTATCTGGACGAGGCGGCCCACCCGGTCAGTTTCACAGTGGCGCTGGCGCGCAAGGATATGGAGGTCACGCAGGCACTGGCCGCGCAGCTTGGCGTCGCGCTGCCGCAGGGCGAGGTGGTGCTGGAGCGGCTGCGCGCCGCCGAAGCTGCGGGCCGAGGGGCGCGCGACATGGCTTCGATGGTCGATTTCACGCGAAAGGATAAATCATGAAAGCCGTTCTCTTCGTCGGAGGCTGGGAAGGCCACGCGCCGACCGAATTCGCAGACTGGTGCCGCGAGCTGCTGGAGGGCGAGGGCTTCGAGGTGGTGGTGCATGACACGCTCGCGCCCCTTGCCGAGCCCGAGAAGATGGCTGATTGCGACCTGATCGTGCCGATCTGGTCGTCCGCCCGCTCCGCGCACCAGCCGGAATTCGGAAACATGACCAAGGCGGAGGAGGACGGGCTTCTCAAGCTGGTGGCAGGCGGCTGTGGGCTGGCGGGCTGGCACGGCCATATGGGCGATGCCTTCCGCGACCGCCCGACCTACCACTTCCTGATCGGCGGGCAGTTCGTCGCCCATCCACCGGGCTGGCCGGACAACCTTGTGCCGACCGACGATTACGTCGATTACGACGTCACGATCTGCCGCCCCGCAGATCCGATCGTGAAGGGCATCCGCAGCTTCCGGCTGAAATCCGAGCAGTATTATATGCTTACCGATCCGAGCAACGAGGTGCTCGCGACGACGACCTTCTCGGGCGATCACCTGTGGTGGATCGAGGGCACTGTGATTCCGGTCGTGTGGAAGCGGCGCTGGGACAAGGGGCGGATCTTCTATTGCTCGATCGGACACACGCTCGACGATCTGAAGGTCGAGCAGGTGACCGAGATCATCCGGCGCGGGATGCATTGGGCGGCGCGAGGGCCTGACGTGTGAAAGCGAGCGACGCGACCGGACAAATGCGTCCTTCGTGATGGCCTTCTTGATGTCGTGTTACCTTACGTCAGTCTTTCATAGTTTCGCCGTAATCGCGCGTTAACCAGTAGGGATCACCCTCAGACCGGATCGGTTTCGAGATGGAGGCCCGGCAATGATGCAACGTATCGCAGTGCGCAAGTCGCAGGCGCAAATCCCGACCCTCGCGAAACTTTTCGCGGCGCTCGCGCTCGGGGCGACGGGGTTCTTCGCCGCCCAACAGATCATGCCTGCGATTCCGGCCGGGGTCGATGGCGCGAAAGAGCTGGGCCTGATCATGGGCTCCTTCGGGCTTCTGGTTGGT
Organism: Thioclava nitratireducens; assembly: GCF_001940525.2. Taxonomy (NCBI): domain Bacteria; kingdom Pseudomonadati; phylum Pseudomonadota; class Alphaproteobacteria; order Rhodobacterales; family Paracoccaceae; genus Thioclava; species Thioclava nitratireducens. The sequence goes on from NZ_CP019437.1 coordinate 2,116,534, forward strand.
TGGCGCGTGGTGGGCGTGTCGGAGGGACGGCGTTGGGTCGATGCAATCAATGACGGGCTGCGCGGCGGGATCTATGTCCTGATGTGGACCTTCTTCTTCCTCGGCACAATCCAGATGCTGAAGCTGGCACTGCGGATGCGCTATGACGACGTGCTCTCCGCCGTGACCGATGTCATCGGGCAGGGTGTCGCGATCGGGGTGGCCTCGCTGGGCGTGGCGCCGGTCATCACGCTCGGTCTTGGCGCGATGGGCGCGGGCCTGCTGTCGGAGTTCGCCTATCGCCGCTACGGGCGCTGAACACCGCGCGGGCCGCACCCTTGGCTTGACATCGCGCGCTTGCCTTGCAGGTTGAAGCGCATGATGCGCCAAGCTGCAGGGATGCTCATGCAACCACATTTCTTTTACGGAACGCTTTGTCATCCGCCACTGCTGGAGGCGGTGATCGGACGTGTGCCGCAGCTCGTTCCGGCACGGCTGGAAGGTTTCGCGCCGCACGAGGCCTGCCGCGAGGGGCAGGGTCTGGGCTTTCCGATCCTGATCGAAACGCCGGGGGCGGTGACGCGCGGGGTCGTGGCCGATCTGACCGAGGCCGAGGCGGAGCGCATCGCGTGGTACGAGGATGGGTACGACGCCGAGATTCGTGAACTGGAAACTGGGGCGGGGTCGCGCGAGGCGAAGCTCTGGCTGCCGCAGGCCGATCGCTGGGAGGTCGGCGCGGAGTGGACGCTCGGCGACTGGGCGCCGAAATGGGCAGCGCTGAAGACCGAAGCCGCGCGCCTGTTCATCGCCGAAGCGCAGGCCGTCGGGCCCGACGCCGCCAATGCGCGCTATCATGCGATCCTCGTGCGCGCGGCCTCCATCCTGCGGGCGCGCGCTGCCCCGATGGCGCAGGACCTGCGCCGCGACCTGCAGGATGGCGACATCAAGATCGACGCGCAACAGACTGCCTATGCTAAGTTTTTCGCCGTTGAAGATTACAAGCTGGAACACCGGCTCTTTGCCGGAGGCATGAGCGCCAAGCTCGACCGGGCGGCCTTCGTTTCGGGCGATGCGAGCGTCGTTCTGCCTTATGATCCGGTGCGCGACCGGGTGATGCTGATCGAACAGATCCGCACCGGGCCGCTGGCCCGCGGTGAGCCGAACCCGTGGATGATCGAGGCGATCGCGGGCCGGGTCGATCCCGGCGAGACCCCCGAGGAAGCGGCGCTGCGCGAGGCGGGGGAAGAGGCGGGCATCACGATTGCGCGCCTCATCGAGGCCCCGCGCTACTATCCGTCGCCAGGAGCCAAGAGCGAATTCGTCTATTCCTATATCGGGATCGCCGATCTTCCCGACGAGGCTGCGCAGCTTGGCGGCAAGGCCGATGAGCATGAAGATATCCGCGCCCATCTGGTGCCGTTCGAGCGTCTGATGACGCTGGTGGCGACCGGCGAGGCGGGCAATGCGCCGCTTGTCGTGCTCGCACTCTGGCTCGCCGGGCAGCGCGCCGCACTGCAGCGGATGGCGGGCGTCGCGTAATCGCGGGGTTGAGGTGGCGCGCGCCGCGTCCTAAGTCTGGCTTCAACGGCCCCGTGGCGGGCAACTCGATACGGGAGGAAAGCGCGATGCGTATCTGCAGCGATCTGGCGTCGGCGGTGGGAAATACCCCGCTCATCAAGCTCAGGAAGGCATCGGAAGAGACCGGCTGCACGATCCTCGGCAAGGCGGAATTCCTCAATCCCGGCCAATCGGTGAAAGACCGCGCGGCGCTCTACATCATCCGCGACGCGATCCAGCGCGGCGAGCTCGCACCCGGTGGCACGATCGTCGAAGGCACGGCGGGCAACACCGGCATCGGCCTCGCGCTCGTGGGCGCGTCGATGGGCTTCCGCTCGGTGATCGTGATCCCCGAGACGCAGAGCCAGGAAAAGAAGGACATGCTGAGGCTGGCCGGCGCCGAGCTGGTGCAGGTCCCGGCCGCGCCCTATCGCAACCCCAACAACTACGTGCGCTATTCCGAGCGGCTGGCGAAGGAACTGGCCAAGACCGATCCGCATGGCGCGATCTGGGCCAACCAGTTCGACAATACCGCGAACCGGCAGGCTCATATCGAAACGACCGGCCCCGAAATCTGGGATCAGACCGGCGGCAAGGTCGACGGCTTCATCTGCGCGGTGGGCTCGGGCGGCACGCTCGCGGGCACCGGCATGGCGCTGCAGCCCAAGGGCGTGAAGATCGGCCTCGCCGATCCCGATGGCGCGGCACTGCACAGCTATTACACGACCGGCGAGTTCAAATCCGAGGGCTCGTCGATCACCGAAGGCATCGGGCAGGGGCGGATCACCGCCAATCTCGAGGGCTTCACCCCGGATATGAGCTTCAACATCCCCGATAGCGAGGCGCTGCCGGTGGTCTTCGACCTGCTGCAGGAAGAAGGCCTCTGCTTGGGCGGCTCCTCGGGGATCAATATCGCGGGCGCGATGCATATGGCGCGCGAGATGGGCCCGGGCCACACGATCGTGACGGTGCTGTGCGACTACGGCAACCGCTACCAGTCGAAGCTCTTCAACCCCGACTTCCTCAAGGGCAAGGGTCTGCCTGTGCCGGAATGGCTCGACCGGGCCCCGCGTGAGATGCCGGAGGTGTTCGAGGGATGACGATCCTGCGTCTGGCGCGTCTGCTATTGCTGGCCGTCGCGCTGGCGCTTCCGGGGATCCTCTTTGCACAAAGCCCCGAGCCGCCGGATTACAAGGCGTGGGAAAAAACCGCGACCGAAGCCGAGCAGATGGTGCAGGCCGACAAGGCACAGCGCCAGGAATTCGACAAGATCCGGCAGGAGGTCGTCAACTGGCGCGAGAAATTCAAGGCGGCCGAGGATATCAACGCCAGCCAGATCTCGACCGTCAAGGCGCAGATCGAAGCGCTCGGACCTCCTCCGAAGGAGGGCCAGAGCGAGGACAAGGCGATCGCCGACCGGCGCAAGAAGCTCAACGACGAGTTGGCGCAGCTTCAATCGCCGGGGTTGCGCGCGACCGAGGCCGCGAGCCGCGCGGATTCCATCGTTGCCAATATCGACCAGCTTCTGCGCGCGCGGCAGACTGACAAGCTGTTGCGGCTCACACCCTCGCCGCTGAACCCGATAAACTGGCCCGAGGGTCTGAAAGTGCTGTCGGAACTGACCTCCGAGCTAGCCTCGGAGATGGGCCAGCAGCTCAATGACACCGATCCCTATGCCAGTGCGCGCAACAACGCGCCCGCGATCGTGGGCTTGCTGCTGGTGGCGCTGCTTCTGGTGGCGCGCGGCCGGACATGGATCGACAAGCTGGCCGATGTGCTCGAGGCGCGGCTGGCGCGCAATGCGCAGAGAGTGATCGATTTCATCGTCTCGCTGGGGCAGCTCCTGCTGCCGATCGCGGGGATCGTACTGCTCGAAGCTGCGCTGGTTCAGACCGAACTCTTCGGCTCGCGATGGATGGAGCTGCTCATAGCGATCGGCGTGGTGCTGAGCGCGGCCTTCGTCGCCTTCTGGCTCTCGGGCCGCATCTTCCCGCGCAACGACCGGCAAGTCGCGCCCTTCACCCTGCAAAGCGAGCGTCGCCGCGAAGGTCGGTTGCTGACGATCTCGCTGGCGGTTTTCGCGGCGATCCAGGGCCCGTTCGGCGATTGGCTCGTCGCGCGCGGGCAGGATGTGATCGAGGGAAGCGCGAAAACGGCCGAAGAGATCGATGCGGCGGGGCATACGCTCGATGCCGGTTTCGGCGTCTTGGTCTTCCCGCTGCAGGTTCTTGCCGCGATCGCGCTATTCCGCTTCGGGCAACTGCTGCGGCGCCACCTGCGCAACGAGACCTCCGGCTCCGAGGAGGGCGCGTTCCGCGACCGGCTCGTGGGGGCGCTCGGCAATGCGCTGATCGCGGTCGCGGTGGTCGCGCCGGTTCTGGGCGGTATCGGCTATATCAACGCCGCCAACGCGCTGATCTTCCCGACCATCCTGACGCTGGGGCTGATCGCGCTGCTGCTGGTGCTCAACCAGTTCTTTACCGATGTCTATGTGCTGGTCGCCCGGCGCGAGGACGACGGGCGCGACTCTCTGATCCCGGCGCTGATCGGCTTCCTGCTTGGCCTGCTCGCGATGCCGCCCGCAGCTCTGATCTGGGGCGCGCGCCCGGCCGATCTGGCCGAGATGTGGACGCGTTTCCAGAACGGTGTCTCGGTCAGCGGCGTCACGATCTCGCCTGGCATTTTCCTGACCTTCGCGATCGTCTTCGTGATCGGCCTGATGGTTACCCGGCTCCTGCAAGGGGCGCTGAAAACCTCGCTTCTGCCGAAGACCAAGATCGACAAGGGCGGGCAGAACGCTATCGTCTCGGGCCTTGGCTATTTCGGCATCTTCCTCGCCGCGGTGATCGCGATTTCCTCGGCCGGGATCGACCTCAGCTCGCTCGCCATCGTCGCCGGTGCGCTCTCTGTCGGTGTCGGTTTCGGTCTGCAGACCATCGTGCAGAACTTCGTCTCGGGCATCATCCTCCTGATCGAGCGCCCGATCTCCGAAGGCGACTGGATCGAGGTCAACGGCCAGATGGGAATCGTGAAGGCGATCTCCGTGCGCTCCACCCGGATCGAGACCTTCGACCGCACCGAAGTCATCGTGCCCAATGCGGACCTGATCTCGGGGCAGGTGACGAACTGGACGCGCGGCAATGTCACGGGGCGCCTGATCGTGCCGGTCGGCGTGGCTTATGGCACCGACACCCGCAAGGTCGAGACCATCTTGCACGAGGTGGCCGCGAACCAGTCGCTGGTGATGATGAACCCCGAGCCTGTCGTGATCTTCAAGGGCTTCGGCGCGGACAGCCTCGATTTCGAGGTGCGCGTGATCCTCTCGGACGTGAACTTCATCCTCCGCGTCCAGAGCGAGATGAACCACGAGATCAATCAACGCTTCGCCGAGGCCGGGATCGAGATTCCCTTCGCACAGCGCGACGTCTGGTTGCGCAACCCCGAGGTGCTGCGGCCCAGTAAGGACGACGCCGAGGCGCAATCCGACAAGGCCGAGGACAAGGGGTCGGAGGACAGTGACGACACCGCCTCCAAGCGCCCCGTCAGCCGCGCCGAGTATGGCAAGCCCCAACCCGGCGAAGGTCCGGAAGGGTTAGAACAACAGCGCCACGACAGTTCCGATGGAGAGGCCGATGCAGGAGACCGTTAAACAATCGCAGCAGCAAAGCTACCGTATCCACCCCTATGCCCGCGATCTCGAAGTTCGGGTGACCGGGCTGACCGACGAAGGCGGCATCTATTGCGCGGATTCGATCTTCTACCCGACCGGCGGCGGCCAACCGGGGGATAGCGGCAAGCTGGTCTGGGACGGCGGCGAGATCGAGATCGCGACCACCGTGAAGGCCGAACCCGGCGCGCCCGGCGCGGTGATCCTCGTGCCCGCCGAGCCGCAACCCCTGCCGCCTGTCGGTGCTCAGGTGCAGCAGCGTCTCGACTGGGAACGCCGCCACCGCCACATGCGCGTCCATACCGCGCTGCACCTGCTGTCGGTCGCGATCCCGCTGCCGGTGACGGGCGGACAGATCGGGTCCGACAAGGGGCGGCTGGATTTCGATATGCCGGAGAAGCCTGAAGATCTGGAAGCGATCGAACGGCAGCTGAACGATTGGGTCGCGCAAGACCTGAAAGTGGTCGAGCATTGGATCACCGATGCCGAACTCGAGGCGCAGCCAGAGCTGGTCAAGACGCTCTCGGTCGCGCCGCCCAAGGGGCAGGGCTGGGTGCGGCTGGTCGCGATCGGCGAAGCTGCCGACCGCATCGACCTGCAGCCCTGCGGCGGCACCCATGTCGCCTCGACCGGCGAGATCGGTGGCCTCCGGCTCGGCAAGATCGAGAAGAAGGGCAAGATGAACCGCCGCGTACATCTTCATCTTGCCTGAGAACTGCGGGCCGGGCAGGGGCGCTGCCCCTCTGCCTTCGACATTCACCCCGGGATATTTAGACAAGCCCGAACGGACATGGCTGCATCGGGCTTGCCGAAATATCCCGGGGGAGCGCTGAAAGCGCGGGGGCAGAGCCCCCCAATGAAAAAGGGCGACCACTGGGCCGCCCTTCGTCATTCATGGAAGCTGGATCAGGCTTTCGGGCCGATCATCTGCTCGGGGCGGACGACCTTGTCGAAGGTTTCCTCGTCGACGAAGCCAAGCTTGATCGCCTCCTCCTTCAACGTGGTGCCGTTCTTATGCGCGGTCTTCGCGACCTTGGTCGCGTTGTCGTAGCCGATCGTCGGCGCGAGCGCGGTGACCAGCATCAGCGACTCGTGCAGCAGTTTCTCGATGCGCGGCTCGTTGGCCTCGATGCCGGCAACCATGTTGTCGGTGAAGGCCGAGGCGCTGTCGCCCAGAAGCTGCATGGATTGCAGCACGTTATAGCTCATCATCGGGTTGTAGACGTTGAGCTCGAAATGGCCTTGCGAGCCGGCGAAACCGATGGCCGCGTCATTGCCCATGACATGGGCGCAGACCATGGTCAGCGCTTCGGCCTGCGTCGGGTTCACCTTGCCCGGCATGATCGAGGAGCCCGGCTCGTTTTCCGGCAGGATCAGCTCGCCCAGGCCGCAGCGCGGGCCAGAGCCCAGCAGGCGGATGTCGTTGGCGATCTTGAAGAGCGAGGCGGCCACGGTTTTCAGCGCGCCCGAGAACATGACCATCGCGTCATGCGCGGCGAGCGCTTCGAACTTGTTCGGCGCGGTGACGAAGGGCAGGTCGGTAATCTCGGCCATATTCGCCGCCACCGTCTCGGCCCAACCGACTTGGGTGTTCAGACCGGTGCCGACGGCGGTGCCGCCTTGGGCCAGTTCGTAGATGTCGCCGAGTGAGGCTTCGACGCGCTCGATTCCCTTCTTCACCTGATGGGCGTAGCCGGAGAATTCCTGGCCGAGAGTCAGCGGCGTCGCGTCCTGCGTGTGGGTGCGGCCAATTTTGATGATGTCCTTGAAGTCCTCGGACTTGGCTTCCAGCGCCGCGTGCAGTTTGCGCAGACCGGGCAGCAGCACGTCGCGCGCCTGCATCGCGATCCCGACATGCATCGCGGTCGGGAAAGTGTCGTTCGAGGACTGCCCCATGTTGCAGTGATCGTTCGGGTGGACCGGGTCTTTCGAGCCCATCTCGCCGCCCAGAATTTCGATCGCGCGGTTCGAGATCACCTCGTTGGCGTTCATGTTCGACTGCGTACCCGATCCGGTCTGCCAGACCACGAGGGGGAAGTTGTCGTCGAACTTTCCTTCGATCACTTCGCCGGCCGCCTCGATGATCGCATCGGCGATCTTCGCGTCCAGCTTGCCCTGCGCCTTGTTGGCCATCGCGCAGGCTTTCTTGATCACGCCGAGCGCGCGGATGATCGGGACCGGCTGGCGCTCCCATCCGATCGGGAAGTTCATGATCGAGCGCTGCGTCTGCGCGCCCCAATATTTGTCTGCAGGAACTTCAAGCGGGCCGAAGCTGTCGGTTTCGGTGCGGGTCGCGGTCATCTGGGCCTCCATGATTGCGCGCAATCTTTCGCACGCACTGATAGGGCCCGCGAAGGAATTTTGCAACGGTATACGGAGGTATACTTGGGGCGGCTCTCAGATCTGTGCGGCGATCGCATCCCGGTCGATCAGCGAATGCACCTGGCGGATGCGGCCATCTGCAACGCGATAGAAGACATGCTCGTCGAACCTCACGCGGCGGCCGTTCACCGGCAGATCGAAGAGCATTCCCACCGGCGTGCAGTCGAAGCGCAGCCGTGCTGCGATCACTGGCGGATCGGCCGCAAGCGTTTCCGCATCGAAATGAAGGTCGGGGATCGCGCGATGGTCGCCCTCGAGCATCTCCCGGTAGCCCGCGAGGCCAAGCGGGCGCGCATTATGAGTGACCTCGGGATGCACGAAATCACCGAGACGCGCCCAGTCCTGTTCGTTCAGGCAAGTCAGATAGCCGCGATAAAGCGACAGAAGCGCTTCGCGGTCCGGAGGCTCCGACGCCACCGGGTTACTTGCGGAATTGATCGAGGCTCACGACTTCGGCCTCGCCACGCGCGGCGGGGGCCGCCTCTTCTTCCTCGGCCACTTCTTCCTCTTCGAACTCGTCTTCGTCGTCATATTCCTGCGTCTCGAAACGCAGGCCGAACTCTACCGAGGGATCGACGAAGGTGGTAATCGCGTCGAGCGGCACATAGAGCGGCTCGGGCGAATTGCCGAAGTTCAGCGTGATCGAGAAACCGTCCTCGCCCACTTCGAAATTGTCATACCAATTCTGGATGACGATCGTCATTTCCTCGGGGTACCGTTCGCGCAGCCAATCGGCGAGTTCGGCGTCGGGATGACGGGTATCGAAGGTGATGAAAAAGTGGTGTTCACCGGGCAGGCCATTCGCCGCGATGTCGCTCAGCACTGTCTGGATCAGCCCGCGCATCGCGTGATGCATCAGGTTTCCGTAATCAATGGATTGCGTCATGGCCAAGTCCCTTTCTTCTCGGCCTCAAGCATAGGGGATTCTTGGCGGGCCGCAAGGCGGGCGAGGGAGCGCGAAGCGCGACTTTGCGGGGACGCGCCAGCCTCGCCGCGATCGATGCCTTTGCATCCTAGAGGCGAGACGGGGTAGCGTTTCTGCTTACTCCAGCATCTCCCCGGATAGGCAGAGCGCGACCGTGTCGGGGGGCATCAGTTCCAAGCCCTCGAACAGCGCGATCACGTCGTGAGTGTTGTAAGCTTCCACGATTTTTTCTCCGCGAAATCGCATGGCCAATTGTCCGGTAAACCCCACCGAACGCGCGGTCTGCGCGGATTTTCCCGCGACTTTCAGAAGCGTCCAGAGCCATTCGCCGGATTCGACATGGCGCATCACGGCTATCTGAATTCCGTGTAAATGCGCCCGCAACGCCGGCACCCGTTCGCCGAAAACCTCCGGTCGAATCTCGAGCCCAGAGATCGGTCCTTTGGTCAAGACATCCGCGTCAAACAACCCGTCGATCTCGTCCAGCCGATCCTTTCGGGCGAGCATTGCAGGCACGAATATCAAACCGGTTTACGGTGATCGAATGAACAAAGGGGGGAAGAAATGCAGGATTCTGTTGCAAGGCTCCTGCGGGCCCCGCCTTACGCGGCTAAGCGCAAGGAGTTAAGTTTCGGTTACCCGAGCTGCTTACGCAGCCAGAGCGACCGGAGCACGGTTGTCGTTGGCAACTGTACAATTTGCACCGATAACGGTGGTGGCTCACCGGGACAAAGCAAACATCTTTACACGTTCGTCGATCCTATTTCGGCCCCATTCTCCCCCAACGAGGGTTGATTGGTGGAGCCGCCGGGTACCGCCCCCGGGTCCGATCCGCTTATTACATGCGCGTTTATGCCCATAGTCCCCGTTGCCGGGAACGCTTTGGAATATAGGGGGAAGATCAGGGCGCTTCAAGGCGTCGGATGGGATGAATGCGCATTAACCGGACGTGAACTGGCAGCGCGCTATAGCTCGAGTCGGGTCAAGAACTGGCCATGGAGGGGCGCGATGCGCGACAAGACGATCCTGATCGATCTCAGCACGAGCTATCAGTTCCGCCATTGGCGCCCCATGGGCATCCTTCGGGTGGAACATGAGGTCTGGCGGGCGTTTGCCGCGCACTTCGGCGTGGGGACGGTGCCAGTGATCTATGACGAGGCGCGTGGCGGGTTCTATCGCATCCCTCAGGCGATCTTCGAAGAGGTCATCTTTCGCAACGGTTTTCAGCCGGAGGCGCCTGCGCGCGCCCTCACCGCGCCGCGCCGCTGGCGGTCATGGGCGCGGATCGGGCGGTTTGTCTGGCGAGTCTCGCGCAGATTGCGGGCGGTCGGACGCGACTCGGGGCAGGGCGCAAGACCAAGCGAAGCTGCACTTCGTGCGCGGCGTGAGAGCGCCGCGGCGGAGGAATTGCTGCGGCTGAGCGGTGACGAATATGCCCAGATGCGCCGCTGGCTCGTACGGCTCGAGCGGATCGCTCCGCCTATCGCGCCGCGCATCCGCGCGCTCGATGCGCTCAATCACCGGGCGCATTACGGGCTCATCGATACGGTCCATGACGAGATCTGCGCCGATCGAAACCGGATTTCGCCCGAGGAAGTGAGTGACTATGTCTCGGCTGGCGGATTCTGGGGCGACGCGCGTTACCGCGCGGCCTATGAGATGCGCCAGTCCCACGGCTGGCGGCTGAGCTACTACATCCATGACCTGATCCCGATCCTCTGGGGGCATGTCGCCGAACCCACTACGCGCAAGACTTTTCCGCCCGCGCTGCATTGGATGCTCTGGGGGGTGGATCGGATCTGGACGAATTCAGAGGTGACGCGGTGCGATCTGCTCGCCCACGCCGCCAGTTGCGGCTACCCCGAGTTGAACCCGACCCACGTGCGTGTCGTTGCCCTCGGTGCCGATGCGCTGCCGCGAACCACGCCCGCGGACAATCTCGCGGGAATCTTCGCGCACCGAAACCTGGAGCCCGGGCGTTACGTCCTCATGGTCGGCACGCAAGAGCCGCGCAAGAACCACGCATTCGCCTATCGCCTCTGGCGGGAGCTGTGTGCGCGGCACGGCGGCGATGTCTTGCCCTTGGTCTGGGTGGGGCAGCCCGGCTGGTCGATCGACCCGCTGCTCGCGATGGTGCGGGCCGATCCCGGCCTGCCGCATGGCGCGATCCGCATCCTCGACGATGTGGACGATGCCGAGTTGCAGGTGCTCTACGGCAACTGTCGCTTCACCATCTACCCCTCCCATTACGAAGGGTGGGGCCTGCCTGTCGTGGAATCGCTGCTGCATGGCAAACCCTGTCTCACGTCGGATGCGCCGGCGCTGATCGAAGCCGGGGGCGGGGCCTCCGAGGCGATCGGTCTGTTCGAGGGCGAGCGCTGGCTTGCGCGCACCGAGGCGCTGATGGTGGACGAGGCGGCCTATCGCGCGGCCTGCGCGCAAGCGGAGCGGTTCAAGCCGCATCGATGGGCTGATTTTCGAGTGACGTTGACCGAAGGTTTCGACGTGGACTCGTCGGAGAAATCTTCACGTCCCGCCACATCCTACGCGCTTGCGGAAGACGCCACGACCTACCGGGAGGACGCCGCATGAAGATCGCCGCTTTCGGTCATTATCCGATCCACCGCCCGCTACATGGCGGTCAGCGCCGGGTCGCAGCGATCGCGCGGCAGGCGCGGGAGGCGGGGCATATCTTTCGCTATGTCCCGATCTATTCGACGCGCGGCTATCCCGACGGCTCCCCGGACGAGCAACGTACGGCGGTGCCGATGGCGCTGCTGCCGCGTCTCCACGATCCGCAGCGCCGAGAGGATCTGCATATATCGGACGCTCTCGCCGCTCATCCATTGATCCCCGGGCTGATCGGCGAGTTGCGCGATTTCGCACCCGACGCGGTGCAGTTCGAGCATCCCTGGCTCTATCCGCTTTTCGCCGAAGCGCTGGAACGCGACCCCATCCTGCGCCGCGCCCGGCTCATCTATTCCGCCCATAATGTCGAGGCGGCGCTGATCGACCCACATTGGCGCGCGCAGGCGGAAGCGCTCGAAGCGGCGCTCGTCGCGGCAGCCGATCTGGTCATCGCGGTCTGCGAGGCCGATGCACGGCACTTCGCGTGCCAGCCGGGCGCGCCGGCAATCGTCGTGGCTCCGAACGGCTGCTGGGCGCCCGATCCCGAGGCGCTTCCACCAGCACCGTTGGATGGGGCTTACGCACTCGTTGCGGGCTCGGCGCATCCGCCGAACGCCACGGGCTATTGGGCGTCTTTTGGCGAAATTCCGGGGTTCCTTCCGCCGCGTAGCCGTCTCGCCGTCGCGGGGGCGATGACCCACCTTATTACCACCGACCCCCGCTATGAACGTTACGCGCAGATGAACGCGGAATTCGTCGCGCCCCTGGGCGTGGTGGCGGAAGAAACCTTGAGTGGTCTTCTGTACCACGCCCGCGCCATCTGCCTGCCGATCACCGAGGGAGGCGGCACCAATCTCAAGACCGCGGAGGCGCTTTTGTCCTGCAAGCCCGTCGTCGCGATGCGCCCCGCGATGCGCGGGTTTGAAGACGCGGAGGGGCTGAGCGGCGTTCATGTCGCGGACGATCCGGTGCAGCTTCGTCGCTTGTTGCGCGATGCCATGACGGGGGCGATCGGCTCGCAGCGCCGCCCCGAAGACGTGGCGCAATATGGCTGGCCCGCGCAGCTCGCGCCTCTGATGTCCCGCTATGAAAGTCTCGCCGCATGACGGATTTATCCCTGCAGCCCGTCGCCTTTGCCGATCCGGAACTGGCCGCGCAGATGCGCGCCACGCCTGCCGCGATCGACACGTTGTTTCAGGCCTATCTCGGGCGGCCTGCGGAAGCGCGGGCGCAGGCGGCGTTGAAAGAGCGGCGCGCGAGCGTGGCCGATGTCGAGCGGGAGCTGCGCGGGTCGGAGGAATATCGACGCAAGGCCCGGCTTCTGCGCGATCAGGATCGTAGCCAGTACGATGGCGCGATGCTCTACATTGCGCCGGCGCGGGCGGTGTTCTGCCCGATCGCGAAGGTCGCCAATACCTCGGTCAAGGATTGGGCTCTGCGGTTGGTGGGCGATGGACGACCCGAGCCGGGGATGTCGCATTACTGGCTCGATTCCGGACAGAGCCGCATGCAGGCACGCCACTGGGCCTTCGCCGCACGCGCTCGCGTTGATCACGCGCCGGATTGGGTCTCGGTCGCGCTTCTGCGCGATCCCGTCGATCGGCTCGTCAGCTGCTATTGCGACAAATTCGGGCGCAACCGAATGCAGGACTCGGTGCTCCATCATACCCGGTCGGTCTATGCGTTCTTCGCGGGTGGAGACGCGCCGGACCGGGAGATGGTCGAGCGCGGGCTGAGCTTTCGCCAATTCTGTTTCTACATCAACGCCACTGCGCGCGAGGTCCAGGACAGCCACTGGGCGGCACAGTGGAGCTACCTGCAAAATCGCCGCTGGGACAGGCTCTTCGCGCTGGAAAAGATCGAGAGTTTCGAGGCCTTCCTGCGTGAGCGCCTGCCGGAGGATCTGCGCGAGATCCGGCTCGGGCTGACCAATGCGGCGCAAAAGACACGCGGGACGCCGACGCGCGATCTCTCCGATGCCCTGCCGGGGGACTGGATGGGGGCGCGCACCCCACCTTACGAGGCGTTCCTGACGGACGATATTCGCGGCTTCATAGGGGATTACTACGCGCTCGATGCGCGGCTGCATGCGCAGGCGCGGGCCGAGAGCTAGCTTGGCCGGATATGCGCCTCAGTCGCCTTCGGCCGGGATGCCCAGAAGCGTGATCGCGACCCCAAGCGCAGCAAGTGCCCAGAACGCGTGGCGCTTCGTCCCTTCGGTTTGCAGTGCGGCCAGCACTGCTTGCAGCGCGTAATAGCCCGCGAAGGCGCGCGAGGCGTAGGAGATGATCTGGAACAGGTCGGTCGTCCAGGTCAGCACGATGCCCGCGCCGATCAACACCGGGTAGGCCGCCTTTTGCGGGATCTTCCCACGCGAGAATTCCGCGATCAGACCGCCCGCGCCACCGGTATCGGCCACGGCAGCGGAGAACTGCGCGGCCAGCGCCGCGGCTACCAGCATGGCCGGCAGGATCGGGGCTACGACGCGCATCATGTCGATGATCGCGGTCTCGGTCAGGTTATGGGCGTTGGGCGTGAAGATGTAAGCCAGCAGCGCGATATAGACCATGTAGATCGCGGTCGCGAGCATCTGCGCCCATTTCATCGCAGCGACCCGGGTGTCGGCATCGTAGCTCTTGCCCAGATAGCGCGCGGTCTCGAACCCCTGCACGGTCACGATCAGGCCGAAGAGCAGCCGTAAAGAGTCCCACGGGCCCAGCGTCGGCGCATCGACCACAAGATCGCCCGCGACGGCGACCTTGCCGAAATAGACCGCAAGGCCGAGGATCAGTCCGGCGATGATCGCGAGCTTGAGTGCGACCGAGGCATATTCCATCTGCTCGAGTCGTTTGAACCCGCCCGAGAACCCGGCGATCGCGACGATGGCGAGCATCGTCGTCGTCACCGCGCGCGCCGCGAAAGCCGTGTTCCACGGCGTAAGCGAAACCGCGAAGGCCCCGAACAGGTTGAGGTAATAGGCGACCGAGATGACATAGGCGAAGGCGAGTGCGAGCTGTGCCACCTCTTCGATGCGCTTGACGGCGCGGGTGTCGGGCACGTCCTCGGCGCGGATATTGGCGCGCACGGCCGCGCCGAACAGCCATCCCAAGCCACACAAGGCCGCCATCGCAAGCGGCGCGAAACTGCCGTAGCGCACCTCTAGGATCGGCCCCAGCACCAGGAAGCCCGAGCCGATGATCGAGGCCAGCGGCGTCACCATGGCGCGCCAGCGCGGCAGGTCGCGTAGCTGCGGCAGGAACATCGCGGCAAGGACGATCAGGGCGAGAATGAGAATGGCTGCGTCGAGGATCATGGTCGGTCTCAAATGGTCGGTTGCACGCAGCTAGCACGAGGGGGGCAATTAGAAAGGGCCGCGTCAGACGCGGCCCTAGGGTTGTGACGTATTCGGCGCAGTGATCAGAAGCCAGCCTTGATCTTCTCGAACTCGGCCAGTTGCTTTTCACGCAGCTCCGGCGAGTTCGGCGTCTGTGCGAGGACAGGCGCGTTGATCTCGGTCAGGCCTGCCGTTTCCAGCTGCTCCGGCGGGATCAGTTTCATCGCCTCGGTGTTCGTGTGACCGTAGCCGATCTCGTCGACGAGAACCGGGCCCGCCTCCGGGCGCAGCCATGCGTTCATGAAATCGTAAAGCTTTTCTTCCGAGCCGGGACCGTCCTTGAGGTTCACGAAGCCGCAGAACCAGGTCGACGAGCCCTCTTTCGCCTCGCGCTGGAAGGCGACCGGATAATTGTCGTCCTGCAGATAGGCGACGCCGTCATTCCACGACCACGCGACCAGAACCTCGCCCGAGGCCATCAGCTGGGCCTGCTGCGAGGGGTCGGTCCAGTAAGATTGCACGTTCTTGTTGGCCTCGCGCAGCCAGTCGGCGGCGGCCTTGAACTGTTCGTCGGTGACATTGGTCCAGTCGGTCACACCCGTCGCCAGATAGGCCAGCGCCCAGACGTCGTCCGAACTGTCGGGCAGCGAGGTGCGGCCCGCATATTTCGGGTTCACGAAGACATCGAGGCTGGCCACGTCCTCGGCCGGGACTTTGTCGGGATTGTAGGCGATTGCGGTCGCGCCCCA
This sequence comes from Thioclava nitratireducens, assembly GCF_001940525.2. Lineage (NCBI taxonomy): Bacteria > Pseudomonadati > Pseudomonadota > Alphaproteobacteria > Rhodobacterales > Paracoccaceae > Thioclava > Thioclava nitratireducens. Next base: position 2,131,755 of record NZ_CP019437.1, read on the forward strand.
ATCGGTCGGCAGGTACCAGACGTTTTTGTCGTCATCGACGAAAATCTTCGAGTTCAGGTATTTGGGGTCGATATTCTTGAACTCCGGGATCTTGGAGACATCCCAGGGCTCGATCAGCCCGGCGTCCTTGTATTTCGAGATCATCTGCGAACAGGGATGGGCGGCATCTGCTTTGAAGCCGGAGGCGAGTTTCTGATAGGCTTCGTCGTCATCGCCGTAGAAGGCGTAAGTCGGGCTGTCGCCGTATTTGTCGATATAGGGCTGGAACAGGCCCGGAATTTCGAAGCCGGCCCAATCGAAGATAGTCAGGTCCGGATCGGCGGCCCGCGCGGGCGCGCTCAGTGCGGCCACGGCGATCCCCGCCATAAGGAGAGCAGAAGTCTTCATTGTATCTTCCCTGTTTTGTGTTCGTTTTGTGAAAACGCTAGAGCGGCTTTTTCGCCCTCGCAAGAGGCATTTGCACGGCCGTTAGGCAGGAGCGCCGGGTTTGACGGTGCGGCGCTATGGTCAAGCGGGGCGGATGCGGAAAATTTGGGCGCGACTGAACCGGATCGGGCGCGGCGCGTAGGGAGAGGGAGGCAAAGGAGACGAGCATGAGTGACACCCCCGTCCTGTTATGGCTGCGGCGCGACTTCCGATTCCACGATCATGAGGCGATGGCGGCGGCCGCGAAGACCGGTGCCCCGGTGATCCCGGTCTTCATCCATGACGACCAGGTCGAAGCCTTGGGGGCGGCGGCGAAATGGCGGCTCGGTCTTGCGGTGGAGGCATTTGCGGAAAGCCTCTCGGAGAAAGACTCGAAGCTGATCCTGCGCAAGGGCGCGCCCCTTACTGTGCTCCGTGCGCTGATCGAGGAGACGGGCGCGGGCGCGGTCTATTGGTCGCGCCGCTACGACAAGCCGGGGCGCGACACCGATACGGAGGTGAAATCCGCGCTCTCCGACGACGGGATCGAGGCAAAAAGCTTCACCGGGCATCTGCTGTTCGAGCCGTGGACGGTGGAGACCAAGACCGGCGGCCCCTATAAGGTTTACACGCCCTTTTGGAACGCGGTGAAGGGCACGGATGTCGCGCCGGAAGTTAAGACAGTGTCTGAACTTCGCACGCCAAGTGATTGGCCAAGAAGCGAAAAGCTGGACGACTGGAAGATGGGAGCGGCGATGCGGCGCGGTGCGGCCATCGTTGCGAAACATGTCAATGTCGGCGAGCGCGCCGCGCAGTCGCGGCTGTCGAATTTCCTGCGCGATCGCCTCTCGGCCTACAAGACTCAGCGTGATGTGCCCGCTTCGGGCGGTACCTCGGGCCTGTCCGAAAACCTGACTTATGGCGAGATCTCCCCGCGTACGATCTGGCATGCCGGTTATCGCGAGATGGCCGAGGGCAACCCCGGTGCAGAGACCTTCCTGAAAGAGCTCGTCTGGCGCGAATTCGCCTGGCACCTGTTCTTTCACTGGCCCGACATGGCCGAGAGAAACTGGCGCGACGAGTGGAACGGCTTCGACTGGCGGCGCGACAATAACGACGCCGAGGCGTGGCGGCGCGGCATGACCGGAGAGCCTTTCGTCGATGCGGCGATGCGCGAGATGTATGTCACCGGCACGATGCATAATCGCGCCCGGATGATCGTGGCCTCTTATCTCAGCAAGCACCTGATGACCGATTGGCGGGTGGGCTTGCGCTGGTTCGAGGACTGCCTGATCGACTGGGATCCGGCAAGCAACGCGATGGGATGGCAATGGGTCGCAGGTCCGGGGCCGGACGCGACGCCCTATTTCCGCGTGTTCAATCCGGAGACGCAGCTGGATAAATTCGATAAGGACGGGCGCTACCGGAAGGATTTCATCGCCGAGGGGCAGGCCAATCCGCCCGAGACGGCGACGGATTATTTCGAAGCGATCCCAGAGAGTTGGGCGCTAACGCCGGATCAGGACTATCCCGATCGACTGATCGATCTCAAGGAAGGGCGGGAGCGCGCCCTGGCCGCGTATGAGCAGCACAAAGGCTAGGCTGTAGCGCTGGTTCGCGGGCTTAGATCAAGGCGTCAGGCGTAGCCTTGATCCGGGTCTCGCGGCCCATGAAATCCAACAGCAGCCAGACCCGTCTCTCGGCATCGACCCTTTCAACCGTCGCCACAAAATCCGCGAACGGCCCGGTCGTCAGCGTGACCGCATCGCCGGGCGCGTAATCCGGCAGCGGCTGAACTTGATCTTGAGTATCGCAGCGCGCGCGCAGCGCCTTGATCATCGCGTCGGGCACCGGCGTCGGGCGACCTGCAAGCGCCACGAGCCGTGTTATCCCCTGCGTCCCGTTCACCGCGCCGAGATGCGCCGAGCCAGGTGTCTCGCGCAGGAAAAGATAGCCTGGAAAGAGCGGCGTACTGCGGGTCACAAATTTGCCCGACTGGCGGCGCGTCGTCTCGATCATCGGCAGGAAAACCTCGAACTTCTGGCGCGCCAGATTGCGCCGGGCGATGGCGGCGCTGTTGGGCTTGAACTGCGCCACATGCCACGCGCGGGCCGGGCTCTGATCGGTCATGGCTTGGGCCTTTTGTCCAACCGGGGTGTGCTTTGCTGACTGATGGATAGGGCCTGACAAGTCAATCTGACAAGGCGAATTCGTGCGTAAAGATGCGCGCCAAAGTGGTTCCGAGCGTCGTTAACGTAACGTTAGGAATGACCGTGCAAAGCTCCGACATGGCAGGAGAAACCTGCCGAGATGGGGAGGATGCACATGATCACTCCGGTTCTTCTAGCGGGCGGGTCGGGAACGCGTCTGTGGCCGCTGTCCCGGCGCAGCTATCCGAAGCAATTCGCCGAACTGACAGGGCCGGTAACACTGTTTCAAGCGACGGCAGAGCGGTTGTCGGGCGCGGGTTTCGCGCCGCCGCTGGTGCTCACACAATCCGACTTCCGCTTCATCGCGACCGAGCAGCTTGCCGCGGTCGGCATTGATCCCGGCGCGGTGATGCTGGAGCCCGAGGGGCGCAACACCGCCCCCGCCATTCTCGCCGCGGCGCTCTGGCTCCGACGCGAGGCAGGGGAGGAGGCGCTGATGCTGGTCGCGCCCTCGGATCATGTCATCGCCGATGCGCAGGCGTTTCAGGAGGCGATCGCAGGCGCGGAGCTTGCGGCGCGGAGAGGGCGGTTGGTGACCTTTGGCATTACCCCCGACCGGGCCGAGACGGGGTATGGATATCTCGAACCTTCTCAGGAGTCAGGCGTCGGCGGCCCCGTGCCCCTGGTCCGGTTCATCGAAAAGCCCGATCTCGTACGGGCGCGCGCCCTCTATGAAAGCGGCGATTACCTATGGAATTCCGGTCTCTTTCTGTTTTCCGCGGGCGCGATCCTCGAAGCCGCGCGAACCCATGCGCCGAGCCTCCTCGCGCGCGTCGAGGCGGCATTCGCTGCCGCGCGCGCCGATCTGGGTTTTCTCCGACTCGACCCGGATACCTGGGGGGATGCGCCCGACATCTCGATCGATTACGCGATCATGGAACGCGCGGGCTGCGTCTCCGTGATGCCGGTGCAGGCGGGCTGGTCGGATCTGGGCGACTGGGAGGCGGTGCGCCGCGCGGCCCCGGCTGCGCGTTCCGACGGGGTCGCGCTGTCGGGCGCTGCCACCGCGATCGATTGCCGCGACAGCCTGCTGCGCTCGGAAGATCCGCGGCTACAGATGGTCGGGATCGGGCTCGAGGACGTGATCGCGGTGGCGATGCCCGACGCGGTCCTCGTCGCGCATCGCTCGCGCGCGCAGGATGTGAAAGCGGCGGTTAACGCGCTCAAGGCCCGCGACGCTGCGCAGGCGACAGACTTCCCGCGCGATCACCGACCTTGGGGCGGGTTCGAGAGCCTCGTCACCGGCGATCGGTTTCAGGTGAAGCGGATCACGGTGAAGCCCGGCGCGGCGCTCAGTCTGCAAAGTCACCACCACCGGGCCGAGCATTGGATCGTCGTTCAGGGCACCGCCCTCGTGACGCTGGGCAAGGAAGCGCGCCTCGTGACGGAAAACGAATCCGTCTACATTCCGATCGGCGAGACGCACCGGCTCGAAAACCCCGGAATGATGCCGATGGTTCTGATCGAAGTGCAGACCGGGGCCTATCTCGGGGAAGATGACATCATCCGCTACGAAGATGTCTACATGCGCGCAGTGGGCGAATAGCACGTGCTCGGCGGCGGGTCGCCGCCCGGCAGTGCAAATCGGTGACAATTCCTTGGAAAAGCAGCAATTCGCGTTTCAGAGGAGTGCGACTCTCTGCTAGGTCTCCAATTGATTGTGACCGAGGCGGATTTTCCTGACATGTTGGCGCGCCCCTACCGCTCCCGTTTTCTCTTCTTTGCTATGGCGAGCAGTGCGCTCGCGGGTCTCGGCTTCGGCCCCGCCTGCGCGCAATCGGCCGACAGGGCCTGGGGCTATAACAGCTATGGCATCCCGGGGCTGATCGACATGCCCGTCGCGGGCAGTCGCGAGGATGCGGAACTTGGCTTCAATGTCTTCGCCTTCGCCGGACAGACGCGCGTCTCGGCCGCGTTCCAGATCACGCCGCGCCTGTCGGCTGGCTTCCGATATTCGACGATCAAGAACTACATGGGCGGCGGTACGCTCTACGATCGCAGCTTCTCGATCCAGTATCGGTTCCTCGACGAGGGGCGCTTCTGGCCTGCGATGGCGTTCGGCATCAACGACATGACCGGCACCGGGGTCTATTCCGGGGAATATGTCGTGGCGACCAAGTCGATCTCGCCGAAACTGCGCGCGACGGCGGGGATCGGTTGGGGGCGTCTTGGGTCGAATAACGGCTTCGACAATCCGCTGGGCGTGCTGAGCGATCACTTTAAGACACGCGGTGAACGCACCGGGGCGCAGGGCGGGACTTTCCAGCCACAGCAATGGTTTACCGGGGATGCGGCACTGTTTGCGGGCGTCGAATGGCAGGCGACGGACCGGCTGCGACTGATGGCGGAATATTCCTCCGACGCCTATACGCGCGAGGATGGTCCGACCTTCGATCGCAAATCCCCGGTCAACATCGCCGCGCAATACAAGATCAACGATCAGGCCTCGATCACGGCGGGCTATCTCTACGGAACCGATTTTAGCGTGCAATTGAGCTACGCGCTGAACCCCAAGCACAACGCGCATCCGAGCGGGCTGAAAGATGCACCGCCGCCGGTCGTACCGCGCGCGGGCGTCGAGGCGGCGCAAAGCTGGACGAACGATCCGGCCTATCTGACGGCGAAGCTGCGCCCGGCCTTGGCGCAACAGGGACTGGTGCTGGAAGGTGCGAAGCTCAGCGGCTCCACCCTTGCGATCCAGATTCGCAACGACCGATACAACGCGCCGCCCGAAGCGCTCGGGCGCGCCGCGCGGGTGCTGAGCGCGCAGGCCCCTGCTATGGTCGATCGCTTCGCGATCACCCTGTCGGAAAATTCGCAGCCCGTCTCGACCACGACAATACGTCGGGACGACCTCGAGGCCTATGAATTCCACCCCGTCGGCGGCGAACTGATGCGCGCCCATGCACAGATCGACGGCGCGCCCCCTCGGCTGCCGGTCGCGCCCGGCACCTACCCGCGCTTTTCCTGGGGTGTCGGCCCTTATTTGCTTCCGGGCCTGTTCGACCCGGACGATCCGTTGCGCGCCGATCTGGGTGTAAGCGTGCAGGCACAATACGAGATCGCGCCAGGTCTGTTGCTGTCGGGGCGCGTGAACCAGAAGGTGATCGGCAATCTCGATCAGGCGAACCGGCCGTCGGATTCGGTGCTACCGCATGTGCGCTCGGATGCGTGGCTCTATTACAAGGGGTCGGGTCCGACGATTCCGGAACTGACGGGGGCCTATTTCTTCCGTCCGGGACGCGATCTCTTCGGGCGTGTGACCGCCGGCTATCTGGAGCCGATGTTCGCGGGTGTCTCGACCGAGCTTCTCTGGGCGCCGGAACACAGCCGCCTTGCTTTGGGGGCCGAGCTTAACCGGGTACGCCAGCGCGGCTACGACCAGCGCTTCGATCTGCGCGACTACGAGGTCACGACGGGCCATCTATCCGCTTATTATCAGTTCACCGACCAGTTCTATACGCAGCTCGATGTCGGCCGTTACCTCGCCGGCGACTGGGGCGCGACGCTGAGCTTCTCGCGCGTTTTCGACAATGGCTGGAAAGTCGGGGTCTATGCGACGAAGACCGATGTGTCCTCGGAAGATTTCGGCGAGGGCTCGTTCGACAAGGGCTTCATGATCACCATCCCGCTGCACTGGGCGACCGGGCAGCCGACGAAGCAGCGCTATTCGACGGTGATCCAGCCGATCGTGCGCGACGGCGGGGCGCGGTTGGGTGTGGCCAACAGGCTTTACGGGATGGTGCGCGAAGATCAGCCCGCCTCCTTCGACGGAAATTGGGAGCGGTTCTGGCGATGAGATCACTTGTTTTCGGCGCGGCGCTGCTGGCGGTCGCGGGCTGCGCGCAATTCGACAAACTGGGCAACACGATGACGCTTACGGGCAGCCATTCCGTGGGGCAGGGCGCGCCCGTGCAATCCGCAACGAATGGCGAAGGCGTGGGCGTGAAGGTGGTGACGCGAGCAGTTCCGAAGCACGGGCTCGAAGTTGTCATTCCGTCGCGCGACGCGAATGCGACCCTGTCTCTGGCCGGGCGGAATGGCACCGTCGAGACCTGGCGGTCCGGAGACGATATCACCGTGTCGGTCGATCGGGGCGTGGTGGTCGCGACCCGCGGCTTGGGCGAAGATCTGATGGCGGCGGATTCGGGGCCGACGCTCGCCGCCCTTCGCAGCGCCAAGATGGACGCCTATCGCCGGACCTACCGCTTCCTTACGGCGGACAATCATGCGGACTATGTGTTGCTCGGCTGCAAGATGACTGCGGCTGGAAACGAAACCCTCGCAGGGCTAAAATTGTTGCGCCACGAAGAACAATGTCGCAATCCGAAGATGGCCATAACCAATATTTACTGGACCGATAAAACGGGACGGATCCAGGCCGGGCGGCAATGGGTTTCTCCAACTGTGGGGCAGATCGCGATCGGCGTGCTCGACTAAACTGAATGGGCCTTGGGTATCAATTAACCCTATGGTTCACCAAAAGATTAATGTAAGATAATAATGTCTTACCTATCCCAACCTGATCGGAGGTTTCGATGACGAAGTTCTTTACGGGTGCCGTTGTAGTGGCAGCCACTCTTGCTGGTGCCCTTCCGGGCGCGGCCCAGAACCTGCAAGCGCCGGCCAATCTTAGCCACGACGCGCTCGTTGCCTGGGCAAAAGCGAATAATGTTTGCGACACGGCTGTGGTCGACGCTGTGTACAATAATAAAGGTGAGGCCGTGGTATCCTGCACGGCGGCGGCGAATAGCAACCTCGGCGGTGCGACCCCGGTCGTTGCGGTGATCGTTGGCGTCGGCCTCGCGGCAGCTGCTATGGGCAGCGGCGGCACTAACGGGACCAACGGAACCAACGGCACCAACTGATCCGCGCGATCCGCGATCTTTCGAAAGGCCTCGCTTGAAGCGGGGCCTTTTTGATTCCGCCTAACCACAGGGGAACGCTGCAAAACTATCCAAATCGACAGTGCTCCAGGCCTTACAAATGCGCACTGATTCGCTCGAGTTATGATATGACAATCATAAGACGGGTGTTTGAGTGTTGGGGTAGGAGCCGATGTTGACAGGACTCGCGATTTTTCCTCTCGCGTCCTTGGTGTGGATGATGCTCTGGGAGAGCATTGCGCCTGTGCAGGATGAAGCACCGTATCGCGAGGTGGCCAATTAGGGAATCGCTTGGGCCGATCTGGGCCCGGGCAAGGTGGTGACGAGCGCCGATCCGCGCAGGATAGGTAAGACTCGACGCGCCGGTCGGCGCTCGGCTCCACCGCTTGGAATACGCCGGGCGAAGACACGCGGATTCCAAGGTGATGCGCGTGAGCTCTCGCGTTACATATCGATCCGTGCGCGGCGCGCGGTCGCCATTGCACGACGAAGCTTGCTGCCAAGCGCGACGCGACGATAGATCAGCATGTAGCAGACAAAAACCACGCCGACCCCCGCGCCGAGGGATCCGGGTGAAGTCGCGCTGATCACGGTGATGGAGCACGCGATCAGGCTCAGTGACCAGAGAACAACCGAGGTGATCGGATTGCGCATCTCCGGATGTCCGAGCGCTTCGGCAATTCGCTTCGCACGGCTGCGATAGACGAGGCTGTGCAGGTGCAGCCGATCCGCCGCGCCGGGATGGGTTCCGTCGCGCTTCAGCCTGCGGCGAATCGAGACGACCGTCTCGATCCACGGATAGGCGAGCGCGAGCACGGCGATCAGCGGTGAAATCTCGGGATTGCGGGCGGGCAAGACGATGCCGATCACGGCGAGTACGAACCCTGTCGCATAGGCCCCGGCGTCCCCGTAAAACAGCTTTCCGGCCGGAAAATTCATCACGAAGAATCCCGCGATCGAGCCGATCATCAGCAGGCAGATCGCCAAGATCGGCCCGTCATTGGTTTGCTCGGCGATAACCGCGAAAGCAGAAAAGACGATGATCGCGCTGCCGGAGGCGAGCCCGTTCACCCCGTCGATGATGTTGAGCGAATTGGCGATCCCGCCGATAGCGATGGCGCTGAGTGCGATCCCGAACGCCGGGTAGCGCAGCAGGTAATCGAGCCCGGGGATATCCGCGCGTTCAATGTGGTAGCCGGACACGAGGCAAAAAATCAGCCCCGCACATACGGTAGCGAGCAGGCGCCACTTGGCGGAGACTTTCTTGGTGATGTCCTCGATCGCCCCGGAGCCGAAAGCAGGGCTCGCGCAGAGGCAGATCGTCCACCACAGCGCCTGTGTCTGCGCATCCAAAGTCAGACCCGCAACCAACGCACCTGACAGAAGGGCAAAGCCGCCGATCCGCGGGGTCGGGGCCGCGTGGATTTTCTGGATGCCGTGATCGCCGTCGAGCGTGAGCTTGCCATGAAAACTCTTTGTTGCAACGATGAGGGCCGCCATCAGGAACGATGCCAGGAAAGCCGTCACAACATATTCAAGGCCAATCATACACTGCCCTCTTGCATGAAAAAAAATTAGCGCGGCGGTAGATGTTAATATTCCGCTAACGCGTCATCGTAAAAAATATCGCTAATCGTACGGATACTCTTGCTCGACAGGGATACTTAACTTTTTTCCGGAGGGTCAACGGCTTTTGACTCACGTTAGGCGAAAAACGTCAGAAAACTTCACTCATCTGTTCGCGACCAATGAGTATGAGCTCCTGTCGCGCGTATGCTCACACGATCGGGGCGGAGTTCACGCGGTTCCAGCGGGTGGGGGCTCGCCGTCAGGTTGAGTGATTTGAGACAGAATCGCGCCTCGACGCGATTGGACGGTTGAAAACGGCGACAGCTTGTCTATTCAGAGGCGCTAGACGAAACCCGGTCCCGACCGCATGGCCGGAACGGATCAGAAGCTTGGATTAAGAGGCTCAGGAGGGCACGATGGGGGCAGTGACGAGGATTTTTGTGGCGCTCTGCGCGTCGCTCTTTTTGGCCTCCTGCGACACGTCGACCACCAATTTCCCGGTAAATACCCGTAACGTCAGTTCCGTCGAGGATCCGGCAGCGGGCGATGTCGCGATTGTGCGGCTGAGCCTCGCCAACGTCTCCACCTTCGGCGCGCCCTCCGATCTGAGCGGCGGGCGCACGACCCTGCCTTCGAATGGCTATTGGAACTACCGCATCGGGCCGGGCGATCTGCTCGATATCGTCGTCTACGAACATCCCGAACTGACCTCGCCCGCAGGCTCGACCCGGACGCCCGCCGAGGGCGGTCTTCGCGTCAATTCGGACGGAACCTTCTACTATCCCTACGTCGGCAACGTGCGCGCCGCGGGCCGGACGCCCGAACAGGTGCGTGCCGATCTCTCGCGTAAGCTGAAGGAGTTCATCCCCTCGCCGCAGGTTTCGGTGCGCGTGGTGGGCTACAACTCGCAGACCGTGTCGGTCACCGGCGAGGTCGGCAAGCCTGCGCGGATCCCGCTGACCTCCAAATCGCTCACGCTGCTCGATGCGATCAACGAGGCGGGTGGTCTGAACGATGCCGCCGATGCGCGTCGGGTTCTTGTGCGCCGCGGCGGGCGCAGCTACGCGGTGGACTTGCAGGCCTTCCTCAATCAGGGGATCGCCTCCAACAACCCGGTACTGCGCAATGGCGATGTCGTCTCGGTGCAGCGCGCGACGAAGCTGGAAGCCTATCTGCTGGGGCAGTTGGTGAAGCCCGGTCCGATCGACCTGACCAAGGACGACGTGAGCCTCACCGAAGCCGTCACCGCTGTCGGCGGATTGAACACCAATCAGGCCGATGCGCGCGGCGTCTTCGTGTTCCGTGACACGCCGAGCGGCGTGGTGGTGTTCCAGCTTGATACGTCGAGCGCAGCGGCCTTTGTCGTAGGCACGAAATTCTTCCTGCACCCGCAGGACGTCGTCTATGTCACGACCGCGCCGGTCGCGAAATGGAACCGTGTGGTCTCCAACATCCTGCCGACGCTGAGCACCGCTCGCGCGGCCTCCGCACTGGCGAACTGAGCGATGGCGAAAGTCGGATCCATCCTCGTCGTCTGCGTCGGAAATATCTGTCGCTCGCCTGTGGGCGAACGGCTTCTCGCTGCGGCACTGCCTGAGTGCAAGGTCACCTCTGCCGGAATCGGCGCGGTGGTCGGCGCGGGCGCGGACGAGACCATGAGCGAGGTCGCCGCGGAAAACGGGCTGAGCCTCGACGGCCATGTCGCGCGCCAGTTCACCGCCGAGATCGGGGCCGAGCACGAGCTGATCCTCGTGATGGAGGCTGGCCACAAGCGCGAGATAACGCGCCGCGCGCCGCAACTGGGCGGGCGGGTGATGCTGTTCGATCAATGGATGGGCAGCAAGGGGATCGCCGACCCGTACCGCGAGCCGATCGAGGCTCATCGCAAGGCATTTACCGAGATTTCCGCCGCGAGCGAGGCATGGGTCTCGCGCCTCGCGCCGAAACGGTGAGCGGCGTAACTGGCGGCGCGCGTGGGTTTGGATAAGCATTTGAGAAATTGAGCGGGACAGATGAAGCAAATTTCCGAGGGAACCCAGAGACATGCTGCGCAGCCCGAGGTCGAGGATGACGAAATCGACCTGATGGCGCTTGCCGGCGCGCTTTTGGGGGGCTGGAAATGGATCGCGCTGGCCTTTGCCCTGGCTGTGATCCTCGGCGCTTTCGTCGCGCTGCGCAAACCGGTGGTCTACGAGGCGAACGGCCTGTTGCAGCTCGAGCAGTCGCAAAACGGTCTGTCGGCGCTTCCGGAGTCGATGCAGACGCTTCTCGGCAGCGATGTTGGCGGCAAATCGCAGGCCGAGACCCAGATCGCGATCATGTCGTCGCGGCTGGTGCTGGGCGATGCGGCGAACAAGCTCGACCTGCAGAACTTCGTCATTCCGCGCCGGCTGCCGCTTATCGGCATGCTTCCCGCGAACCTGCACTTGCCCGATCCGGGCCTGTTCACCCAATACCAGTGGAACGCAGAGACGGTTCAGATCGGTAAGCTGAAAGTGCCCGCTCAATGGCAGGGAGAGCCGATGACGCTGACCGTGACCGGCGCGGACAGCTATCGCGTCACGCTGCTCGACGGCACCGAAGTCAGCGGTACGGTCGGCCACGAAGTTACCGCGCGCGATGGCGATTTCGCGCTTGCGCTATCCGAGATGGATGCCCCGGTCGGCCGCGAGTTCTACATCGGGCGCCGCTCTCTCAACGCGACGATTCAGGCGATGCGCGAAAACTTTTCGGTCTCCGAAAGCCCGCGCGGTTCGAACATCCTGCATACCGCGTATCAGGACACCGACCGCCAGCGCGCGGAAAAGATCCTCAACGCGATCGCGGCGTCTTTCGTGGACCAGAATATCGAGCGCAATTCGGCCTCCGCCGAGAACAGCCTCGAATTCATCCAGAAGCAATTGCCCGAGGCGCGCAAGAACGTGTCCCAGGCGGAGCAGGCGCTCAATGCCTATCGCCAAAAGCAGAAATCGGTCGACGTGAAATACGAGACCCAGGCCCTGTTGGAGCGCGTCACGAAGATTGAGGGGGAACTGTCCGCGCTCGATCTGAAAGAGGCCGAGCTGAAGAACCAGTACACGGTCAACCACCCCGCCTATCAGGCGCTGCTGCAAAACCGCAAGGAACTGCAAGCGCAGCTGGAACAGGCGAAGAAGGCGACCCAAGGGCTGCCGGAGACGCAGAAGGACATCTTCAATCTGCAGCGTAACCTCGAAGTGGCGCAGCAGGTCTACACCCAGCTTCTCAACCGATCGCAGGAATTGCAGGTCGTGCGCGCCTCGACTGTCGGTTCGGTGCGCGTGATCGACAAAGCCTATGCGAGCATCATCCCGGTCGCGCCGCGCAAATCGCGGATCGTCGCGTTGGCGGGGATACTGGGTCTCATCATCGGCGCAGCCTACGTTCTGATCCGTCGCGCGCTGCGTCACGGAATCAAGGGCGCCGAAGAGATCGAAGCGCTCGGTCTGCCAGTCTTCGCAACCGTTCCCTTCGCCAAGGAGGCGTCCGATCTACGTCACCGCAAGGGCGACCTGCCGATCTTCGCGCTTGAACATTCAGACGCCGTGACGACCGAAGCGCTGCGATCCCTGCGCACTTCGCTGCATTTCGGGCTACTGGATGCGCAGACCAACTCGATCCAGGTGACCTCGGCCGCGCCGGGGGTGGGCAAGACCTTCCTTTCGATCAACCTCGCCGTAGTCGCGGCGCAAGCGGGGCAGCGAGTTTGTCTGATCGATGCAGATATGCGCAAAGGCTATCTCGCGCGGTTCCTGCATCTGCCGAAGACGGTGGAGGGCCTTTCGGATTATCTCGGCCACGAGAAGGCGCTGGAAGAGGTAATGCGCGACGGGCCGGTCGAGGGGCTGAAGGTGATCACCTCGGGCCGCTACCCTCCGAACCCGTCGGAACTGCTGATGCGGGCCGAGTTCGGGACCATGCTTCGCCAGCTCGACAGCGAGTTCGATCTCATCATCGTCGATGCGCCGCCCGCGCTTGCGGTCACCGATCCGGTGGTGATCGGGCGCTCCGTAGGCGCGAGCATCGTGATCGCGCGCCATCTTGAGACGATGCAGGGCGCGGTGCGTGCCGTGCAGGCGAGCTTCGAGGCGGCGGGCACGTCGATCACGGGCGCGGTCCTCAACGGCTTCAAGGCCGAGGCGGCCGAGCGTTATGGCGGTCATTACCAATATCACTATAACTACCGCTACAGCTACAAATCCGACGATTGAGCAGGGCCATCCCGGTCCGTGACCGGGGCGGGAGGCGCGACTGCTGCGAAAACTGCTGGGCCGGGCGAAAATCTCGAAGCTCGGGATCACCACGCCCGAACCGCGACCAGGCCGCCATGGCATCCCCGGGAGCGGGTGCCGCATTTGTTGAAACCGATCGCGACCACGCGCGGTAGGAAAGGCGGTTGCGCGGAAGCGGCGCGATCCGGCATGGCGACGTCGGGAGCAATGGAGCGGCCAAAACGTGGCCTCTCCTTTCCCATCTTGCGCGGATTGTTTCGATTGCGCTTTGCGCGCGTTGGGAGGCCCCTTACATCCGCAGGCGGAAGTAGCTCATCTCGATATTGCTCTCCATGCCGGTATCGCAATGACCGAAGCGCGAGTTGGAGGTGCCGTCGATCTTGCCGCCAGAGACGATCGCGACTCCTTCGATCCCGTCTGCCTGCGCCGAGAAGCTTACATCCTTCATCGCGAGGATCTGACCGCCGTAGAAGGAAATTTTTGCCGCCGAAGAGACACCGCCCATCGTGATCAGCTTCGCGCCGCCATCGGGTGCGCAATTGTCGTCGCGCCCGATCCTCAGCCCCTGCGGCGCCGAGAAGCTGCGATCATCGGTCGAGGTGTTTGCGAAGATCGCATTTTCCAGCGCGACGCCATTGCCGAATTTCACCGGGCAGTTCGCGATAACCGCGACCTCGGAGATCACGCTCGGGTCGGTCGTCACGGACCCGTCGACCTTGTTCGGGACCGAGATCGTCACGCTCGAGTTGCAGTCGAGTATGTAGAGATTGCCGGGCGCGAAATCGGTGGTGTCGAGCTTCGTCCCGGTGAGGAAGGTCGGCGTCCGGTTCGTGATATAGGAGGGCAAATAGCCAGTGCCGTCGCGCATGGATTCGATGATCTTCGGAATGCGGTCGAGCACGCGCAGCTTGTAGAAGGAGGTGCGCAGCGCCTCTTGCAAGCCGTCGTTCTGCGTGAAGCCGGATGCGGGGATGTCGAGCTTGCTGGTGTCGGGCATCGACACGATCGCGCCGCTCTCGAACATGTTGTTCTGGTTGAGCGACACGTATTGCGCCGCGTAGAGGCAGAAGCCCGACGCGAAGCTGTTGCCCGATTGCAGATCGATGACACCTTTCGCGGCCAAGCCTTCGGTGAGGCAGGCGGGCTGGTATGCTTCGGCGACGGCGCCGGTATTGATCTGCCACCCGTCCTGACCGATCACCTTACCGAAGAAGGTGGGCGCTGCGTTCGCGCGGTCGGTGGTGCGATGCGCCATCACGCGCACCGCGGGGCTGAGATCGAGGTCGGGGGCGTAATCCGTAAGGAAGCGATTGTTGGTCGCGTCGTAATAGCCGAAGGTCACATCGTCTTTGGTGATGACCGAAGTCGCATCGTCGGAGCCGAGGTTGGAATGGGCCAGCTCGGCCGCGCGAGTCCTCGCCTCGTCTTTGGTGATCAGGGGGTCGGAAGCAAGATACATCGCACCGAGCGCGGCGGCATCCGTCGCATCCTGCATCTGCACCCGCTCGCGATAGCCATTGGAGACGTCGAGCGCGAGACTGCCGACGGCGAGGAACAGGATCGTCCAGAACAGCGAGAGCTGAGTGATCATGCCATCTTCTTCAGCGGTGAAATCGGTAATCGTTACGCGGCTCATCTCAGGACTCCATGTAGCGGTAGTCGCGGACCGTGAGGTCCATGTTCAGAACTCTGGTGAAGAGGCCCGTCGCGACGAGTTCGGACATCGGGATCGTCACGCGGGTCTCGATGATCCCGTCGGTGACGCTCGTGTCGAGCGTGTAGGTGTTTTGGTCATAGGGAAGGAGCGCGCGCAGCCGCGCCATGGTGTCTTCGTCATTCTCGAACCGCCCGACCGAATAGGCGCGATCGACGTCTTGCACGATGCCGAGGATGCGGGACTGGGCGTTGAAAATGAGGGAAACGTCGACGGTTACCGCCAGCATTCCGACGAAAAGTGGCAACCAGAGCAGCGCCTCGATCGTCGTGGCGCCGTCTTCGGCGGACAGAAAACTCATTAATCGTTTCAAGGAGGGATACCCCGTGGCTGAAAACGTCCTTTTACATGTTCCTTAGGGAGAAAAAGGGAGTTGTCGCGGCGTAAATGTGGCAAAAAGTGGGTTACGATCAATAAATTAAGGTTTAACAGCAAGATTCTACGAGCGTGTGGCCCGGGAGCGGTCTTTGTCGCGTGGCATTGCGCCGCCCAGCCGGCGCGCCTAGAACCGGGCCAGATCACAGCCCGCCTCGGAGCCCACCCATGACGCCAGCCGCGCGCTATGCCGCCGCCATCGATATTCTCGACCGCATCCAGTCGGGCGAGGTGGCCGAGCGCGCGCTGACCAACTGGGCGCGCAGTCACCGTTTCGCGGGTTCAAAGGATCGCGCGGCGATCCGCGATCACGTCTTCGACGTGCTGCGCTGCAAGGCAAGCGCAGCGCTTGCCGGAGGCGGGGCTGCGGGGCGCGCGCTCGTCGCCGGGTTGCTGCGCCTGCGAGGCGTCGATCCCGCGACGATCTTCACCGGGGAGGGCTTTGCGCCTGACCCCTTGTCCGAAGTCGAGCGCGCCGCGCTGACCCATGCCTTGCCCGACGATATTGCCCAGCTGGACTGGCCCGATTGGCTGCGTGATCAGCTCGCTTCCGATCTTGGTGCGGATTTCGACGCCATCTCCGAGGCGATGCGCGCCCGCGCACCGGTTTTCCTCCGCGTCAATCTTGCCAAGACGGACCGCGAACGTGCGATCGCGGCGCTCGCGAAGGACGGGATCGAAGCCACGCCCCACCCGCTGGCCGCGACCGCGCTGGAACTCGGCGCGGGGGCGCGGCGCATTCAGCAGGCCGCGGCTTACAAGGACGGTCTGGTGGAGTTGCAGGACGC
The DNA here is from genome assembly GCF_001940525.2 of Thioclava nitratireducens. NCBI lineage: Bacteria > Pseudomonadati > Pseudomonadota > Alphaproteobacteria > Rhodobacterales > Paracoccaceae > Thioclava > Thioclava nitratireducens. The sequence goes on from NZ_CP019437.1 coordinate 2,147,952, forward strand.
GGCCTCGCAAGCGGCGATCGCGTCGGCGCCGCTCGGGCCCGGGGAGCGTGTGCTAGATTATTGCGCGGGCGGTGGCGGCAAGTCGCTGGCGCTGGCGGCAGCCTGTCCGGAGGCGCTGATCGCAGCGCATGACATCGATGCGGGCCGAATGCGCGATTTGCCCGCGCGCGCGAAACGGGCCGGGGCGAAGGTGTCCCTGCGCGCGCCGGGGGATCCGGGGACGGGCTACGATCTGGTTCTGGTCGACGCGCCATGCTCGGGCTCGGGAACGTGGCGACGCACGCCGGATGCGAAATGGCGTCTGAGCGCCGCGCGGCTGTCGGAACTGGTCGCCTTGCAGAGCGAAATCCTCGACGCCGCGCGCGGCTTTGTCGCCCCCGGCGGCCGCCTCGTCTACATGACCTGCTCGCTGCTTACGGTCGAGAATGGCGCGCAAATCGCCAATTTCGCCATGCGCCACGGCTGCGAGGTGCTGTCGCAGCGCCAGATCACGCCGCTCTCGGGCGGCGACGGGTTTTTCGTGGCCCATCTCCAGCTTTGAGTTTCCCGAACGGGCGCTCGCTTTCTCACGGTCGCGTGATTGACTCGCGCGTTCGCTGAAAGTCTAGTCTCGTTAATTGGGTTTTAAGTTTTTTGCCGCGCTATGGGACGAAGACGTCAGGCAGGGAGGAGAGTGTGGGGCGGAACGAATTGATGCTGCAGCCACTCTCTAAGACGATGGCCGCGCTGGCGCCAGGTGCGGTTTATCTGCTGCTTGCTGCAGGGATCGCGGCTGCGGTTGCCTTCGTGATGCCCGACGAGGTTGTGACCTGGGCCATGTTTTCCGTCGCCGGCACGCTCGTGATCACGGCGGGCTGGTTGCGGCTCGCCTTGGCGCAGGAGCGAAGGCGACGGGCGCGGCAGCAGGAAACGATCGCGAATTTCGTCGCCCATGACGCCGCGCCCAGCTTCACCACGGACCCGGAGGGCGAGATCGGCTATCAAAACCGCGCCGCGCTGGACCGGTTCGGCTCTCGCGGCGGGCAGGGGCTGGCGCGAACCCTTGCGGAACTTTTCGCCGATCCGGGCGCGGTGCTGCGTCGATTGCAGAGCAAGGCGGAGGCGAAGGGGGCCGCGCGCGAGGATCTGGTGACCCGGCGCGGCCATCTGCGACTCTCGGTGCACCGCATCGGCTCTGGCGATTTTCTGTGGCGTCTCGAAGACATGGCCGAGAGGGCGATTGGCGGGCGCGGTGCGGAAACGATCAGCCTGCCGATGCTCACCGTCTCCAAGGGCGGCACGATTCTGTTCATGAACGAAGCGCTGAGGCGGCTCGTCGGAGAGCGGGTGCGGTCTCTCGACCGCATCTTCACCGATCTTCCGCTGCGCTCGGGCGAGGAGCATGAGATCAAGGGGCAGGATGGCCCGGTCACGGCAGTCGTAGCGCAGCTTCAAGGCGCAGGAGGACGATCCGAGGTCTATCTGCTCCCGATCCCCGGACCGCGCGCGGCAGAGGAGGGCGCGAATTTCGAGGCGCTGCCCGTCGCGATGCTGCGTCTTTCCGCGCATGGCCGGGTGCGCGCGGCCAATCGCGCGGCGCGCGGCCTGTTGGGCCGGATCGAGCCGCAGTCCCGTCTGTCGGACTTGCTCGAAGGGCTCGGCCGTCCGGTCTCGGATTGGGTGAACGATGCCCTCGCCGGTCGTGCCGATGGCCGTCCCGAAGTGCTGCGCGCCCGACGCGGCGACAAGGAGGTCTTCCTGCAGGTCACCCTGTCGCGGATCGTGGAAAACGGACGCGCGGGGCTGCTGGCGGTGCTGTCCGACGCGACGCAGCTCAAGACGCTCGAGGCGCAATTCGTGCAAAGCCAGAAGATGCAGGCGATCGGCCAGCTCGCGGGCGGGGTCGCGCATGATTTCAACAACCTGCTCACGGCGATCTCGGGGCATTGCGACTTGCTGATGCTGCGCCATGACAAGGGAGATGGCGATTACGCCGATCTTGACCAGATCAGTCAGAACGCCAATCGCGCCGCGGCGCTCGTCGGCCAGCTACTCGCCTTCTCCCGAAAGCAGACGCTGAAACCCGAAACCCTCGATCTGCGCGACACGCTGTCAGACCTGACCCATCTGCTCAACCGGTTGGTCGGCGAGAAGGTCGCGCTGAGCGTCAGGCACGAATGTGATGCCGGACGGGTGCGTGCGGATAAGCGGCAGCTCGAACAGGTCATCATGAATCTCGTGGTGAATGCGCGCGACGCGATGCCCGGCGGCGGCGAAATCCGGATCGAGACCGAAGCGTTCCATCTGGCCGAGAACCGCCAGCGGGACCGCGTCACGGTGCCCAAGGGCGATTATGTTGCGATCAAGGTCACCGATACCGGCTCCGGGATCCCCGCCGACAAGCTCGGCAAGATTTTCGAACCTTTCTTCACCACGAAACGCACGGGCGAGGGGACCGGGCTCGGCCTCTCCACCGCCTATGGCATCGTGAAGCAGACCGGGGGCTACATTTTCTGCGATTCCGTCATTGGCACGGGGACGAGCTTCACGATCCTGCTGCCCGCCTATGACTTGGCGGAGGAGGCCGAGGTGTCGCAATCGGCCGAACCCGCGCCCGAGCTCGAGCCTGCGACAAAGGCGCCGGTGCCGCCACGCGCCGCAGCATCGACCATCGCGCCCAAGGTGGAGATCGCACAAACCTCCGTCCCTGACAGCCACGTCATCGCCGGTGACGCGACGGTACTTCTCGTCGAGGATGAACCGCCGGTTCGCGCCTTCGCCTCGCGCGCGCTCCAGCTGCGCGGCTACACCGTGCTCGAGGCTGAGAGCGCCGAAGAGGCGTTGGAATTGCTGGAAGACTCGGAGCTGAAGGTGGATATCTTCGTCACCGATGTGATCATGCCCGGTCTCGACGGGCCAAGCTGGGTGAGGCAGGCGCTCGAGGCGCGGCCGGGCACGCGCACGGTCTTCATGTCGGGCTATGCCGAGGAGGTGTTCCAGAACGGCAGCTCGCCGGTGCCCGACTCGGTCTTCCTGCCGAAACCTTTCTCGCTTGGCGAATTGACCGCGACTGTGCAGGAGCTCCTCTCACGCTAAGGCGCGGGTGACCCGATCGTAGAGCGCGAGATCTTCCTGCATCGCGGTCCGCAGCGCCTCCTCGGTCTCGGGGGCGAGCCCGGTCTCGACTGCAGGCGGCACGTTCACCCGCGGCAGGGTTATCGCGAAACCGAGCCGATCTTCGAGGAAATGCACGAAATCCTCGATCCGCTCATAGGGAAAAATCCGGTCGACCAGCGTGTTGCCATCGTCGTCGCACAGGAACGCCGACTGACTGGGCACGTCGCTGAACCCGGCGCGCGGATCGTCGATATAATCGCGCGCGAACTGGTCGAAGGAATAGCCGGCGGAGATGTCGCTCTCCTCGATCAAGTCGCGCAGCCGAAAGCGATAGAGCGAACGCAGCCAGTCGAGCGGCTCGCGCATCAGCGCGACCGTGGTAAAGCTCGCATCGGTTTTCGCGGCAAGAAGCGGCTCGAGATGGTCCCGGAAATTGCGGGCGGAGGTGTGTTTGAGAACCGCCGGACGGGTCAGCGCGACATCGGCGAGGGACTCCAGAGCGGTCTCGACCGCCGAGGAGCCCGCTTTCGGCGTGGCCAGAAAGACGAGTTTTTGTGTCCAGAAAATCAGCATCTTGGCGGGTCTAGCTCCTAACTCCGCCGGTGATAATCATTCGGTTCGCGTCGGTAAACCGTTTCTTAAGAGTAAATGCGGTTCAGTAGGGCTATCAGAATTTTATTGTAATGTTCATGTTTCGTGCGCATAGTGCAAACAGAACATGAGGTGAACATCCGCGCGAGGGCGTCGCATTGCCGACCGGCCGTCGCTGTGAAATAAGGAAGCGGACAAATGGCAGTAGCGAAGCTTTTCGACATGGATAAATCTCCCAAGGCAGACAAGCAGAAGGCGCTCGACTCGGCGCTGGCGCAGATCGAGCGGCAGTTCGGCAAAGGCTCGATCATGAAGCTCGGCGGCGAGACGCCCGCTCGGGAAATCGAAGCGACGTCGACCGGCTCGCTCGGTCTGGATATCGCGCTCGGGATCGGCGGTCTTCCGAAAGGCCGGATCGTCGAAATTTATGGGCCTGAAAGCTCGGGCAAGACGACGCTGACGCTCCACGCGATCGCGGAAGAGCAGAAGAAGGGCGGCGTCTGCGCTTTCGTCGACGCCGAACACGCGCTCGACCCGCATTATGCACGCAAGCTCGGAGTCGATCTCGACGAGCTGCTGATCTCGCAGCCCGACACGGGCGAACAGGCGCTGGAAATCGTCGATACGCTGGTACGCTCCGGCGCGGTCAGCCTCGTGGTGGTCGACTCGGTCGCGGCGCTCACGCCGAAGGCCGAGATCGAAGGCGATATGGGCGACCACACCGTGGGCGCGCAGGCCCGCCTGATGAGCCAGGCGATGCGTAAGCTGACCGCGTCGATCGGGCGTTCGAATTGCATGGTGATCTTCATTAACCAGATCCGGATGAAGATCGGCGTGATGTTCGGCTCGCCGGAAACGACCAGCGGCGGCAACGCGCTGAAATTCTACGCCTCCGTGCGCCTCGACATCCGCCGCATCGGCTCGATCAAGGATCGCGACGAGGTGGTGGGCAACCAGACCCGCGTGAAAGTGGTCAAGAACAAGGTCGCCCCGCCGTTCAAGCAGGTCGAGTTCGACATCATGTATGGCGAGGGAATCTCGAAGATGGGCGAACTGGTCGATCTGGGCGTCAAGGCGGGGGTCGTCGACAAGGCCGGCGCCTGGTATTCCTACGGGGACGAGCGGATCGGGCAGGGCCGTGAAAACGCGAAAACCTTCCTGCGCGAACATCCCGATGTCGCCTACGAGATCGAGGATAAAATCCGCGCCAGCCACGGGCTCGAATTCGACAATCTGTCCGAAGACGACGCGCTGACCGAAGACTGATCTTCGCCGCGAATTCTTGCAAAGGCCGGGAGCGCAAACTCCCGGCCTTTTGCGATTGCTGGACAGGGGGAAGGGCGGGCGTTAAACGGGAGCGAACAAGCCCGATCAGGCGAGACAGGACACTATGCCCAGCCTTAACGAAATCCGCTCCACTTTCCTCAATTACTTCGAGCGCAACGGCCACCGGGTCGTTGATAGCTCGCCCCTCGTTCCGCGCAACGACCCGACGCTGATGTTCACCAATTCCGGCATGGTGCAGTTCAAGAACTGCTTCACCGGGGTGGAGAAGCGTGACTACAACCGGGCGACGACTGCGCAGAAATGCGTGCGCGCCGGGGGCAAGCATAACGACCTCGACAATGTCGGCTACACTGCGCGCCACCATACCTTCTTCGAAATGCTGGGGAATTTTTCCTTCGGCGACTATTTCAAGGACGGCGCGATCCCCTTCGCCTGGGAGCTGCTGACCAAGGATTTCGATATTCCGAAAGAAAAGCTGCTGGTCACGGTTTACCATACCGATGACGAGGCGGCGGAGATGTGGAAGAAAGTCGCGGGTCTGCCGGACGAGCGGATCATCCGCATTCCGACCTCGGACAATTTCTGGCAGATGGGCCCGACCGGGCCGTGCGGCCCCTGCACCGAGATTTTCTTCGATCACGGCGATCACATCTGGGGCGGCCCGCCCGGCTCGCCCGAGGAAGATGGCGACCGCTTCATCGAGATCTGGAACCTCGTTTTCATGCAGAACGAGCAGTTCGAGGACGGCTCGATGCGCGCGCTCGACATGCAGTCGATCGACACCGGTATGGGGCTCGAGCGGATCGGTGCGCTGCTGCAGGGTAAGCACGACAATTACGATACCGACCTGATGCGCCACCTGATCGAGGCCTCGGCCAATGCGACCGATGGCGCGCCGGACGGGCCGGGGAACGTGCATCACCGCGTGATCGCGGATCACCTGCGTTCGACCTCGTTCCTGATCGCGGATGGCGTGATGCCCTCGGCGGACGGGCGTGGTTACGTCCTGCGCCGGATCATGCGCCGCGCGATGCGTCACGCGCACCTGCTGGGCGCGAAGGATCCGGTGATGCACCGTCTTGTCCCCTCGCTGATCCGGGAGATGGGCGCGGCTTACCCCGAGCTTGGCCGGGCGCAGGCACTGATCGAAGAGACCCTTCTGGGCGAGGAAACCCGCTTCAAGACCACGCTCGATCGCGGGCTCAAGCTGCTCGACGAGGCGCTTCTGGACCTGCCCGAAGGGTCGAAGCTGCCGGGCGAGACCGCGTTCAAACTCTATGACACGTTTGGCTTCCCGCTCGATCTGACGCAGGACGCTCTGCGCGAGCGGGATCGCGAGGTCGACACCGAAGGGTTCGACTCCGCGATGGAAGAGCAGAAGGCGAAGGCGCGCGCCAGCTGGTCCGGCACGGGTGAAGCCACCAATGCCGCGATCTGGTTCGATCTGTCCGAGAAACTCGGCGCGACCGAATTCCTCGGCTATGACACCGAGACTGCCGAGGGGCAGATCACAGCGTTGGTAACGGACGGAGCCGAGATCGACACAGCGACCGGCGAGGTTCAGGTCGTGGTCAACCAGACCCCGTTCTACGCTGAAAGCGGCGGCCAGATCGGCGATCGTGGCTGGATCGTGACCGACACAGGTAAAGCCGAGGTTACCGACACCAAGAAAGTCGCTGGCGTGTTCATCCATTTCGCGCGTGTGACCGAAGGCGAGATTGCGAAGGGGCAGGGCGCGAAGCTGGAAGTCGACCACGCCCGCCGCAGCGCGATCCGGGCGAACCACTCGGCCACGCACCTGCTGCACGAGGCGCTGCGCCGCACGCTGGGCGATCACGTGGCCCAACGCGGCTCGCTCAATGCCGAGGATCGTCTGCGCTTCGACTTCTCGCACAACAAGGCGCTCAGCCCGGAGGAAATCGCGAAGATCGAGCGCGAAGTGAATGAATTCATTCGCCAAAATACGCCGGTCGACACGCGGATCATGACGCCGGATGATGCTCGCGACCTGGGCGCGCAGGCGCTGTTTGGCGAGAAGTACGGCGACGAGGTGCGCGTCGTCTCGATGGGCGAACTGGCCAATTCCGGCAAAGGTACAACCGGCAATGTCTATTCGCTCGAGCTGTGCGGCGGCACCCATGTGAAGCGCACCGGGGATATCGGTACTTTCGTGCTGACGAGCGAAGGCGCGTCGTCGTCTGGCGTGCGCCGGATCGAGGCGCTGACCGGCGATATCGCGATGGCCGAACTGCGCCGCCGCGACAAGCTGCTCACCGAGATCGAAGGGCTGATCAAGACCTCCGAGCAGGATGTGCTCGGGCGTCTGCAGGCGATCCTCGACGAGCGCAAGGCGCAGGCCAACGAGATCGCGCAGCTGCGTCGCGAACTTGCGATGGGCGGTGGTGCTTCCGGCGGCCCGGACGTAAGTGAAATCAATGGCTTGAAGTTCGTGCCTCAAGTGGTGTCCGGCGTGACCGGCAAGGACCTTCCCGGCATCGTGGACGAGTTGAAGGACAAGGTCGGTTCCGGCGTGATCCTCGTCGTCGCGGATGCGGGCGGCAAGGCGGCCGTGGCGGCTGGCGTGACCAAGGACCTGACCGAGCGTGTGAGCGCGGTCGACCTGGTGAAGGCCGCCGCGCAGGCTCTTGGTGGGAAAGGCGGCGGTGGCCGTCCCGATATGGCGCAAGCCGGCGGGGCCGATCCATCGAAAGCCGGGGAGGCCGTTGCGGCCGTGAAAACTTTGTTGGAGGAACTTTGATGGCAGGCGCATTCTGGATCGCCCATGTAACCGTGAAAGACGCCGAGGCGTATGGCAAATATGCCGAAGGCGCGGGGCCCGCGATCGCGAAACATGGCGGGCGGTTCCTCGCCCGTGGCGCGCGCTACGTGCAGCTGGAAGGCAATGACCGGGCGCGCAACGTGGTTGCCTGGTTCCCCTCGCTGGAGGCGGCCGAAACCTGCTACCGCTCCGACGACTATCAGGCGGCGCTGGCCCATGCCGAAGGCGCGGCCGAACGCGATCTGGTGATCGTCGAGGCGATGGACGACGTCGAGTTCAAGTGAAGATCGTCGCGTAAATCGCTGATCAGAAGTCCGAAAAGGGGTGGCTGGGGCTGCCCCTTTTCGTTTTCGGGCGCGCCCAATTTTGCTCTGGACCTTTGGGCGGGCGGCGGCTTATCTTCTCGCCATGACCACGAAGACCATCATCATCTGCTGCATTATCCGCTGACATCGTCACGCGGGCCGGTCTTCTCTTTCCAAAAACGACATGACCTTGTAAGCCCGCCGGCAGGTGCCGCCGACCCTTTGCGAGGACTTATGACCCAGATCCGTTTGCGCAATTCCCTGACCCGGAAGGTCGAGGATTTCCATCCCATCGATGCGAAGAACGTGCGGATGTATCTCTGCGGGCCGACCGTTTACGACCGCGCCCATCTCGGCAACGCGCGGCCCGTGGTGGTGTTCGACGTGCTCTACCGGCTGCTGCGCCACGTCTACGGGCCGGAACACGTCACCTATGTGCGCAATTTCACGGATGTCGATGACAAGATCAACGCGACGGCGCTGGCGCGGAAGGAAGCCGGGGCCGAAGGGTCGCTCGAAGAGCTGATCCGCGCGCGGACCGAGGAGACCATCGGCTGGTATCATGCCGACATGGATGCGCTCGGCGCCTTGCGCCCCGATCAGGAACCGCGCGCGACGGATTATATCGGCGCGATGATCGCGATGATCGAAAAGCTGATCGAAGACGGTCACGCCTATGCCGCCGAGGGGCATGTGCTGTTCCGGGTGCGCAGCTACAAGGACTATGGCGCGCTGTCGGGGCGGACGGTCGACGACATGATGGCGGGCGCGCGGGTCGAGGTCGCGCCCTTCAAGGAAGACCCGATGGATTTCGTGCTCTGGAAACCCTCCGACGAGGGGCTGCCGGGCTGGGAGAGCCCGTGGGGCAGGGGCCGTCCGGGCTGGCATATCGAATGCTCGGCCATGTCTTACGAGCTGCTGGGTGCGTCTTTCGACATCCATGGCGGCGGCATCGACCTGCAATTCCCGCACCACGAGAACGAGATCGCGCAAAGCTGCTGCGCGCATCCCGAGGGCTCTTTCGCGAACTACTGGCTGCATAACGAGATGCTACAGGTCGAGGGCAAGAAGATGTCCAAGAGCTTGGGCAATTTCTTCACCGTGCGCGATCTGCTCGACGGCCATGACGGCGAGAAGGGCATTCCCGGCGAGGTGATCCGGTTTGTGTTCCTGCAGACGCATTATACGAAGCCGATGGACTGGACGGCGGAGAAGGCGCGGACGGCGGCTGCGACCCTGCGCAAGTGGCGGACAACTGTTGATGGGGTCACACCTTCACCCGAGGCGGCGCCGGAAGTGATCGCTGCGCTCGCCGACGATCTTAACACGGCGGGTGCCATCGCGGCGCTGCATAAAATCGACGATCCAGCAGTTCTGAAGGCTTCCGCTGCGATGCTCGGCCTGCTTGACGATGGGATGGGCGATTGGGTCGCGGCACCGGAGGCCGATCTCTCGGGGCTCGCCGACAAGCTCGTTGCTTTGCGTGCTAATGCGATGGAAACCAAGGACTTCGCGCCGGTCGATGCAATGAAACAGGCGCTCGTCGCGGCAGGTGTCGAGGTGCGCATGTCGAAGGCCGGGGTGGAATTGCTGCCCGGATCCGATTTCGACCCCGCCAAGCTGGAGGGTCTGTGATGGCTTACGCAACGCAGGTTTGCCCCCGGCCCGAGGGTGGGGGCATCTTCGCCCCCGCCCTGGGGGGCGGGTCGGGGGCGAACCGGATCGCAAGCGATCCGGTGGTTCTTGGACCCTTAGGGCGCGGCCCGACGTGCCGCTTGGCGGAACGTAACCTCGACGGAGGCAACCAATGACCAAACAACGCCTCTATCTCTACGACACGACGCTCCGCGATGGGCAGCAATCGGCGGGCGTCCAGTTCTCGGTGCCTGAGAAGATCGAGATCGCCAAGGCGCTCGACGCAATCGGCATCGACTATATCGAAGGCGGCTGGCCCGGGGCGAACCCGACCGACAGCGATTTCTTCGAAGCGCGGCCCGAGACGCGGGCGACCTTCACGGCTTTCGGGATGACCAAGCGGGCAGGGCGCTCGGCCGCGAATGACGACGTTCTCGCGGGCGTGATGAACGCGAATACGCCCGCCGTCTGCCTCGTCGGCAAGACGCATGACTACCACGTCACCACCGCGCTCGGGATCACGCTGGAGGAGAACCTAGAGAATATCCGCGCCTCGGTCGCGCATATGGTGGCGCAAGGTCGCGAGGCGCTGTTCGATGCGGAGCATTTCTTCGACGGCTACAAGGCGAACCCGGGCTATGCGCTGGAGTGCTGCCGTGCGGCCTTTGAGGCGGGCGCGCGCTGGATCGTGCTTTGCGACACCAATGGCGGCACGCTGCCGGGCGAGATCGGCAAGATCGTCGAGGCGGTGATCGCGGCGGGCATTCCCGGCGACCGTCTCGGCATCCATTGCCATGACGATACCGGCAACGCCGCGGCGGGCAGTCTCGCCGCGGTCGAGGCCGGTGCGCGCCAGATCCAAGGCACGCTCAACGGTCTGGGCGAGCGCTGCGGCAACGCGAACCTGATCACGCTGATCCCGACGCTGCTCTTGAAAGAGCCTTACGCGTCGACGCTCGACACTGGCATCAGCCATGAGAGCCTGCGCGGGATCACCAAGCTCTCGCGCAAGCTCGACGATATCCTGAACCGGGTGCCGCTGCGCTCGGCGCCCTATGTGGGCGCCTCGGCCTTTACTCATAAGGCTGGTCTGCACGCTTCGGCGATCCTCAAAAATCCAGACACTTACGAGCATATCGATCCGGCTGTGGTGGGGAATACGCGGCTGATCCCGATGTCCAACCAGGCCGGCCAATCGAACCTGCGCGCGCGGCTCAAGGGGATGGGGATCGAGGTCGAAAAGGACGATCCGCGCCTCGCGCGTATCCTCGATCTGATCAAGGAACGTGAGGATCAGGGCTATGCCTATGACGGCGCTCAGGCGAGTTTCGAGCTGCTCGCGCGTGCCGAACTGGGGCAGCTGCCGAATTTCTTCGAGGTGAAGCGCTACAAGGTCACTGTGGAGCGTCGGAAGAACCGCTACGACAAGATGGTTTCTATTTCGGAAGCCGTCGTGGTGGTCAAGGTCGGCGGCAAGAAGATGCTCTCGGTCTCGGAAAGTATGGACGAGCAGGGCCATGACCGCGGCCCGGTGAACGCACTCTCGAAAGCCCTGTCGAAGGATCTGGGCCCCTATCAGAACCTCATCGACGACATGAAACTGGTCGATTTCCGGGTCCGTATCACCCAAGGCGGCACCGAGGCCGTGACCCGCGTCATCATCGACAGCGAAGACGGCGCAGGCCAGCGCTGGTCCACCGTGGGCGTGTCGCCGAACATAGTCGACGCGAGTTTCGAGGCGCTCCTCGACGCGATGATCTGGAAACTGCTGCGCGACGGGGCGCATCCGGCATGAGCGATCTGGCCGCCTCCCTGCAAGCGTCAGCCGAGGCCGTGCGCCAGGGCGATCCCGATCGCTTCGCCGCGACGATGGCCGCGCCCGCCGAACTGCGCGACCGCCTCTGGCCGCTCTACGCCGCCAATCTCGAGATCGCGCGCGCGCCCTGGGCTTCGTCAGAGCCGATGGTCGCCGAGATGCGACTGCAATGGTGGGTCGATGCCCTCGAGGCGCTGTCCGAAGAGCGGGAGCCCCCGCACGAGATCGGCCCCGCGCTGGTGTCGGTCGCAGCGCCCGCCCGCCATCTGATTGCTGCCGCCGAGGCTCGACGCGCCGACTGTTGGCCCGAACCTTTCGACGATATTTCAAGCCTTTGGGCCTATCTCGACCAGACCGCCGGAGCGCTGTACTGGGCCGCTGCCGAGGCGCTCGGCGCGCCGAATGAGGCCGAGATCGCGGTGCGCAGTTTCGGCGCGGGCGCCGGGTTGGCGGCGCTTCTGCAGGCATGGTCCGACCTGGCTGCGCGCGGTCGTCCGCCACTCGCTGCGCCCGACGCTGCGACCTTGCGCCAGCTCGCGGCCGAGGGGCAGGCGCGCCTCGAGCCCGCGCGCAAGCTGCGGCTCGGCGCCGCCAAGGCCGCGCTTCTACCGGGATGGCAGGCGAGAGCCGTCCTCGCGCGCGCGCACGGCTCAGATGACCCGCTCGCGCCGGGCGCATTGGTGCTGTCGGAATTCCGGCGTCGCTCGGGCCTTCTGCGCGCCGCCTTGCTTGGTGTCTGAGCGCGTCTGCATCGTAGAGCGCAGGAAATTTTCCGAAGTTAGAGGAATCTTCAACTCTTCGCCGGATGGTGACCGCGATTGCCCCGATCTGTCGGGTCGCTTCCGCAGTTCGCCGGAGGACGTTGATGCGCTTTTTCGACAATCTCAAACTCGGATTGAAGTTACCGCTGATGCTGGTGGCGATCGCAATGGTCGCACTGACGATCATGGGAATTTCTGCCTATCGCACCGCGCATGGGTTGCTGGAAAGCGAGGGGAGGCAGCGTCTCGGGCGGACGCTCGAGGCGCGCGCGGCGCTGGTGGAAGACTGGGCGCAGCGGCTTGCTTCCAACACGCGCACGATCTCGGCCAATCCCGACACGGCCCGGGCGCTTTACGAGTTCACAAGAAGCGTTGACAACCTCGACTCCGCGGCGATCGATAGTTTGAGAAACGGGACGGCCGAGGCCGGCGCGTCCGCGGGCGAAGTGAGCGGCCCTCTGCGGGACTACCGCCTGCTGCAGGACCGCTATGGCCCTGTGATCGAACAGATTTTTGCTGAGCATGGATTGGACGATCTTTATCTGGTCGATCGCGACGGTCGCATCGTCTTCGCGGTTCGTGATCACGCCGCGATCGGCCACCCCCTCAGGGACGAGCCCGCCGGCCTGAAGGAGGCCGCGACAAAGGCTTTGGACTGGTTGAACGCGCCGCGGCGCATGGTGTCGGCAAGCACCGTCGCCGTGCCTCCGCCGCATTTCAACGCCGGCGAGGGGCGGTTTTTCGCAGCGCGCCCCGTGCGCAGCGGCACCGGCCTCAACCTCGGAGCGGTGGTCTTGCAAAAGCCCATGACACAGCTTGGGCAGATCATGGCCAACCCGCGCGGCATGGGCGAGACCGGGGAGGGGTTCCTGATCGATGCGGAAGGTCGGCTGATGAGCGACCTTCGCTTTCCTGACGCCGCACCGAAGCCGGGGGAGGCTTTGCCCGAGGCCACCTTGAATGCCGTGAAACAGGGGCAGGATGAAGTGACTTCGCTTTCGGGACACCCGGCAATCGAACGAACATTGGCGCTCACCCTGTTCGATGAAGCCTATTGGGCGGTCGTGGAACAGGACAGGGCAGAGCTTTTCGCGCCAGCTACGTCGCTCGCCCGCTCGATGCTTTTCAATGCGTCCTGGCTCATCCTTCTGCTTGCGGCGCTGTCGACCTGGATGGCGCGATCCGTCTCCAATCCCCTTAAAGGACTTGAGAAGTCCATCCGCAAGATTAGCGAAGGGGATTACACCGGTGAGATCGTGCAGACCCGTCGCGGCGACGAGGTCGGCGCGATCACCTCGGCGCTGAGCAACCTGCGCAATGAGCTCGATCGTGCCGAAGCCATCCAGCGCGAGGCGACCCGACAAGGCGCAGCCTTTGCGAATGCCTCCGCCGCGCTGATGATCGTCGATCAGGATTTCCGCATCACGCATGTCAACCGAGCGCTGGTAGAACTGGTCGCATCCCGGATCAAGGAGTTTCGCGTCGTCAGTCCCGACCTTGATCCCGACGGTCTCGTTGGCCGGTCGATGGACGACTTCCATGCGGAGCGGCATCACGCGCGTGCGCTGCTCGATGATCCCGGCAAATTGCCGCTTCATGTCGATATCAAGGTCGGTGATGGCCGTTTCGGAGTCGACGTCACCAACTTTGTCGATGCCGACGGCAATCAGGCCGGTTTTGTCGTCGAATGGCAGGATGTCACCGAGCGTCGCATGAAGGATGCGCTCGTTTCGGCCATCGAGCGTGGCCAACTCGTTTGCGAAGCGGACCCTGCGGGCCTGGTGACGCGAATGAACGCAAATATGCAGACGCTCCTTGGAGCGCAGGCGCAAAACCTGACAGGGCAGCCGCTGAAGGAATGGCTGAGCCCTATCGATGGCAGCGATCCTTGGCCCACGGTCGCCGCCGGGCAGTCCGTGACCGCCCGCTTCACGATGCGCGCCCCGGAGGGAGATGCCTACCTGCTCGACGGCACGCTGAATGGGATCTCGGACAAAGCCGGTCGCTTGATGAAGATTTTTCTCATGGCGAATGACGTGACTGCGGCAGAGACCGCTCTCACCGCCGCGCAGAACCGCAACCTTGCAATGCTGGAGGCGCAGAAATCCGTGGTCGAGTCCTTGCAGGTCGGCCTTGCCGCCCTCTCGCGGGGCGACCTGAGCCTGACTCTCGACATGGAGTTCACCGAGGAATACGAGGCGCTGCGCAATGACTTCAATGATGCAGCGCGAAATCTCGCTGCAGCAATCGAAACCGTGATAGACAACGCGGCGGCTATCGATACCGAGGCCCGTGAGATCGCGTCGGCTTCTGACGATCTCAGTCGCAGAACCGAACAACAGGCCGCCACGCTCGAAGAAACGGCTGCCGCGCTCGATGAATTGTCATCGTCTGTCACAACCTCGGCGCAAGGGGTGGCCGAAACGGATCGCGTGGTCTCCGAGGCCCGTAATAGCGCCGAGACATCGGGCGAAGTGGTGAAACAGGCAATTCAAGCTATGGGCGAGATCGAAACCAGCTCGCTTCAGATTTCCAAAATCATCGGCGTGATCGACGAAATCGCGTTCCAGACCAACCTTCTCGCACTTAATGCCGGCGTCGAAGCTGCGCGCGCGGGTGAAGCGGGGCGCGGCTTCGCCGTCGTCGCCTCAGAGGTGCGTGCCCTCGCGCAGCGCTCTTCGGAGGCCGCTCGCGAGATCGATGCCCTGATCACCGCGTCGAGCGAACAGGTTACGCGCGGCGTCGGCCTCGTCCATGAAACCGGTCGCGCCCTCGAGGGTATTCTCGGCGCGGTGATGAACATTTCAACGCGCGTTTCAGAAATAGCGGGCGGCGCGCGTGAACAGGCGGAAGGACTCAAGGAGATCAATACTGCGGTCAATCAGCTCGACCAGGTGACCCAACAAAACGCTGCAATGTTCGAAGAAACCACAGCGGCGAGCCACGCCTTGACCACAAACGCGACTTCACTGCGCGACATCACAGCGCAATTTACAGTCAATACGCAGTCACTCTCGCCGCCTGCGCGCGAGCGCTCCGAGTTGTCGCAAGTAACATCGAACGAAAAAGACGGGAACGTCGAGCTTTCGCGCGCGGTCGGCGACACGACGCCGCGCGCCGCCAGCTTTGCAGCCGAAGACTGGGAAGAATTTTGAGTTCGCGCGAAGGAAAACTGATGCCGGATGATTTTGCTTCCGCCAAACGGGTTCTCATCGTCGATGACTCCGCTACGATGCGTAAGCTTATTCGGGCGCGCCTCGCGACGGACCGGCGGCTTGTCGTGGTCGGCGAGGCGGCAGACGCGTTCGAGGCGCGCGAAAAAATAAAAATGCTTTTGCCCGATGTGATCACGCTCGATGTCGAGATGCCGCGAATGAGCGGTCTCGTTTTCCTCGAACGCCTCATGCGTTTACGGCCGATCCCCGTGGTCATGGTGTCGACAGAAACACATAAAGGATCGCGTGCGGCAATCGAAGCGCTCGCCCTCGGAGCGATCGACTGCGTTGGAAAGCCTCGGTTCGGTAATCTCGAAAGAAGTTTCGAAGTGCTTCCGGAAATTCTTCTCGCAAGTGCGAACGCGCGACTACCTCAAAGAGCGCGTGATCGCGCCGCGATTACACCCGCGCGAAACTTTCGGTGGGACGGTCAAATCGTGCTTATCGGTTCCTCGACCGGTGGTGTCGACGCGCTTGAGACGATACTGAAAGGGTTTCCCGGGAATTGCCCTCCCACCCTCATCGCGCAACATATGCCGGAAAGCTTCCTCGCGAGCTTCGCCGAACGACTCGATCGCATGATAGCGCCAAACGTTCGCCTCGGCATGACGGGGACGTGTCTTGAGCAAGGTCATGTTTATCTCGCGCCTGGTGGCGCAACGCATCTCACGGTTCGAAACGCGAAAGCTCCTGAACTCGCATTGATCGAGAGCGAGAAGCGAAACGGGCATCGCCCGTCAGTAGATGTGCTATTCGAATCTGCGGTCGAGATAGCGGCGAAGGCGGTCGCTGTTTTGCTCACCGGTATGGGAAGGGACGGGGCGGAGGGAATGTTGCAACTTCGCAGAGCTGGTGCACATTGTTTCGCCCAAGATGAAGCGACATCGATCGTTTTTGGAATGCCGCGTGCTGCTCTTGAACTTGGAGCCGCGTCCTATTCGGTTCCGCTGCAAGAGATTTCGCAAGAAATTCTGACTAGATCTGCTCAGATTTCCGCGCCGGACGGCAAGGTGGGTGGTACATGAGCGCCGTTGCTTCAGGTCGGCCAATCCACATTTCGCAAGGTGAGTTTCTTGTCGCAGGAGCGGGAGCGCAATCTATCACGACCATCCTTGGTTCCTGTGTGGCCTGCTGTCTTTACGATGGGAAAGCGCGTGTTGGCGGAATGAATCACTTTCTCTTGCCAGATACCACCGGCTCAACTTTTCAAGCGGCGAGCTTTGGTGTGAACGCAATGGAACTGCTGATAAATGAACTGATCAAGCAGGGTGCGCAACGTGGTGACCTTTGCGCGAAGCTCTTCGGTGGCGCGCGCATGGTCAATGGACTATCGGATATCGGATTGAAGAACAGCAAGTTTTCAATCGAGTTCCTCGCCAAGGAGGGTATCCCCTGTGTCAGCCAAAGCCTAGGGGGCTCGCAAGCTCGTCGGATAGTGTTTTGGCCTGACACCGGGCGAGCGCGCCAGAAGCTGCTCGGGGATGCAAAGGTTCTTGAACGCGAGATTGCACCAGCGCCGTCTCTCGACATCGAGTTGTTCTAGTACGTCAGATGAAAAACCCGTTGCCTTCCTTCGTAGTTCGGGCATGGCTTAATCGAGTCTCAAAATGTATTCGGAAGCTCAGCTACTTCAAAACCAACTGACGTCACCGTCAGTGGCGCGTTTTTGAAACTCGGCAAAATTCTCGGGATCGAGAGCTGCTGCAAGGTCTTGAAGCCGAAGTGAGGCAAAAACCGTGTCTGCGTCGCAGGCGAGGTCGGGCGATATCTGCTCAGAGAGCTTGTTGACGAGCGCCCCGAGGTCTTCAAGAGATTGACTTATGAAATCAATGCTTTGAAGCTCACGAACGATATGCGGCGAGAGATCGCCATCAATCACGCTTGCTGAAAGCGTTTTCTGGAGTGAAACCGACAAGCGAGCGAGCGTTTCCAATTCTCGCCCGACGCGTGCGGTGATGTCTCTGACTGGGAGTTGGCGGGCGTATTGCCGCATTACAAACGTCCCACGACGGCTTCGATACACGCTTTCAGTTCGGGCGGGGTGAATGGTTTTTTGATGAAGTTGTTCATTCCAAGACGTCGGCCAGTCTCGATGATTTCGCGATCGGCTCGTCCGGTGATCAGGATAAATCCTAGCCCCTTCGTGCGTGCGTTCTTTCGCATTGCCTGAAGGAACTGCAAGCCGTCCATTCCGGGCATGTTGTAGTCAGAGATCACAAGATGAACGGGCTTGGCTTCGAGGCTCTGAAGTGCGCTTTGACCGTCGGTCGCGTATCCGACCTGTCGAATTCCCATCGCGTCGAGCGCTTGCATAATGAGACCTCGACTCGTCGACATGTCGTCGACCACGAGGATACGCAATTGGTCTCTCAATGCCATGAAGTCAGATCCTGCTGGTTCGATTTGTCAGTTGATAGGTCGTGACGCCTGCGGTTCGGAGATTCGAGTGTTTCCCGTCCGTTACCCGTTCAGAATGGCCAACAAAGAGGTATCCCCCTGGTGTCAGCTGTTCTTCGAACCGCTCCCAGAGCAGGGCCTGCGCTGCCGGCGCGAAGTAGATGACGACGTTGCGACAAAAAATCACGTCGAATTTTCCGCGCATTGGCCAGCGCTCGTGGAGATTGAGTTCACGGAACTGCACAAGACCGCGAAGATTCGGATCAACTTGATAATCTTCGCCTTCCTTTCGAAAATATTTTTTGCGCAGGTTCTCTGGCACCGCCTCAAGCGCAGCTGCGGGATAAATCCCCTTCGCGCCCTGTTCGATCATGAGAGGATCGATGTCGGTTGCGAGGATGCGCAGGTTCAGGGTCGCGAAATCGGGAGCGAGCTCGGCGATTGTCATGGCCATCGAGTAGGCTTCTTGACCGTTCGAGGATCCCGCTGACCACAGACGAACGCGGCCACCGCAGCGGGCTTCTTCCAGGAGGGGGGGGGAGCACTACTTGGCGCAGTGTCTCGAAGTGGTGGTTCTCACGGAAGAAATGGGTGACATTCGTCGTGAGAGCCGAAACCATGCGACGGCATTCGTCGCGCCCCCCCTCGGAGCTCACGAGCGCAATATAATCCTTGTAGGTTGCGAGCCCCAAGGCCCTGAGCCGTTTAGCAAGACGGCTTTGGACCATCGAGGTTTTGCCGGGCGCGAGCACAATGCCCGTCGTGTCGGAAAGGAGCTGTGCGATCGCTCTAAATTCCGCCTCTGTCGGCGCGACTTGCCCCAATGTGGACTGCGGAGCGTTCATGCGGCCTCGATCGCCTCTTGCGGGAGTACGGACGTGAGGTCGAGGATCCGGATCATTCGGCCTTCGACGATCGTGAGCGCCGAAATGTAGCGTTGCGAGATGTCGGCGTTGAGATCGGGCGGAGGTTGCATCTCCGACCGGGGGAGGGCGAGGATGTCGGAGACCGCGTCGACGAGGAGGCCTGCAGTTTGCCCGCCGACCTGAACGACGATTATCACGTTGCGAGCATCGCCTGCGACCGGTTCCATTCCCAGGCGAACGGAAAGATCTACAACGGGCAGAACCGTGCCACGCAAGTTGATCACGCCGCGTACGAAGGTGGGCGCGTGGGGCAGTGGGGTGGCGCGGGTCCAACCGCGGATCTCGCGGACCGACATGATGTCGACGCTGTATTCCTCTTCGCCCAGACGGAAGGAGAGGAGCTCGACTTCGGCGGCTTCAGATTTGGACGAAATGTCTTCGGTCATGGCTTATCCTGCGAGTGAGAGATCGATGGCGCGGGTGTTGCCCGAGGCGGTTTGCACGAGATCGGCAGGGTCGAGAATGAGCGCGATCTGACCATCGCCGAGGATTGTCGCCGCAGCGACGCCCGGAATGTGGCCGTAGGACTGCTGTAGGCCTTTGATCACCACCTGCCGTTGCTCGAGTATTGAATCGACGACAAGTGCGGATCGGGCGCCGTCTTCCTGCGCTGTGAGCAGGACGACATCTCCGCTATAGGAGTTCTTCGGGTCTCGGTATCCGAGTTCCGCGCCGAGATCGAAAAGGGGCACGAAGGCACCGCGCAGGTGGATCACATTGGTCGATGGCCCGAGTGCGCGGATGTCTTCACTCGTTAGCGTGGCCGTTTCAAGGATCGACGAGAGAGGCACGACGAGGGTTTCTCCGGCGACGTTGACGACCATGCCGTCGAGCACGGCGAGTGTCAGCGGCAGGGAAATCGAAAAGCAGCTGCCTTTGCCGGGGGCGGAGGTGATCGAGATTCGACCGCCGAGGGATTGAATCGAGCTTTTGACGACGTCCATGCCGACGCCCCGACCTGAAAGCGCCGAAACCTGATCGGCGGTGGAGAAGCCGGGCAGGAAGAGCAGGTTGTCGATTTCGCTGTCCGAGAGTTGGGCATCGGCGGCGATCAGGCCTTTTTCGACGGCTTTGCGGAAGACTTTCTTGCGGTTGATGCCGCCGCCGTCATCGCTGACTTCTATGACGACCCGGCCGGAGCGATGGTGGGCCGAGAGGGTGACGATGCCTTCGCGTGGTTTGCCTGCGGCCACGCGCGTGTCCGAGGCTTCGAGACCATGATCGACGGCGTTGCGGATCATGTGGGTGAGTGGATCGGCGAGGCGTTCGATGACGGTCTTGTCGACCTCGGTGGTCTCCCCTTCGGTCTTGAGGCGGACATCCTTTCCGATTGCCGAGGAGGCCTCGCGAACGATCCTGGCCATTCGCTGGAACAGCGGTTTGACCGGCTGGGCGCGGATCATCATTACGCTGTCCTGGATGTCGCGAGTGAGCATCATGAAAGCTTCGAGCCCAGTATTTACGGCTGAATTGGGCGGAAGCCCGGCTTCGGCGACGGATTGGGCGAGCATCGCTTGGTTGATCACCAATTCGCCGACAAGGTTCACCAGACGATCGATACGCTCGATGTCGACGCGCACTGTGGCACCGTGTTCGGCGGCCGGCGCGGGGGTGGCGGCGGCTGCGGGCTGCGCAGCGGTTGGCTTCGCAGTCTCAGCTTGATGCCCGGTGGGGGACGGATCGGCCTTGCGCGAGGGGGGTGCGGGCTCGGCCTCGGCTCCCTCTTCCGCTCGGGGAGGGGCGGCGTTTTCCGAACTCTGCGCCTCCGATTCAAGATCTTGGCCGTCGTCTTCCTCTTCGTGGGCGTATTCGCGCAGTTCGCTATCGATGTCGGGGAGCCCCGCGGGGGGCACTTCGGGTGTTTCTAGTGTCGGGGAGATATCGAGCTGACAGACATCTTCGACGAATTCGAAGACCTCGCGAATTTCGTCTTCTCCGATATCCCCGGTGATCTGTACCGACCAGCCGAGATGGTTCTCCTCGGCGTCGAGCGCGTCGAGCGACGGGACCGCAGTCGTGTCGGTCACGACGGAGATATCTGCAATATCGGAAAGGGCTCGCAGGAGTTGGAGCGGTTCGTTGCCAGAGGCGTAGAGAGCGGTATCCGGGCGGAACTCCAGGTTGAAGCCTGACGGAGGTGCTTCCACCGGCGCGAAATCGAAGTCGAGATCGAGCGCAAGACCCATCGGTTGGAAATCTGAAACCTCATCGTCTTCCGCTTCCGCCACGCGCTCTGCCCCGCTCTCGCCCAAAAGCGCTTCGAGAGACTGCAGGCAGGCCGCGGCGGTTGCGGGTTCAGGTGAGCCTTCGCGGGCGGCATGGATCTCGTCGGTGAGCAAATCGGCCGCCTGAAAGAATAGTTTCACCGCTTCGGGCGTGAGGGCGAGCCTGCCTGAGCGCAGTTCGTCCAGCACGGTTTCGAAGCGATGGGCGAAAGCGACCAGCGCATCGAGGCCGAAGGCGCCGGCGCCGCCCTTGATCGAATGGACCGCCCGAAAGACGACGTTGATCGTTTCGCCATCGTCGGCCCCTTCGTCGAGGTCGGAGAGCGCGTCTTGCAGGCTTTCGAGCAGCTCTTCGCATTCGATGAAGAAGGACGTTTTGATTTCTGCCATCGGGTCGGACATGTCGCGCTCCTTATCCGGCAACCATGTTGAGCGCCTTGACCAGCTTGGTCGGGTCGAAAGGCTTCACGATCCAGCCGGTCGCCCCGGCGGCGCGGGCGCGGGCTTTCAGCTCTGCCGCGGATTCGGTGGTGAGGACGAGGATCGGGGTGGCGCGGTGGCGTTCCTGGCCGCGCACAGCCTCGATGAAGCCGAACCCGTCGAGGCGCGGCATGTTGATGTCGGAGATGATCGCGTCAGGCTCCAGCCCGTCGAGAACCTCCAGCCCGTGCACGCCGTCTTCGGCGAGATAAAGCTCCATCCCGGCGTGTTCGAGGGTGAGTTTGAGCATGTCGCGAATGGTGCGGCTGTCGTCGACCGCGAGGACTTTCAGGGTCATACGGCCTCCGCATCCGGCTGATGTTGCAGATCGGCGCGCGAGAGGCCGAACCGGGCGAGCGCGCTGTCGAATGCCTCGGAGCTGGATGTGATCTCGAGGCGATGGCCCGCGCCTCGTGCGGTTTTCGCCGCGGACACCAGCAGCTGTAGCCCAAGCGCCCCGAGATGGGTCACGTTGGAGGCATCTAGCGCGACGTCCTGCGTCGCCACGCATGTCAGCGACTCATGCAGCGAGCGCACGGTCGCAAGATCGATCCGGTCGGGCAGGGTAAGCGCAGTCATGGCGCCACCGGAAAGTCACGAAGGCAGGGCGTACGCATCGGCAACCTCTTTCAAACACATCCGTGCAAGAGGTCTAAGTCCAAGCCGTTAAAATAGGCTTGACGGAAACGCGCCTATCGCGACATCCGCGAAGAAAGATAGGAGGCGCAGCCCTGCAGCGCTGCGTAATCGTCTTCGATCACATAGACCGGGAAGGCGCGCAGGAACTCCGAGAAGCGGCCCTTGGCCTGCATCGCTTCGGCGAAGCCGAATTCCTCGAGCCACGGCACGACGCCGCGCGCCGCCCCACCGATCAGGTAGATGCCGCCGAAGGGCAGGTGGGTCAGCGCCAGATCACCCACGACACGGCCCAGCATCTGAACGAACAATTGCCCCGCCGCGACGGCTTTCTCCTCGCCACGGGTGATCGCTTCGAGGATTTCCTGCCCGGACGTGGTCGCGTCTTCCTCTCCCCGGAGATAGGCGTAGAGACGTTCCAGACCGCGGCCCGACACGACATGCTCGACGCTGGCGAAATCATGTTTCGCATCGAGATAGGTCTTGAGCGCGAAATCGGCCTCGGTCTCGATCGGCAAGGTGGTGTGTCCGGCCTCGGAAGGGGGGACGACGCGGCCGCCGGGGCCCTCGTGCACGGGAGCCGCGTTGAAGCCGGTGCCTATGCCGACCACCAGCCGCGCGGAGCCTTCCTTCGCGGGCAGCCCGGGCAGGATCGGACGCACGGCATCCTCGGCGAGACTTCCCAGCGCATGACCCTGCGCCTGCAGATCGTTGAGCACGAAGACCTGATCCGTCCCGGTCAGGCGCGCGATATTGTCGGCACGGATTATCCAGGCGAGATTGGTCATCTCGGCTACGTCGTCGCGCACCGGGCCGGCGGCGGCCACGCAGGCACCCGCAATGGGACCGCAATCCTCGTCGCGGATATATTCAGCGAGAATCTCCTCCAGCGCACCGCGGCCCAGATTGGGATAACGACGGATCGTTGAATGGATCAGCTTGCCGTCGCGGGCCATCGCGACCCGGGTATTGGTGCCGCCGATATCGGCCAGCAGGGTGATTTGATCGCTCATCCGCGGCTCCCCAATGCGTCTTTCCACGCCAGATAGGACGCTTTCGGGGTGCGCTGCAAGCTGTCGAAGTCCACGTGGACGAGCCCGAAGCGTTTCTCGTAGCCCAAGGCCCATTCGTAATTGTCCATCAGTGACCAGCCGATATAGCCCTTCACGGGGGTGCCCTCGGCGATCGCGCGCTGCACGGCGGCGAGGTGCTCGCTGTAATAGGCGATGCGATGCGGGTCCTCGACCTTGCCATCCTCGACCACGTCGGGCGCGGCCATGCCGTTCTCGGTCACGTAGAGCGGCAGGTCACCGGTATACTCGCGCGAGAGACGGGTCAGGAACTGATAGAGCCCCTCGGGATAGATCTCCCAGCCCATCGCGGTTTTCGGCAGCGGGCCGTCGACCTCGTGATGCGCGGGCCACGGGCCTTCGGTGGGCGCGATCCGCTTGCAGGTGTAGTAATTGAGCCCCAGCCAGTCGAGCTTCTCGCCGATCAGAGCGAAATCGTCTTCCCAGTTATGCGGCATGTGCGGCGCGAAGGCTTCCATCACCTGCTCGGGGTAACGGCCCTTGAAGATGCCCTCAACGAAGAACCGGTTGTAATAGGCGTCATAGAGATCTGCAGCGGCGGCGGCCTCGGGGCTGTCATCGGCGGGGATCGGGTATTCCAGATTGCATACCGCGCCGAGGTTCTTCATCCCGTGCGCGCGCATCACACGCGTCGACTTGCCATGGGCGAGCAGAACGTGATGCATCGCATGCGCCGTCGCGCGAATGTCGCGCAAGCCCGGCGCGTGATGGCCGAGGAAGTGGCTCAGCCAACTGACGCACCAAGGCTCGTTGATCGGGGCGGCGGACCAGATCCGGTCGCCCAGACGATCCGCGATGACCTGCGTGAAGTCGGCGAACCAGGAGGCGATATCGCGGTTGCGCCAACCACCCTTGTCGGCGAGCGGCGCGGGCAGCTCCCAGTGATAGAGCGTGAGCGCCGGTTTCAGCCCGCGCTCCAGCATTCCGTCGACCAGCCGGTCGTAGAAATCCAGACCCTCGCGATTCACCGGGCCGCGCCCTTCGGGCATCACGCGCGCCCAGGAGGTCGAGAAGCGGTAGATGTCGAATCCTGCATTGGCGATCAGGTCGAGGTCTTCTTCCCAGCGGTGGTAGTGATCGCAGGCCACGGCGCCATTCTCGGCGCGCACGACATTGCCCGGTGTGGCGGCGAATGTGTCCCAGTGGGTCGGGCCTGCGCCACCGAAGGAATGGCCCTCGATCTGGTAGGAGGAGGTGGCAACGCCGAACTGGAAATCGGCAGGAAAATCAGAGCGTTTCGGAAGCATCTTCATCCTGTGTGTAAAATTGGTTTCAATTCGGGCGCGGCGCGCCTCATTGTGCGGGGACGGGTCCGGTGGACTGGCCGAGAACCAGAACCGCCTCCATCAGTTCGTGGCGCGGTCTGCGGTCGCCGCTCTCGATCTGCTCGATCAGCAGCGCCGCGCAGCGTCGTCCCGCCTCGCGCACCGACGAGCGCGTCGCAGTGAAGATCGGCTCTTCCGCCGTGCCGTTTCTCAGGTACCCCAGCTCGTCGTCATGGGTCACGATTGAGACATCGCGCCCCATCACCAGCCCGGCCTCTTCGATGCCGCGTCGCGCCCCCATCGCTGAGAGCAGCGAGGCGGTCAGGAAGGCGGTCGGCGGGTCGGGCCATTGCAACATCTCGCGCGCCGCATCATGGCCCTGTGCCTCGGTCATCTCGCCCTCGACGATCAGGTCGGGATCGACCGGAAGGCCGCGCGCCCGGAGCGCCGCCTCGTAGCCGCGTCGACGCCTGCAGGCGAAATCCATCTCTTTGATGCCGTTGATCAGCGCGATCCGCCGATGACCCAGATCGAGCAGGAAATTCGTGGCCCGCTCGAAGGCGCGCTTGTTGTTCACATCGACCCAGCTGAAGGCGGAATCCGATCCGCTGACCCGCCCGTGCAGTACGTAAGGCAGCCCGAGCGCGTCTAGCATCTCGATCCGGTGATCCCCGACTTTCGGGGCGTGGATCAGCACGCCGTCGACATTGCCTTTCGAGCGCAGTTCGGCATAGGCGCGGGCCTCGGAATCGTCGGGCACGATCGTCATGACCATGTCGTAGCCCCGCTGCGCATAGACTTCACCCGCGCCAGCGATGAAATCGGCGAAGACCGGGTTCACGATCTCGTGCCGATCCGAGATCGGGATGATGTGACCGATCGCCATCGTCCGTCCCGTCGCAAGCCGTTTCGCCTGCGTATTGGGGTGGTAGTTCGCGGCCTCGGCAGCTTCGCGCACGCGGCGGCGCGTGGCTTCCGAAACTTCCGGATAGCCATTGAGCGCGCGGCTCACCGTGGTGGGGGACAGCCCCAGTTCCTGTGCCAAGGTCTTGAGATTCATATCGGGTTCTAAAAGCCAAACCGCTTTGGATTGGAGGCGAGACTAGGCTTAGCCTCGCACGCCGTCAATGCTGCGCGCGCGGCGTTCCTCCCGCTGCGCCGCGGCGTGCAGCTGCGCGCAACCAACGACGATATAGAGTATATTTGAACACGACGAGAGCGCGTTTTGTTGACATCGCTGCGAGGCTCTGAAACGGTCGCAGACGTCCAAAGCGCTTTGGGTCGGGCGAGTCGCCAAGCCGAAAAGCGCGACACACCGGGAGGATTTCATGACCAAACATCTGATGCTTGGGATCGCGGCGCTGGCGCTGTCGGCCGGGCTCGCTAACGCGCAGGATCTCAAATTCGCGCCGGGCAGCGACGGCGACAAGTTCGACTGGCAAAGCTATGACCAATTCAAGAGCGACACCGATCTGAGCGGCGAGACGCTGACGATCACTGGCCCGTGGACCGGCAATGACAAGGCGCTCTTCGAGAGCGTTCTGGCTTATTTCGAAGCCGCGACCGGGGCCAAGGTGAACTACTCGGGGTCGGAGAGCTTCGAGCAGGATATCGTGATCGCCGCCAAGGCCGGCACGCCCCCGAATATCGCGGTGTTCCCGCAGCCGGGCCTCGCATCGGACATGGCCCGCCAGGGATACCTGACGCCGATGCCCGACGGGACGGGCGACTGGATCAAGAACAACTACGCCGCCGGAAAATCCTGGGAGGATCTGTCCACCTACAAGAACAAGGATGGCGAGGCGCAGACCTTCACCTTCCCGTTCAAGGCGGACCTGAAATCGCTCGTCTGGTACGTGCCGGAGAACTTCAAGGAAGCGGGCTACAAGGTGCCTGAGACCATGGAGGATCTGAAGTCGCTGACCGAGCAGATCAAGGCCGATGGCGGCACGCCGTGGTGTATCGGTCTGGGTTCGGGGGCGGCGACCGGCTGGCCCGCGACCGACTGGGTCGAGGATATCATGCTGCGCACGCAGTCGCCCGAGACCTATGACGATTGGGTCACCAACAAGCTGAAGTTCAACGATCCCAAGGTCGTCGAGGCGATCAAGGATTACGGTTGGTTCGCCAAGACCCCCGGCTTCGCCGAAGGCGGCGAGCAGGCGGTGGCCACCACCGACTTCCGCGACAGCCCGAAGGGTCTCTTCGACTTCCCGCCGAAATGCTACATGCACAAGCAGGCGAGCTTCATCCCGACCTTCTTCCCCGAAGGGACCAAAGTCGGTCAGGACGTGAACTTCTTCTACTTCCCGGCCTATGCAGACAAGGATCTGGGTAAACCGGTTCTCGGCGCGGGCACGATGTTCGGCATCACCAAGGACTCCAAGGCTGCCGAGGCCTTCATCAAGTTCCTCGAGACGCCGATCGCCTCGGAAATCTGGATGGCACAATCGGGCTTCCTGACGCCGAACAAGAACGTCAATCCGGCGGCCTTCGCCAATGACGTGCAGCGTCACATGAACTCGATCCTGCTGGACGCCACGACCTTCCGCTTCGACGGGTCGGACCAGATGCCGGGCGAGATCGGTACCGATGCGTTCTGGAAGGCGATGGTCGCCTACACGACCGGTGACGAGACCGCGCAAGAGGCCGCCGACGCGGTCCAGAAGCGCTGGGACAGCATCCAGAAGTAACCAACGCCTGCGCCCCCGGAGCGTTTTTCCGGGGGCGTTTGCATCTTCACACGCCGGTTCGGGGAGGGACCTGATGTCACCGATCTTGCAGGGGCTGATAACGATCGCGCTCGGGGTGGGCGGTTGTGTGGCCTATTTCTACGCCGCCAACATCGTCCTCGACCGAGTCATCTTCCCGCCGAAAGGCGCCGATCCGGGGCGCAACATCAACCGCGCGAACATGGTCCGCCCCTGGCTGTTCCTGTTCCCGGCGATCTTCGCGCTCGGTCTGTATCTCGCCTATCCGGTGGTGGGCTCGTTCTGGCGCTCGCTGTTCAACCGCGATGGCGGGACCTTCATCGGCCTTGGCAATTACGAGCGGCTCGCGATGGATGCGAGCTTCCGTCAGGCCGTGTTCAACAACTTCCTCTGGGTGCTTGTCGTGCCTGCGCTCGCGACCTTCCTCGGTCTGCTGGCCGCGCAGCTCACCGACCGCATCAAGTGGGGTAACATCGCGAAATCGCTGATCTTCATGCCGATGGCGATCTCTTTCGTGGGTGCTTCGCTGATCTGGAAATTCGTCTATGCGGTGAACCCCGATATCGGGATGATCAACGCGATCCGCGTGGCCTTCCACATGCAGCCGCTCGACCCGTTGCAGGTGCCGTTCTGGAACAACTTCTTCCTGATGGTGATCCTGATCTGGATCCAGACCGGCTTCGCGATGGTGATCCTGTCGGCCGCGCTGCGCGGGATCCCCGAGGAGACGATCGAAGCCGCGGTGCTCGACGGGGCGAACCCGTTCCAGCTGTTCTTCAAGATCAAGGTGCCTCAGATCATGCCGACGATCGTCGTGGTCTGGACCACGATCACGATCCTCGTGCTCAAGGTCTTCGACATCGTCTACGCAACGACGGGCGGGAATTTCGGCACCCAGATCCTGCCCAGCTACATGATGCAATACATGTTCCGCGACGACGGGCGCGCGACGGCTGTGGCCTTCGTCATCATGATCATCGTGCTGCCGGTGATGATCTGGAACATCATTCAAGCCCGTAGGGAGACGCGCTGATGGCCGCTATCGCAGGACAGAAATCGCGCCTGACATGGGCGGTGCAACTCTCGGTCGTCTTCATGGTGGTGCTTTGGCTCGTGCCGACGGTGGGGCTCCTGGTCAGCTCCTTCCGCACAACGGACCAAATCAGTCAGTCGGGCTGGTGGGACGCGGCATTCTCGGTCGAGAAAGCCTTCCGCGACCGCATCCCGGCCGACGGTGAGAAACAGGTCGACGGGCTCTACGTACTCGAGGGCGATCTGCTCAATAACGGGCAGAACGCGAATGACCTGAAACCGGGCACGACGATCACCGCCTTCGGCACCTCGGGCATCAAGCCGGGCGCCTACAAGGCGGGCGAGACGGTCGATACCGGCGATGGCGGCACGCTGAGCGTCGCCAAGGACGGCACCTACAAGGCCACGTCGAAGACGAGCTTCGAGGGCTCGGGCCCGCGGGTCTATTTCGTGGCCGAGATGCCGCCCGCCTTCACGCTGGCCAATTATCGCAACGTGCTGTTCTCCGACGGCATGGGGCAGGCCTTCATGAACACGCTGACGGTGACGATCCCGGCGACGATCATCCCGATCCTCGTCGCGGCTTTCGCGGCCTATGCGCTGGCCTGGATGGAGTTCCCGGGCCGCGGCCTGTTGATCGCGGCCGTTGTGGGCCTTCTGGTCGTGCCGCTGCAGCTCGCGTTGGTGCCGCTTCTGCGGCTCCATCAGGAGATCGGCATCGGGCAAAGCTTCCTCGGGATATGGCTGGCCCATACCGGCTTCGGCTTGCCGCTCGCGATCTACCTGCTCAGGAACTACATGGTGGGTCTGCCGCGTGACATCATCGAGAGCGCGAAGGTCGACGGGGCGACAGATTTCCAGATCTTCATGAAAATCGTGCTGCCTTTGTCATTCCCGGCGCTCGCTTCTTTTGCAATCTTCCAGTTCCTCTGGGTCTGGAACGACCTACTTGTCGCGAAAGTCTTCCTTCCGGCCAATGACGCGTCGAAGGTGATGACCGTGAAGATCGCCGACGACCTTCTGGGGTCGCGCGGCGGCGATTGGGGTATTCTGGCGTCCGCCGCCTTCATCTCGATCGCCGTGCCGCTCCTGGTGTTCTTCGCAATGCAGAAATATCTCGTCCGCGGTCTGCTGGCGGGTTCGGTTAAAGGTGGTTGATGAAAACCCTTACAAAGAAAGAAGACTGGTGGCGCGGAGCAGTGATCTACCAGATCTATCCGCGCAGCTTTCAAGACAGCAATGGCGACGGCATCGGCGATCTTCTCGGGATCGTCAGACGCCTGCCGCATGTCGCGAGCCTCGGGGCGGACGCGGTCTGGATTTCGCCTTTCTTCACCTCTCCGATGAAGGATTTCGGCTATGACGTCAGCGATTACACCGATGTCGATCCGATGTTCGGCAGCCTTGCCGATTTCGACCAGGTGATCGCGACGGCCCATGCGCTGGGTCTGAAGGTGATGATCGATCTGGTGCTGAGCCATACCTCCGATCAGCACCCGTGGTTTCAGGAAAGCCGGTCGAGCCGGGATAACCCCAAGGCCGACTGGTATGTCTGGGCCGATCCCAAGCCCGATGGCACGCCGCCCAATAACTGGCTGTCGATTTTCGGCGGGCCGGGCTGGCATTGGGACAGCCGGCGCGAGCAGTATTACATGCACAACTTCCTCGTGGAGCAGCCCGATCTGAACTTCCACAATCCGGAAGTGACGCAGGAATTGCTCAACGTGGCGCAGTTCTGGCTGGAGCGCGGCGTCGATGGCTTCCGCCTCGACACGATCAATTTCTACATGCATGACGACGAGCTGCGCGATAACCCGCCGCTGCCGCCGGAAGAGCGTAACGATCAGACCGCGCCCAAGGTGAACCCCTATAATCACCAGCGCCACATCTACGACAAGAACAACCCCGAGAACCTGCGCTTCCTGCGCAAGCTCCGGACGCTGATGAACAATTACAACGCCGCAGCCGTCGGCGAAGTGGGCGACAGCCAGCGCGGGCTGGAGATCCTTGGCGAATACACCTCCGGCGCGGACAAGATGCAGATGTCCTACGCGTTCGAGCTTCTGTCGGGGCACGAGCCGCTCAAGGCGGAGTTCATCAAATCCGTGTTCGACAAGGTCGATGCGGTCGCCAAGGACGGCTGGGTCTGCTGGGCCTACTCGAACCACGACGTTGAGCGCCATATTTCTCGCTGGAACCTGACGCCCGCCTCGGCACGGCTCTATACGACGCTGATGATGTGCCTGCGCGGATCGCTCTGTCTCTATCAGGGCGAGGAGCTCGGGCTGCACGAAGCGGAACTGTCCTTCGAAGATCTGCAAGACCCCTACGGCAAGGAGTTCTGGCCCGAGTTCAAAGGCCGCGACGGCTGCCGGACCCCGATGGTCTGGGAGCGCGACGCCGCCTATGCGGGCTTCTCGCAGGCGCGCCCGTGGCTTCCGGTGCCGACCACGCACCAGAATATCGCGACCGATGTGGCCGAGCACGACCCGGCCTCGCTCCTGCACCATTACCGCCGCGCGATCGCGTTCCGTCGCAATCACGACGTGCTTCGGACCGGCGCGATGGAGGATATGTATTGCTCCGGCGACCTGCTGGTCTTCACGCGCAGGAACGAGGAGGAGACGATCCTGTGCTATTTCAACCTGTCCGATCATCCGGTGAACGCCACCGTTCCGCCGGGCAACTGGGTGACGGTCGGGGGCGAGCTGGGCTCGATCCGCCCGATGCCCGATCACACTTTGCATCTCGGCCCGTGGCAGCCGAGCATTCTGCGCCTCGACGAACACGGGGCTTGAGGGGGAGACAATGGCCGAACTCAAACTGGAAAACGTCGCGAAAAGCTATGGCGAGGTGTCGGTCCTCAAGGACATCAACCTCGACATCAAGGCCGGAGAGCTGATCGTCTTCGTGGGCCCCTCGGGCTGCGGGAAATCGACACTTCTGCGGATGATCGCGGGGCTGGAGAAGATCACGGGCGGGACGCTCGAGATCGACGGGGTACGGATGAACGACGTGCCGCCCTCGAACCGCGGCATCGCGATGGTCTTCCAGTCCTACGCGCTCTATCCGCACATGACGGTGCGCGACAACATGGCCTTCGCCCTGAAGATCGCGAAACAGTCGAAGGAAGAGATCAACGCCGCCGTCGAGAAGGCCGCGAAGATGCTGCAACTGACCGATTATCTCGACCGTTTGCCGAAGGCGCTCTCGGGTGGTCAGCGGCAGCGCGTAGCCATCGGGCGCGCCATCGTGCGCGACCCGAAGGTGTATCTCTTCGACGAGCCGCTCTCGAACCTCGATGCGGCGCTGCGCGTCGCGACCCGGATCGAGATCGCCCAGCTGAAAGAGGCGATGCCCGATCGCACGATGATCTACGTCACCCACGATCAGGTCGAGGCGATGACGCTCGCGACGCGGATCGTGGTTCTGGCCAACAAGGGGATCGCGCAGGTCGGCACGCCGCTGGAGCTATACGAGAAGCCGCAAAACGAGTTCGTCGCACAATTCATCGGCTCGCCTGCGATGAACCTGCTGTCGGGCGAGATCACCGAGACGGGTGAGATGACCACCGTGAAACTCGATGGTGGCGGCATCGCGCGATCCACCATCGCGACCCGTCCGGAAGACCTGTCGCGCCGGGTCAATATCGGCGTGCGCCCCGAGGATTTCGAGCCCGTCGAGGGCGAGGGGATCTACACCGGAAAGGTCGATATCGTCGAAGCTCTGGGCGAGGTGACGCTGCTTTACTTCGAGGCGGAGGGCGGTCATGAGCCGATCATCGCGAAACTGCCCGGCATCCATCACGACCGTCGCCACAGCGAGATTAAGCTCGGCGCGGATCCGTCCAAGGTACACCTCTTCGCGGACGGTCAGTCGCTTCTCTACCGCTGACGGACGCAAACAGGCCATCGCGTATCCCTCTGCCCGTTAGTTTGAGGTGAGATAAACGGGCGGAGGCAATCATGGCCGATTCGGATTTGGGTGAACGTGTAGGGCGTCGCGCGCGCGGTGGTGGCGGGGCAGCCCGTCGGGCCGAGCGCACGGCCGTGAAGGTGGAGTTCTCGCGCTTCATCACGCGCAATATTCCCGACATGGAAATCCTGAACGAGGAAGCCCTCGAGATCATCGAGCATAATGCGGAAACCGTGCTCGAAGAGATCGGCGTGAACTTCGTCGAGAACCCCGAAGCCCTCGAGCGTTGGCGCGAAGCCGGCGCCTCGATCGAAGGCGAACGCGTGCGCATCCCGCGCGGTCTGGCCCGCAAGCTCTGCGCGACCGCGCCGTCGCAATTCACCCAGCACGCCCGCAACCCCGAGCGCAATGTCGAGATCGGCGGCCGGAACCTCGTGCTGGCCCCGGTCTATGGCCCTCCCTTCGTGCGCGACGCGCAAGGCGGTCGCCGCTACGCGACGATCGCGGATTTCCGGAACTTCGTGAAGCTCGGATACATGTCGAAATGGCTCCACCATTCCGGCGGCACCGTCTGTGAGCCGACCGATGTGGCGGTGAACAAACGTCACCTCGACATGCTCCACGCCCATATGACGCTGTCGGACAAGCCCTATATGGGCTCTGTTACCGAACCTTCGCGCGCCGAGGATAGCGTCGAGATGTCGAAGATCCTCTTCGGCGAGGAGTTCGTCGACAACAACCCCGTGATGACCTCGCTCATCAACATCAACTCGCCGTTGACCTTCGACAACACGATGATGGGCGCGCTGGAAATCTACGCCCGCAACAATCAGGCCTGCATCATCTCGCCCTTCATCGTGGGCGGCGCGATGGCGCCGGTCTCGGTCGCGGGCACGCTGACGCAGGTGCTGGCCGAGGTGCTGGCGGGCGTGGCCTATTCCCAGCTGATCCGTCCCGGTGCGCCGGTGATCTTCGGCGCGTTCGTGACCTCGATCGACATGAACTCGGGCGCACCCACGTTCGGCACGCCGGAAGCCTCGCTGATCACGCTTGGTGCGGGTCAACTCGCACGCCGTCTCAACCTTCCTTACCGCTCGGCTGGCGGCTTCACCGGCTCGAAACTGCCCGATGCGCAGGCCGCGTACGAGAGCGCCAACACGCTCAATAATGGCCTCTATGCGGGCGTGAACTTCATGCTCCATGCCTGCGGCTGGCTCGAAGGCGGGTTGGTGTCGTCCTATGAGAAATTCGTGATGGATGCCGATCAACTGGGCGTCCTCCATCGTCTGGCGCAGGGCGTCGACGCCTCGGAAAACGGGCAGGCGATGGACGCGATCCGCGAGGTTGGCCCGGGCGGTCACTATCTCGGCTGCGCCCATACGCAGGCCAATTTCAAGGACGCGTTCTGGCGCACGCAGCTGCTCGATTACCGTCCCTTCGAGACCTGGGAAGAGCAGGGCGCACCCGACACGATGGCGCTCGCGACGAAGCGGGTCGAGAAGATGCTCAGCGAGTATCAGCAGCCCGCCATGGATCCGAGCATCGCCGAGGCGTTGGCGGCTTATGTCGCACGAAAGAAGGCAGAAGTGCCCGACGCTTTCCTGTAACGGCTCAGTCTTCCTCGATCTGATAATCCCGCGCGATCCCCTGGGTCGCGCGGCCCCATTCCGAAGCCTGCACCCGCGCCTGATGCGCCTCGAACGCGGCCCGGTCGGTGAAGCGTTCCGAGACCGTGAAGACCAGCGGATCGGCTCCTTGCCTGACTTCGAACATCTCGCATCCCGGCTCGGCATGGGTGAGCGCGATGTGCTCGGGCAGATGGGCACGAACGATCCCGACCTCGGCAGCATCGGCGCAGATCAGGCGCCCGGTTAGTTTGACGACCATCTTTGTCTCCCCAAAAGAAAAGGCCCGCGCCTTTCGGACGCGGGCCTGAAATTCACTCCCACTCGATCGTGCCGGGGGGCTTCGAGGTGATGTCGTAGGTCACCCGGTTGATGCCTTTCACCTCGTTGATGATCCGCGTCGCGGTCTCTCCGAGGAATTCGTGGCTGAACGGGTAGTAATCCGCGGTCATGCCATCAACGCTCGTCACCGCGCGTAGGGCGCAGGCGTAATCATAGGTCCGCCCGTCGCCCATCACGCCGACGGTGCGCACCGGCAGGATCGCGACGAAAGCCTGCCAGATCTCGTCATAGAGACCGTGCTTGCGGATCTGGTCGATATAGACCGCGTCGGCCTTGCGCAGGATTTCCAGCTTGTCGCGGGTGATCTCGCCGGGGCAGCGGATCGCGAGGCCGGGGCCGGGGAAGGGGTGGCGGCCGATGAAGGAGGCCGGCAGACCCAGCTCGTGACCGAGCGCGCGGACCTCGTCCTTGAACAGCTCGCGCAGCGGCTCGACCAGTTTCAGGCCCATCTTCTCGGGCAGACCGCCGACGTTGTGGTGCGACTTGATCGTGACGGAAGGACCGCCCGAGAAGCTCACCGATTCAATGACATCGGGATAGAGCGTGCCCTGCGCGAGGAATTCCGCGTTCTCGATCTCGCCCGCGTATTTCTGGAACACGTCGATGAAGAGGCGCCCGATCGTCTTGCGCTTCACTTCAGGGTCGGTGACGCCTTCCAACTCGCCTAGGAACAGCTCGCTCTCGTCGGCATGGATCAGCTTGATATTGTAATGGTCGCGGAACATCGTGACCACTTCTTCGGCCTCGTTATGCCGCAGCAGCCCGTGATCCACGAAGACGCAGGTCAGCTGATCGCCGATCGCTTCGTGAAGCAGGATCGCGGTGACCGAGCTGTCGACGCCGCCGGACAGGCCGCAGATCACATGGCTGTCGCCGACCTGCTCGCGGATCTGCTTGATCGCCTCGTCGCGATAGGCATCCATCGTCCAGTCGCCGGTGAAGCCCGCGTCGCGCACGAAGTTCTCATACAGCGTCTTGCCGTTCGGCGTGTGATGCACCTCCGGGTGGAACTGCACCGCGTAGAAGCGACGGCTCAGATCGGCGGTGATCGCGTAAGGTGCGCCCGGCGAGGTGCCATAGACCTCGAAGCCAGGCGCGATGCGGCTGACATGGTCGCCATGGCTCATCCAGACCTGCTCGCGGCCCGCGCCATCCATGAACCAGCCGGTGAGCAGATCGATCCGCGTCTCGGTCGGCGTCACATAGGCGCGCCCGAATTCGGCGGAGCCGTGCTTGGCCTCCACCAGACCGCCCAGATCCTGCATCATCACCTGCTGGCCGTAGCAGATGCCGAGGATCGGCACCCCAAGCTCATAGGCCGATTTCGGCGGCCGCGGAGAGCCCTCTCGCGTGACCGAATCCGGCCCGCCCGAGAAGATGATCGCTTTCGGGGCGAACTCTTTCAGGAAGGCGTCGGTGACGTTCTGATAGGGATGGATTTCGCAATAAACATTCAGCTCGCGAAGCCGCCGCGCAATCAGCTGCGTGACTTGAGAACCGAAGTCGATGATGAGGAGGCGCTGATGGTCTGTCATGCCGATGGCATTAGGACGCGTTTTCGCGCTTGGCAAGAGGGCAGCTTGCGCAACGGTTGTTTATCGCGCGTGTTGCTTCTTCGACATCGCCGCTCAGCTCTCCGGATAGCCTCCCGGGATCAGTGGCCGGATCTTCAGCCGGGTGATCCGGTTGTCCTTGCGGCCCGCGACCTCGAAGCGGAAGCCGTGGAAGGAAAAGACCTGACCCTCGGTCGGGATGGTCTGCGCCTCGTGGATCACCAGACCGGCGACGGTGTTGGCCTCGTCATCGGGCAGCGTCCAGTCGGTCTCGCGGTTCAGGTCGCGGATCGTCATCGCGCCGTCGACGATGTAATCGCCGTTCTCGGTGGGTTTCAGGCGTTTCTCGGACTTGGGATCGAACTCGTCGGTGATCTCGCCGACGATTTCCTCGAGGATGTCCTCCAGCGTCAGCAGACCGCGCAGATCGCCATATTCGTCCACCACGAGCGCGAAATGGGTGCGACGTTTCAGGAACTCCTGCATCTGTTCGTCGAGGGGCGTCGTCTCGGGGACGAAATAAGGCTTCATCATCACTTTGGAGATGTCGAGATCGGCCACGCTCTCCAGCGTCCCGTCGCCCCCGCGCACGACTTTCTCGACCGCGCGCAGCAGGTCTTTCGAGTGGATCACGCCCACCACGTTCTCGCGCTCGCCGCGATAGAGCGGCAGCCGGGTATGAGGTGAGGACAGCACCGCCGTGAGGATCGCATCGGGGTCTTCCTCGATGTCGATCATCTCGATCTGGCTCCGGTGGAGCATGATCTCTTCGACCGTGCGATTGCCAAGGTCGAGCGCGCCCAGCAAGCGGTCGCGATCTTCCTTGTCCACCGTGCCCTCGGATTGCCCCAGCGCCAGCGCGCCCGCGATTTCCTCGTGGATCGAGAACATATGGGTGTTCTTGTCGGTCCGCATCCCGAAGGCATAGAGGATGCCGCGCACGATCATCCGCACGATGGCGACGATCGGGGCGAGGACGAGGGTCACGACGCGGATCGGGCCCGCGACTTTCGAGGCGACTTTCTCCGGCAGGGTGATTGCGTAGGTCTTGGGCAGGACTTCCGAGAAGACCAGCACCAGCACCGTCATCACCAGCGTCGCAAGCGCCACGCCCGATTGCCCGAAGACCCGCGTAAGCAGCGCGGTTGCCAGCGAAGCCGAGAGGATGTTGACCACGTTGTTGCCCAGCAGGATCGCGCCGATCAGACGCTCGCTATCCTCGGTGACCTCCAGCGCGGTTTGCGCGCCACTTTCGCCCTTGTCGGCCTGCGCGCGCAGCTTCGCGCGGCTGGCCGCGGTCAGTGCGGTTTCCGAGCCCGAGAAGAAGGCCGAGAGCGCCAGCAGCAGAATGATCGAACCGGCGGTGAGCCAGAAGGCAAAATCGAGAGTGTTTTCCATGATGTCAGGTTATGGGGCGCGGGCAGGACGCATTCAAGCGGTGCCGTCACTTTTGCCGCGCGGTTTCGCCAGCGGGTGATGGGTCAGCACCAGCTCCTTGAGCCGTTCGTCCAGCACATGGGTGTAGATCTCCGTGGTCGACAGGTCCGCGTGCCCCAGAAGCATCTGAATCGCCCGCAGATCGGCACCGCCTTGCAGAAGATGGGTGGCGAAGGCGTGGCGCAAGACGTGGGGCGTGACCTTGGCGGGGCTCACCCCGGCCTTGACCGCGATATCCTTCAAGAGCTTGTGAAAGCCCTGTCGCGTGAGGTGACCTTCCTTGCCGCCCGACGGGAAAAGGTAGCGCGAGGGCGGCGCGCGGTGTTCGATGCGCGCCTGTTCCTCGGCCTCGTCGCGCGCGGTCAGCCAGTCGGCGAGCGCCTCGCGAGCGGGGGGCGAGAGCGGCACCATCCTCTCCTTGTCGCCCTTGCCGCGCACGAGTAGCATCCGGGGGTCGCCGCGCGCGGAGGAAACGGGCAGGGAGACCAGCTCGGACACCCGCATCCCGGTCGCGTAGAGCAGTTCCATCAGGCAGCGATTGCGGATCTGGTCCTTTTGCGAGCGGCCCTGATCGCGGGCAGCCTCCAGCAGAGCCTCCACCTCCTCGAGGCTCAGCGTCTTGGGCAGGCGCTGCGCGCGCCCGGGGCCGGAGATGCGGATCGCCGGATTGTCCGCGCGCCAGCCTTCCTCATAGGCGAAGCGGTAAAGCTGCCGGATCGCGGAGAGTCTGCGCGCGCGGGTCGATTTCGCCAGACCCTCTGCCTCGCAGCGGATCAGGTAGGTCTCGATATCGGCGCGAGTGAGGCTGGCGTAGCTAAGCCCCTTTGCCTGAAGAAACCCCGCGAAGTCATTGAGATCACGCCCGTAACTCAGGATCGTGTTGCGTGCTGCGCCCGCTTCGGCGGCCTGAGCATCGAGGAAGATCGGCAGCCATTGCGGATCGGGCGGCGCGTCTGAACCGGGGCCGGTCACGGGGTGTCTCCGAGTACAATCATCTCGATCGCGGCGCGCCGGGCGACGGTTTCCAGCCCGGCGAGCCGTAGTAGGCTCAGACCCTCCCGAAGCCGCGGGTAATCGCCTTTCGATCCCTCGCTTACATCGCCGATCGCTTCGATCAGGGCGAGGCCCAGCTGGTCGGGCAGCAAGCTCTCGTAGCGAGCAGGCGGCGCAGCGGGGGACGCATCAAAGACGGATTTAAGCACCTGATCGCGGGCCCCGGTCGCTGGCGCGGTTCCGGTATCGCCCGCAGCGAGAGCCTTGAGCAGCTTGGCCCGCGGTGACTGCGGCGCCGATTTCAGGGCGTTCTCTTCGTAATTCGGGGTGAGCAGGCTCAGCTCATAGGCGATGCGCCCGGCGCGGCCCGGCAGGTCCATGCCCGCGAGCCGGTCGCCGAACAGGGTGCCCAGCACCGGGACCAGGTCTTCCGGGGCCATCGCATCATAGGCGGCGGGCAGGGCGGTCGCGATCGCATCGGCTTTGCCGCTCTCCAACGCATCATCCAGCGCGCTCACCGCCGACACGCGATCCCAGAGCGCGCCCGACGCGGCTGCCTTGCGCTCGGTATAGAGCCCCAGCAACTGGTTCGGGTCGAGCACACCCGCGCGGGCCAGTCGCTCGGCGGCCTCCAATTGCGACTTCCAGCCGTTATTCTCGGTCAGATCCGCCTGTGCGAAGGCCAGCGGCAGCGTCGCAGTAGGCAGCGGCTGACCGATCGCCTCCATCATCTTGAAAGCCAAGGGCGTGACGTGATCGGGCGGCGGCGCATCGCCGGCCTCCTCGGCCAGCGCCGGATCGAGGAATTGCTCCAGCAGCGACTGGTCCTCTGCCGGGATCTGCCCCAGCGCACTGCCGGTGCCATAGGTCAGCTCGGCCGTGTCCCATTGCCCGTTGCGCGCTAGGCAGAACACCCGCGCCGCGTAGGATGGTGCGATGCCGGGAGTGCGCTCGATGATCTTGCAGGCGCGGTTTTCCTGCCCGAGAAGCAGCGCTACGTCGAAGCTGCGGCGGAAAATCTCGGGGCTCGCCGTGCCTGCCTGTCCCAGAAGGGCATTCGCCTGTTCCAGCGCACCCATGTCCAATAGCCGGTCGATCCGGGCGAGGAAGAGCTGGTTGCGTTGCGCCGGCGTCTCGATCTGGGGCGGATTCAGTTCCGCCAGCAGAAGCGTCAGGCTCAAGCCCTGAAGCGCGGGCAGCTGATCGAGCGGCATTGCCCGCAGCGCCTGCGCCAGTTCCGGCTCGGGCGTCTTGCCCCAGAGATCGCGCGGCAATCCGGTGCGATCCGGGGTCAGAAGACCCAGGCTGTCGGCGGAGGGCGCATCGAGCGAGAGCACCGCGATATCCTCGATCCCGCCCGCGCCGGTGACCGGAGCTTGCGAAGAGGTCGAGCCGCCGCGCGGCGTGGTCGCCAGCGAATGTGAAAGCCAGTCGATTGCGGACATCGGGCTGCCGGTCGTCGCGGAGGCATCCACCGGCGTCGTCGATTGCGCGGCGGCCGGATCCGCCACGAGACCGCCAAGCGCGAAACCGCTCAGCCAGATCAGGCCGAGGATCGCCGGACGGCGATCAGTTGCCACTCGCAGTATCTCCGTCGGTCCCGGCATCGGTACCCGTCTTGGTGCTCGCATCGGAACTACCCGCGCCCGCCGCGGCACCCGTGCCGTCGGGCAGGGTGACCTCGATACGCTGTTCCTGACTGTCGGGGCTCATGTCGCCCAAGTAAGCAAAGCCGATCACGCCGATCGCGCCAAGCACCAGAAGGATGACGATAAGCTTGAAGATGCGCCCCATAATCTCTCTTTTCTGCCGTCTGTCGCGGCCCGTCCCAGATCGTGTCTCTCGGCGGGCGGGCCGTTCTTGGTTGCGGTTTCGCGTTGATCATATATGGCATTTCAGGGAAGTTCACGCCATTCAAGGGGTCCTGCGTCACGATTGTGCAAGGCTCCGCCGATGGCAAGCCTTGTCCGCCCCGCCGGGATTGACAGGGCAGGAATACCGCAGGCGACGCGAGGCAGGGGGCGCAGTGGAAGGCGAAACCGGGAAAGTGGGCCATCTGACGCGCTCCGTCGTGCTCGTGGGCATGATGGGGTCTGGAAAGACCGCCGTTGGTACCGCGCTGTCCAAGATGCTCGATTCGCCGTTTCTCGACAGCGACCACGAAATCGAACGCGCCGCCCAGATGACCGTGGCCGAAATTTTCGCCCGCGATGGCGAGCCGTTCTTCCGCGCCCGCGAATCGGAAGTGCTGGAGCGGCTGCTGATGGGGCCGCCCGGCGTCATCTCCACCGGAGGCGGGGCTTTCCTGTCGGAAAAGAACCGCGAGTTGATCAACCGGCTGGGCGTGTCGGTCTGGCTGAAGGCGGATCTGGATATCCTGTGGAATCGCGTGCGCCACAAGAACACGCGGCCCCTGCTGCGCACAGCCGACCCGAAACGGACGCTGAGCGACCTGCTCACGGCGCGCCTTCCGCATTACGAGAAGGCCCAAATCGTGGTGGAGGCCGAACCGGGCCTCTCCGTGCTGGGGATGGCGCGCAAGGTGGTGAGCCATCTGCGCGAGGTGGATGGATTGATCGAAGAGGTGAAAGATGCGTGAGATCGTGCCGGTCGAGCTGGGCGAGCGTTCCTACGAGGTGCGCATCGGCACCGGGCTCTTGGAAAACGCAGGCACCGAGATCGCACCCTTGCTGCGCCGTCCGCGCGTGGCCGTCGTCGCCGATCAGACGGTGGCCGATCTGCATCTCGCAACCCTGCGCCGCGGTCTTGGCGATATCGAGATGGTCTCGCTGACCTTGCCGCCGGGCGAGGGTACGAAGAGCTGGCCGCAATTCACCCGCACCGTCGAATGGCTGCTGGAGCAGAAGGTCGAGCGCAAGGATATCGTCATCGCTTTGGGCGGCGGCGTGATCGGCGACCTGGTGGGGTTTGCGGCCGCCGTGCTACGCCGGGGCGTGCGCTTCGTGCAGATCCCGACCTCGCTCCTCGCGCAGGTCGACAGCTCCGTGGGCGGCAAGACCGGGATCAACGCGCCGCAGGGCAAGAACCTGATCGGCGCCTTCCATCAGCCCTCGCTGGTGCTGGCCGATCTCGACGTGCTCGGCACGCTCGAGCCGCGTGACTTCCTCGCGGGCTATGGCGAGGTGGTGAAATACGGCCTTCTGGGCGATGCGGATTTCTTCGACTGGCTCGAGGCGAATGCGCCAGCTATGGCGCAAGGCGACATGGAAAAGCGCCTGCATGCTGTGAAACGCTCGGTCGAGATGAAGGCCGAGATCGTGGCGCGCGACGAGACGGAGGAGGGCGACCGCGCACTCCTCAACCTTGGCCACACGTTCTGCCACGCGCTGGAGGCCGCGACAGGCTATTCCGACCGCCTCCTGCATGGCGAGGGCGTGGCGATCGGCTGCGCGATGGCGTTCGAGCTCAGCCAGCGCCTCGGCCTGTGTTCGCAAGAGGCACCGAGCCGCGTGCGTGCGCATCTGCGCGACATGGGGATGAAGACCGATCTGGCCGATATCGAAGGCGATTTGCCGGGGCGCGACGCGCTGATCGACCTGATGGCGCAGGACAAGAAAGTGCTCG
Source organism: Thioclava nitratireducens (assembly GCF_001940525.2). Classification (NCBI taxonomy): domain Bacteria; kingdom Pseudomonadati; phylum Pseudomonadota; class Alphaproteobacteria; order Rhodobacterales; family Paracoccaceae; genus Thioclava; species Thioclava nitratireducens. Next base: position 2,189,650 of record NZ_CP019437.1, read on the forward strand.
ATGGCAAGCTGCGCTTCATTCTCGCGCGCGGCATCGGGGAGGCTTTCGTGACGTCGGATGTGCCGCGCGACGTGCTGGCAGGCGTGCTCGACGACGCGCTCGCCGCGCGGTAAGCCGATTTCCCAGTTGCGAGCCGCGCGCTCCTTCTTTATACGCCGCTTCAGGCACCCATAGCTCAGCTGGATAGAGCGCTGCCCTCCGAAGGCAGAGGCCGAAGGTTCGAATCCTTCTGGGTGCGCCATTTCCCCCAGTTTCCGGAATTTCAGCGCCTTGGGGGCGGCACAGGCGCTATCGAGACGGCCCCGAGACAGACCCGATGAGAGATGCGATGACGACAGATGACGCCCTGATCCGCGCAGCGAAGCTCTCGGTCGCGCCGATGATGGACTGGACGGATTGATCGCGGAGAGCCAATAAAACAAGGCGCATTTTAGGACCTGAGTGAGGCGCGTAGCACTTTTGTAGCACTTCGTTTCTCAAGATGTCTGTGAAAGGCCCGGTCATACGGAGATCGTCTCAGCATTTCCAAGACCACGCAAGCACGAAAAAAGGGACCGCAGTGCGGTCCCTTTCATTTGACTTCCTGATGTTCAGGTTACCAGTTCAGAAGCTTTTGCCTCTCGGCCTCTGCAGCGGCTCGTTGATGGGCCACGTAAACCGCGAAATCATGAGCGGTAATGACTTTCTTCGCTTTCTGTGAATCCCCGAGCGGAGTAATGATCAGATCGATTGTCCCTGTGTTGCACTTATAGAGCAACTTGGCTGGCGTCAGATTGAACCAACGATCTGCGAGTTCCTCGATCTCGATCAGAGGAGAGCCATCATACAAGCCCATCAGTTGCAGCTCGAGCCGCGGAACAAGGGGAGCGAATTTTTCGTTCATTTTTACCTCATGTGAACGCTTTCCGGTGGAGCCTTCCCGTCCGCAACGCGCTGCCTGAAATAGCTTACAGCTGGACGTTAGGCACCTCCGCCTGTGCCGACGAGATACCGCAGGTTCAGTGCACTTGGCGAATCGAGTCAAACCAGTTCCCGGAGGAGCATTGTGTCGCCGAATGTAAGTGTTCCAAGGTGAGCATTTTTCGCTTGAAGTGCCTTCTGGACCGGAAATCTCGTTGAGAGCGTTGGGGTGACGAAGTCCTTGGGAACAAACGGAAGAATGAGGAACGCAAGATTGCGACGCCGACTCTATGACTTGCCACGACGAACGACCCACGCCTCACTCGCGAGAACGGATGTCAGCACCATGATCGAGGAGAGTTTTCAGGAGCCACTCGTCTCCGATCTCGACAGCATAGAGGAAGGGCGTCATTTCGTGATGTTCAACGCGTTGGTTTGGATCAGCGCCAGCTTCCAGGAGCAGTGTCAAAATCTCTTTGGCCCCCGTGTGTTTATTGGGTGTGCGGCAGAAGCTCTTGGCAAGGCCATGCATCAATCCTGGATACTTTCCGAGGCTCTGGACAATCACATCTGCCTGCTCGGAAACGAATGGCGAGTTACTTGGCAACAACGGAGCAGGGATGCGGTCGATGTTGCGCGCAACTGCGTTCGGGTCGCGGAGGTTAGCGATAATTCGTTTGGCCGAGGAAAAGCCATCGACCGCGTTGTATAGTGGGCTCTGACCACGCCTTCCGGGAAGCTCGATATCCGCTCCCTTCACTATTAGGGCCTGCACCCAGTCCGGACGACATTTCGAGATCGCTTCGTGGAGCGGGCTGTGTCCTTTTTTGTGCGTGTATTGATGGTTTTTTTGGAAGTGACCGCGATCAGCTCATCGACACACGCATCGTCGCCCTCTTGAATGGCGCAAAGAAGGGCCGAACCATTACTGGCGTCCAGCATTTCTGGATCTGCTCCCGCAGCAAGAAGGGCGTTCACCTTGTCTGCTTGGCCCAGGCTGGCAAAGAGCGCGAGCTGCGGTGTTCGTGTTGGGCCAAATCCTTTGAAAAGCCGGTTCGGGTTCCGTAAGTCGGGTTTTCGGCTTCGCCAGTCATCCAAGTTAAGAGAATATTTTCCGACCGGGTTCGTATTTTGAGATGATTCAGCTTCGGGAAAGGGATCTGGAAATTCACGCATTAAGGAGAGGGCTGGGTCCGGGATCGATACCTGAAGTTCCAGTGCTTCAGCCCACCCCTTCCAGTGCGTTGCCGTCGTTTTCTTACCTCCCGCAGCTGCGACGATCAGCAAATGGTGAAGGCTTGTTTTCAACTGCACGGCGCTGCGGAACAGGAACCAATTCGCGGCACCCTCGAAAGCTTCGATTGCTTCATCGATCAGCCCCATCTGGACGAAGTAGCGCCCCCGCAACGCGCCCAACCCTGCAAGGCGCGGCTGGCCGGAGAGCGCCAAGTCAAGTTCACCCAGACATTCTTTAGCTTTCTTCGCATCACCTGGTTCTTTGCGACGATTTGGATCGGTGACATCGAGCAGGATGTTCGCTGCTTCATCCATACCTGGCGAAAGCTTACAACACGCAGCGTATTTCCCTGTTTGCAGTTCCTCTATCTCGTGGCGTATGCGAAATAGATTAATCGGTAGCGCTTGTTCAAGCGTGTGCTGGCTTGGGTCTACGATCGCGAGGTTACAGTAGTTTTCGTAAAGGTGAACGAGGAGCAGCGCGCGACCGAAGCGTTGATCCCAGTGCTCCATGAGCCGCAAGATCGTGTCCGTTCGCATCTGGTGCTTGGACGCGGTCCAACCGCGCAGAAGGCGGTCCCAGTGCTCGCCTTCACGACGGAGGCCGGTGATTTCGCTGAGTTCTCGCGCGAGAACGCTCGGGTTGTGGTCTTTCAGACGTGATTGCCAAAGCAGTGCTGTCGCCGTGGACGGTCGTCCGAGAATTTCGTCGGCAGAGACACCCATCCCTTGGAGTGTCGCATCGAAGAGAGCGAAGAAGAAACCAGCGGCGATCCGATCGAAAAGTTGGCGAATGGCGACCGCGGGGATCGCACCGCAATCGAGGTGCAAACAAAGCGCGATATAGCCTTCAAGTGCTGAACGAATGTCATTGTCCCACGTGGCGGTGTTGCCATTGGCAGCTCGAAAGCGCTTCAACTTGCCGTCGAGAATATCCATCGCGGCGTCGACTGAGAGCGGCTTCCCCGTGCGCATTCTCTGCAGGCGTTTCTTCAGTTCCGGATTTGCCTGATCGTCCACATGAGAGAGATTTCGAACCAGGAAGGCGACGATCTCCGACGGTTGAGGGATTGGCGTAAGATCATGGGTCATGCAAATTCTCCCGTCGAAATTGTCTCTGATTGAATTCTTGAACGGCGGATCTGTCCGCGAAAATTTTGAAAGGCGCGTCGATCGCCGGGGCTCCGAGAGAACACGACTCTGGCCCCGCAGGGTAGAATGAGCTTCCCGTGCTTGGAGCCGCGAGCGTATCTCGCTCCGTTGCGCAATTCCTGCCGGACGAGGCGATCAATGTCCTTGTTGCTTGAATAAGTCATGGCGTGTGCCTGTGCAAAGGGGTGACGACAAAGCCGCCACCCCAAGTATTTCATTTCTTCGGCGACGGTTTTGCGGCATTGGCTGCCGCGGCAGCCATCGCACGCGTCGTGAAGCTGCCTTTGGCCGTCTGGCCGCCGTTCGACTTGGCTTCGGCCGATTGAATGCGTTTGACTGCCGACATGGTCATGGGTTTCGATTTCGACATATCAGTTCCTTTCGTTTGCGATGCTCGCTTTTCTCCTGAAAGCGGCTCGGGAAGATACGGAAGTGTTGGGGACACGAATTCCGGATTTTACATAGGCCACTGTTAGACCACGGTTTTCTTGCCCCCGGGCGAGGTCACATTTCCCCTAAAAAGCTCGCGCTCAGGTTGCCAACGCCACGTCCACAGGGCATCAATCGACATAAGAAAACAACGCATTGGCGGGTGGCGCCAAAGGGGAGGGGGGTCATGTCGATCGAGACGACGCTATTTGCGGCCGCGGACAAGATGCGCGGGTCGATGGACCCGGGCGAATACAAGCATGTGGCGCTCGGCCTGCTGTTCCTGCGCTATATCGGCGTCGCGTTTCAGCGCAAATATGACGAGCTTCTGCCCGAGGGGCAGGAGATCGCCGAGGATGTCGATGAATACCTTGCCGACGGTATTTTCTGGGTGCCGGAACCGGCGCGTTGGAAGACGCTTTCCGCAAATGCGAAGGACCCGAAGATTGGCGTTCAGGTCGACAACGCGATGCGTGCGATCGAGGCTGAGAATGAGCAGCTCAAGGGCGCGCTCCCCAAGGTCTTCGGTCGCGAGGCGCTCGATCCCGCCATCGTCACCGGGCTGATCGACCTGTTCTCGAACATTAAGTTCGACGGCACACCCAAGGATTTCGACCTGATCGGTCGGATCTACGAATATTTCATCTCGGAGTTCGCCAGCAACGAGGGCAAGCGTGGCGGTGATTTCCACACGCCGAAACCCGTGGTCGAACTGATCGTCGATATGATCGAGCCGATGAAGGGCCGCCTTTACGAGCCATGCTGCGGCTCAGGCTCCTTCATGGTGCAGTCCGAGCGCTTCCTCGAGCATCATTCAGGCCGCCGCGCTGACCTTGCCATCTACGGGCAGGAGCGCAACCACACCACCTACGGCCTTGCGCGCATGAACCTCGCAATCCGGGGCATCGTCGCCAACATCCAGTGGAACGCTGAAGGCACGCTTTTGCGTGACGCCTTCCCGGATGAGAAGTTCGACTTCGTCATGGCCAACCCGCCCTTCAACATCTCGGACTGGTCGGGCGACATCCTGGCCGAGGATCGGCGCTGGAAATACGGCACGCCGCCGGTCGGCAATGCGAATTTTGCCTGGATGCAGCACATCTACGACAAGCTGGGCAGCACCGGCATCGCAGGCGTGGTCATGGCGAACGGCTCGATGTCGTCTGTGTCGAGCGGCGAGGGCGACATTCGCCGCGCCATGGTCGAAGGTGGCGCGGTGGATGCGATGATCGCGCTGCCGGGTCAACTGTTCTACGGGACGCAGATCCCGGCCTGCATCTGGATCTTGGCGAAGGACAAGTCGAACGGGATCGCAAAGGACGCCAAACTGCGCGACCGGCGAGGTCAGGTGCTGTTCATCGACGCCCGCAAGATGGGCGCGCTGGTGCCCGGATCGCGCAAACAGAAGGAGCTGTCGCGCGAGGAGATTGAGCGCATCGCCGCCGCCTACCACGCTTGGCGCGGCGAGCCAGACGCGGGCGCCTATGCCGACGAGCCGGGCTTCTGCAAGGCGGCCTCCATGGAGGAGATCGCCAAGCACGACTACGTCCTGACCCCGGGCCGTTATGTCGGCGCCAGCGCGGCCGAGGAGGATGGCGAGCCTTTCGAGGAGAAGTTCGAGCGGCTGACTGCGGAGCTCCGGGCGCAGTTTGCCGAGGGGAGGCGGTTGGAGCAGGAGATCGAGGCGCGGTTGGAGGCCTTGGAATGAGTGAGGAACAACACCCGACAACTATCGGTGACGTTCTTACTGAGTTCGGCGGTGAAGTGAAAACCGGGCCGTTTGGCACTGCACTGAAGGCTTCTGAGTATACTAACTCTGGCGTCCCTGTCATTTCGGTCGGTGAAATCGGGCACGGCGTGATCCACCTCCATGATCGCACCCCATTTGTCGATGAAGCCGTTACGACGCGGCTCCCAGAATACGTCTTGCGGGAGGGCGATATTGTTTTCGCTCGTAAGGGTAGTGTCGATCGGACTGCTCTTATTGGCCAGCGAGAAGCTGGATGGTTTCTTGGTTCGGACGGCATTCGCTTGCGGCTTCCCAGCACAGTATCTTCGCGATTTGTGCGCTATTGGATCGGCTCGCCCATAGTTCGGGATTGGCTGATCCAAAATTCGACTGGGTCCACCATGGCCTCACTCAATCAGGCGACGATCAAGCGGCTTCCCATTTCATTGCCGAACCTGAAGACCCAGATTTCAATATCGAGGACCCTCGGCGCCCTCGACGACAAGATCGAGCTGAACCGCCGGATGAGCGCGACGCTGGAGGAGATGGCGCGGGCGCTTTATCGGTCCTGGTTCGTGGATTTCGACCCCGTCCACGCCCGCGCCCTCGGCCAGCCCCCCGCCCACATGGACGCCGCCACCGCAGCCCTCTTCCCCGACAGCTTCGGCCCCGACGGCCTGCCGAAGGGGTGGGACATGTCCACCATCGGCGAGGTGGCCGAGACAGGTGGCGGCGCAACCCCGAAGACAAAGGAGCCGAGCTTCTGGGATGGCCCGCACCGTTGGGCGACGCCTCGGGACTTGTCAAAACTCGGCCAGCCCGTCCTGTTCGAGACGGACAGGACACTGACCGATGCCGGGCTCGCCAAGATATCCTCGGGCCTCTCCCCGGCCGGAACCGTCCTTCTGTCGTCGCGTGCTCCCATCGGATACGTCGCCATTGCGCAGAACCCGGTTGCGGTGAACCAGGGTTTCATCGCTCTGCGCGAAACCGCCCGGATTTCCTCAGTCGAAGCGTATTTCTGGGTTCAGTCGAACATGGACGCGATCCTTGCGAACGCGAACGGATCGACCTTCCAGGAGATTTCGAAGAAGAATTTCCGGCCGCTACCATGCGTCGTCGCACCAGACCCGGTCCGGAGCGCATTCCGCGACCTCGCCGGAACATGGTTTGATCGGGTTGCGGGGCTCTGCGCCGAGAGCGCGAACCTCGCTGCCCTCCGAGACGCCCTGCTCCCCCGCCTCATGTCCGGCGAACTCCGCATCCGCGATGCCGAGAAACAGGTTGAGGAGGTTGTATGACGCTGACGTCTGGAGATTTTCGAGTCTACATGCGCCAGCTCGCGGGGTGGGTCTGGAAAGAGCAATCCGCAGCGCACCAGTTCGGATTGTCATTGCAGGAAGAAACGATAACCGAGGTGCTTCTACTGGAGATGGCTCGGAAGCTATCACCACTCGGATTGAGCGTTCGTATGTTTTCCAAGGCTCAGGAGGGTGGCCGAGTTCGAAAGACAAAAGGCGTTGCGCCCGGCGGGGTGGAGGCAGAAGCCGAAGAAGTCGTTATCGAAGCGGAGGGGGCAGACTGGGAATGGTTCTTCGAGGGGCCAGGCGGGTGCATGGCCAGCTTTCGAGTTCAGGCGAAGAAGCTCTACAAAGACAACCCGATCAAAGATGGGAGATACGGTGGCTTCAAGCCTGGAGACCGTCAGATCCAAGATCTCATCGACCGAGCAATGGGCAGTAACCCGATCTACGTTCTTTATAACCATCCCGACGTCCGTAATAGCTCTCTTTTTGGCCCCTCGCGTCAGCCTGACTTCTTCGGACGTGATTGTTGGGGGTGTGCAGTGACGACCGCTCAGTTCATGAAACACGCTACCTCGGAGAAATTGGACGCGATTAAGCCAGGGATGGTTCCTTGGCATCGCTTTTTCAGTATTGGACAGCCATGCAGGCCCAAAGGTGCAATGAATGAGATTGCCAAAAGCGCTGCGCTGCCGGATGGGGAAGAAGCTCAGACTTTTATTCCAGCAAAAAGACGCCCAGACTGGGTTGATATGTTGTCTGAAGGAGCAACCGGACTCACCGATCTCCTTGTTGAAAGGCAGCTTCAAGGCGTTGCACACATAGATTTTTCCAAAATTCGAGAAGTTTGATGTTCCAGATCGACCGTTCCGCAAACCGCCTGCGCAAACTCGAGCGCACGAGTTTCTCCGAGGTGGGATTTCGGGAGCGGGAGCATCTACAGGAATGGTTAGCCTCGATGCCCGATGCGCTATGCGAGGCGATGAGTGAGGGCGAGGAGGGGCTGCTGATCATCCAGAAGGAGTTCGACGGGTTCGACGGGACGCGCGAGCGACTCGATCTGTTGGCGCTCGATCGGAACGGGCAGCTGGTGGTTATCGAGAACAAGCTCGACGATTCCGGGCGCGATGTCGTCTGGCAGGCCCTGAAATACGCGGCCTATTGCTCGAGCCTGAAGAAGGCCGAGATCGTCGGCGTCTATCAGCAATATCTCGACAAGCAGGGCGGCGGAGACGCTGCGGGGGCGATCTGTGAATTCCTCGGGGAGGACACGCTCGATGAAGTCGTGCTGAATGACGGCACTAACCAACGCGTGGTGTTCATCGCCGCGAATTTCCGGCGCGAGGTGACTGCGACGGTGCTTTGGTTGCGCGAGCACCAGATCGACGCGCGCTGTATCAAGGTGGTGCCCTACAAGTTCGACGAAGAAATCTTCGTCGACCTGCAGCAGGTGATCCCGACACCCGAGGCCGCCGATTATATGATCAAGATGGCCGAGAAGGACAGCGAGGAAAAATCGGCTAAGGGTGCGCAGCGGCGTAGCCATACTCTGCGCTTGGCATTCTGGACAAAGGCGCTTGAACAACTTGGGACGCGTGGAAGCCAGCGATTCCAAAGCGTTGGCCCATCCCGCGAGAACTGGATCAGCTGCGGCACGGGGATATCAGGCTGTCCGCTTTCTCTGGTTTTCTCGCAGACCGAAGCGCGCGTAGAAATTGTTCTGCAGCGCCCAGAAAAGGCCGAAAACAAATGGCTTTTCGACCAGCTGCTTGAAAAACGCGAGAGTATCGAAGAAAAATTCGGAGCGTCTTTGGAGTGGGACCGGAAGGAAGGCCTGAATCGAGCCCTCATTCAGACACGGCACCCGTTTGACGGCTTTTCGGAAGAGAATTGGCCCGAGATGATCCAATGGTTGGGCGATACCTATGAGAAGATCGAAGAGGCGTTTTCGGGGGATCTGGCTGATCTGAACCGTCGGTTGAAGGCTGGCGAGGCAAAGCTCTGATGGCGTGGCTCTCGGAAAGCGATCTCGAAGACGCGATGATGGAGAAGCTGGCGGGCCTGGGCTATGTCACTGCCTCCGGCGCCGAAATTTCGCCCGAAAAACGAGATCCGGAGCGTCGAAGCTTTCACGAAGCGATCCTGCGTAAGGTGTTCGAGAAAGCCGTGCGACGTTTGAACCCGGAGTTGCCGGACGGTGCGGTTCAAGAGGTCATTGCGCGCGTGCATGACGAGAAGTTCGTTGGTGATCTCATGGCAGAGAACCGACGTCTCCACGGGCTGATTACCGATGGCGTGCCGGTCACCTACGTTCACGGGGGAGAAGAGCGTCATGATCGTGCTCGTCTGGTGGACTGGGAGGATCAGGAAAACGCTTGGCACGCTTTCAACCAGGTCGACATGGTCGGACGAAAGCCGCGCATCCCTGATGTTGTCCTTTATCTCAACGGTCTGCCGTTGATCGTAGTTGAGTTGAAAGGAACAGAAGGGGCTGACCTTGAGGCCGCCTTCAATCAGGTCGAAACCTACAAGTCGGACATTCCAAACCTGTTCCGGACATCGCTTTTCTCGGTGATTTCGGATGGTATAAATGCGCGCTACGGCACGCTCTCTGCTGGGTTTGATCGCTTCATGCGGTGGCGCACGATTGATGGTGATACCATCATGCCAGAGAACGAGGCGCTCGCGCTCAATACCTTGACGGATGGGTTGTTGCAGCGGCCGGTGGTGCTGGAAATGCTGCGCTGGTTCACCGTCTTCGAGGATGAGGGCAAAGGGCCGATAAAGAAGGCCGCAGGCTATCACCAGTATCATGCCGTGCGAAAGGCGATGGCGTCGATCCTCTCTGCGCGCGGAGACGATGGAAAGGGTGGGGTCATCTGGCACACGCAAGGTTCGGGAAAGTCACTCCTGATGACCTTTCTTGCCGGGCGCGCCATGCATCTGTCCGAGCTCGAGAACCCAACCCTTCTCGTTCTGACGGATCGCAATGACCTTGATAGTCAGCTTTTCGCGACGTTCGGTCGTTGCCGCGATCTGCTCGGCGAGGATCCAGTTCAGGCCGACAGCATCGACGATCTGAAAGATCTTCTGAACCGCGAGGTCGGCGGGATCGTCTTTTCGACGATTCAGAAGTTCCGTCCTGAGCGTGGAAAGGAATTCCCTGAGCTGACCGACCGTTCGAACGTCATCGTTATGGTCGATGAGGCGCATCGCACGCAATACGGGTTCGAAGCCAAGATCGATCGCAAGACAGGCGAGATGCGTCATGGTTTGGCTCATCACCTGCGGTCTGCCTTGCCGAACGCGGTCTACGTTGCTTTCACGGGCACACCCGTCGAGTTGGTTGGTGCTAATACGCGGTCCGTCTTTGGCGACTACATTGATATCTATGACATCGCACAGGCAGTTGCGGATGGCGCGACAGTCCCGATTTTCTATGAAGGTCGCGTTGCGCGCGTCGAAATAGCGGATGAATTTCGCGAAAGCCTTGACGAGGAGTTCGACGAGGCGACCGAAGGCTTGGCCGAGACCGAGGCTGGAGAAGCCGCACGCAAGTGGTCTCAGGTTGAAAAGCTGGTCGGGGCGGGGCCGCGTCTCGATGTGGTCGTCGCCGATATACTCGCGCATTTCGACGCTCGGCTTGAGGCCATCGACGGCAAGGCAATGATCGTCTGCATGAGCCGCAGAATTTGCGTAGAGGTTTACGAACGTATCGTCGCAGCGCGCCCCGATTGGCACAGCGAAGACGACGAAACCGGCGCTGTGAAGGTTGTGATGACCGGGAACGCGACCGATCCTCAGCCTTTTCAACCGCATATCCGCAGTAAATCGAAACTCGAAGCCCTGCGCAAACGCTACAAGGATACCCAGGATCCGCTAAAGCTCGTGATTGTGCGCGACATGTGGCTGACCGGCTTTGACGCGCCCTGCATGCATACGCTCTACGTCGACAAGCCGATGAAGGGACACGGGTTGATGCAGGCCATCGCACGGGTAAACCGTGTGTTTGCAGGCAAGCCCGCCGGGCTCGTCGTCGACTATATCGGTTTGGCTGCCGACCTGAAGAAAGCCTTGGCCCATTACTCGCAGGGAGACCAGGCGCAAACGGGTATCGACGAACGCGAGGCTGTCGCGGCTTTCATGAGCGCGTTGGATGTCGCGCGCGCGCTCTTTCATGGTTTCGATTACGCGGGCGTGCTCGGCGGTTCGGCAAGTGAGCGGCTCAGTATCCTGCCAGCGGCGACCGATCATATTTTGCGCCACGCACGCGAAGAGGCCGATGAAGGGACCAAGGAGTTCGGCAAGCGCTATTTCGACGCCGTTGCAGCGCTCGCCAAAGCCTTCAAGCTCGCCTCGGGGGCCCCTGAGGCAAAGTCCCACGCGGAAGAGGTGGCATTCTTCCTCGCTGTGCGCGCGGCGCTTCAGAAATTCGATGTCACCGGTGGCTCGAGCGGCCGCGGCTCGTCGGATTTCGCGATAGAACAGCTCCTCAACCGCGCAGTTGCTTCGACCGAAGTCGTCGACATTCTCGAAGCTTGCGGTTTTGACCGTCCCGATATCAGCGTTCTTTCCGAAGCGTTCCTGGCCGAAATCCAAGGGATGAAGCACAAAAACCTTGCCGTCGAGGCGTTGAAGAAGCTTCTGAATGGAGAAATCGCGGCGCGGACCCGTGGTAATGTCGTGCAGAACCAGAAGTTCTCGGAGCGGCTGACCGATGCGATTGCGCGCTATCATAACCGCAGCGTCGATGCCTTGCAGGTCATCCAGGAACTCATCGGTTTGGCGCATGAGCTCAAGGCGCAACCGAATGATGATCTGTCGGAGGCCGAGCGCAGCTTCTACGACGCACTCGCTCAGAATGAGAGTGCAGTCGAAGTTTTGAAGAACGAGCAGCTGAAGGTCATCGCTGCCGAGTTGGTTCGGTCCGTGCGCGAAAATTCTGGCGTCGACTGGTGGCAACGGGAAGATGTGCGCGCCAAGATGCGGGTGTCTGTGAAGCGCATTCTTCGCAAATACGGGTATCCGCCTGACTTGCAGGCCGAGGCCGTCCAATTGGTCCTGAAGCAAGCCGAAGCGTTGGCGCAGAACACTTAGCGAGTTGTTTTGCGTCTGCTCTCGAACAGCATTTCGATTGGGGATTGCCTGTTGATTCAACAGCCTCGACCGAGCAAATAGCTAAGGCGCGTTTTTCGGCGGCGCCATGAAAGGGTCTATCTCCTTCCTGTTTGAACATCGGGAGAGAAAGATGCTGACGATCGAGCAAGTCGCCCGTCACTACGGATTGTCAAATTCCACGGTAGCCCGCCGTATCAAATCCGGTGACCTTCATGCGAGCCGGGTCAATCGTTCGCTTCGTTTGACCTGGGAGGACGTCTGGGCCTGCGAACGCGGCCCCATCCCTAAAGGCGAGTCGCGAGAACGCTATCGAACCCCCTTGAAGACAAAACCTGAGCTGGCACACGCGTGCGGTTTTGGAGTCCGCACGATTGAACGCTGGATTGAGGACGGTCTTCCAACGCGTTGTGTGTTTGGATCCGTCCGAATAAATCCGCACGACGCAAAGGAATGGCTCGCTCATCGGCATGGCTTCGAGTTCGAATGGGATTGCGACGATGAACTCGAAGCATGAGGAAGCTTCGCACAAAGCACTTCGTCAAATCTCGACAGCAGATAGCAACGCGCGACCTTCGCACAGACACCTCCAAACATTTATCGGGGTTATGTTCGAGAGCGTATCTGCGAAAGCTCGTCAAATGACGCCAAAAGGTGCGAAATCCCGACAGCCATAGGCGTCATGATGCAGATATCTTATGATCGCTGTCGGCCCAAACCGGCCATTGATCCCAAGGCGCACCGCTGCGGCGCAGCGTCACCGAACCGGTCATCTGCCCCTTGCGCAGCAAACTGGTTCCGGCGGAGGTCAGCTGAGCGGACGCCGCTGCCGTTCGCCTCTGCCGCCTTGATGCTCGCTACGTGCGCATTTCCGCGTTTGGGCGCGTTCGCGAACAATCCCGTCACACCATCCGACGTCGTGGAACTCCGCTGCACGACTGCCTCAAAGTTGACATCGTGCAACAAGAACGGCACCGTCGAAAGTTGAAATGGGCCGACGAGGAGCCATGCATGTCGGATGTTTCGGTTCGGATGGCAGAAGATCCTGGTGATTTCGAAGTTGCCCAGAAGTTGTGCCGGGAATGGCTGGATTGGCATTGGCGCCACTACCCGAGCGATTGGCCGCGCGGGGCCGACAACCCGATGGACCCCATGAAATTCGAGGCGATTGTGCAGAGATTGCCAACGCTCCATGAGCGGCCCGGTGGCGGCATCATCATCGGGTCGGTGGATGGGCAAGCCGTTGGGTGCGTGATGTATCGTGAAGCGGCAAAGGAAGCAGGCCTCGCAGAGTTCAATCGAATGTTCGTGAGCGAGAGCGGCCGGGGCCACGGACTTGGGCAGAAGATGCTGGAGCACATGTTTGAGCAGCTAATAGCAGACGGCTACCGCAAGGTATTTTTTTCCTCTGCAAATTGGCTGACTCACGCGAGAGCGATGTATGAAGCGGCCGGCTTCTCGGATATTCCGCATCCCACGGGTTTTCCGGACAAATGGCGAAACCATGTCTACTTCATGGAGCGCACCCTCATTTAGCAGCTGCAGACCGGTCATTCGACGCTGACCAGTCATCTGTGCGTTTCATCCGGATGGCCGCAAGATCCGCATGCGGCGCCGCAGCGGCCAGGGCCAGCCTACATGGCGGGCAACTTGGCATTCGCGGCCCTAAGCTGCCGTTCGAGCCAAGCACCGCGAATGGCCACATTTGGCTCCACAGGGATCGAGGACTGTCGTCGGCTCGCTTCACGCGCTGGGATCTTTCGCAAGCTCGAAACCGCGCAAGCGCTGAATTGCGACGCACTCAGTCATACAGTGAAGTATTGCAAAATTAGTCTTCGGGTCGAAACACCGGTTCGCTGCACGGGAGTTTTCGGCGTTTTAACCGATTATTTACACTTAACTAACTACAGTGATTACGATTTCAGCTGAGTAGAGGACGGCATGAAATACCCACCCCAAGTGACCTGCCCCCCTTGGGGCCCTCGTTCATAACGAGAGTCTGCAGGTTTGAGATTGGTAGTCGGATCGGTTGTTGTGGGCAAGCGCGCCGGGCGCGGAGCCCTCAAATTGCTCAAGCGTCCGGCGCGCTTCGAGCGGCGTCTGGTTTCCCAGAGACGAGTGCGGTCTGACGGCGTTGTAGTCGTAGCGCCAGAGCGCCAACTTGCGCCGGGCATCGTCCAGTGTGTCGAAGATCTCCTCGTTTAATAATTCGTCGCGCAGGCTTCCGTTGAAGGACTCGATGAACGCGTTCTGCTGCGGCTTGCCGGGGTCGATGTAGTGCCAGGGAATGGCGTTCTGGTCGGCCCATCTCAGGATGGCCCGGCTGGTGAACTCCGTCCCGTTGTCGCTGACAATGCAAGCAGGCTTTCCGTAGATCCGCACCAGCGCATCGAGTTCACGGGCAACACGCTTGCCCGATATACTGGTATCGGCGACCAGGCACAGGTTCTCTCTGCAACAATCGTCGATCACGGCCAAAATACGGAACTTGCGCGAGGCGCCGAAGCTGTCCGCCAGGAAGTCGAGCGACCAGCGCGCATTGGGATGCGCCGCCGCAGGCATCGGCGTGCGTGACCCGCGAGCCCGCTTGCGTCCACGCCGTCGCTTCACCGATAGCCCTTCCTCGCGATAGAGCCGATACAGCTTCTTGTGGTTCATGGTCATGCCCTTGCGCTCAAGCAGGATGCCGATCCGGCGATAGCCAAACCGGCGCCGCTTCCCGGCGATCTCCTTCATCTCCTCGCGGATCTCGGGGCAGTCCGGCGGGCGTGTGCGCCGGACCGTCTTGGGGTCGACACCGACAAGCTGGCAGGCCCGACGCTGCGAGATGTCATGATCCCGCATCGCCCTGAGCGCCGCCTCTCGCCGCCTGGTCAATGTCGTCAGTTCTTTCCCAGCAGATCCTTCAGAACCACGTTGTCGAGCATGGTGTCGGCCAACAGACGTTTGAGCTTGGCGTTTTCGTCTTCGAGCGCCTTCAGCCTGGCTGCCTCGGAGAGCTCCATGCCACCATACTTGGCCTTGAACTTGTAAAAGGTCGCCGGGCTGAGGCCATGCCTGCGGCACACATCAGCTGTCGGCATGCCTGCCTCCTGCTCCTTGATCATCCCAATAATCTGCGCCTCGGTGAAACGGCTTTTTCGCATTCGTCTGCTCCTTCAGAGTTGGCGCAGACTCTACACTACGTTGAGGGATCCCGCGGGGGGCAGGTCATGTCTCGGATCAATAGTTGACCGTTTTCGTGTTCATAGTCGCACCATCGCATGCGCGTAGTTTCGCTCAGGCGTCTGCAGCCGATAATCTGAAAGAGAATGATCAGATGCATGGGAACGCATCGGCTATCAGCGCGGTTGCGTTCGAAAAAGAACTTCATGAGCTTGTCGAGCTCGTCAAGAGACGGTCGCCGCTCGCGCTTTCCTGAACGCGAAACTATCCCCAAAAATTTCAAAGTTTCGCGTGCTTCATAGAAGGCTTCATAAGGAAGCTTCTCGCCCAGGATGGTGCCCCCGTGTTGCAGAAGTGGTCCCATGTGAGAGAGAATGTTTGCAACCGTTTGTGGCTTGCGAGGTTTCTCGATGAAGTCTTCTGTCGAAGCTGCATCGATGTCGATCGGTTCAGGACGAACGCCGTTGAAAAGATCCTCTCCAAATTTGATGAAGTCTGCTGTCGTCAGAAAGCGCCAGTCCTTTTTTGCAATCGGAAACCGCTTCAGCATCTTCAAATATTGAAGCTTGGTCTTCTGCGGCTCTTCTCTATGCGCTTTCAGATAGGCTTCAATGACCGCGATCCCTGTCGTATCAGCGCGGGCATTCCGGGCGTTTCGCGCAGACACAAACGCGTCCAGGCTGCTGTAGCTTTCGATCTCCGCCTCCATGCGCTGCATCCAGGCCTTGGCGCTCGTCTTCTTCCCAAAGGTTTTTGCGATATCGACGACGACCTTCCCGCCCTGTTTCTTGCGGATTTGAGCGGTATAGCGGATTCCGTCTTTCTTGCTCTTGCGTTGGGTGATCGAGCCCATGAGATGTTCCTCGAACTAAGTTGTTATTTGAGGTTTTCGGGATGTGGCGGCGTATCGGATGCCGTCTCTCTCATGGGCTTAGCGGTGGTCCGCGCGCTTGGCGAATGAGGTCAAACCTGTAGCCGGAGATGGCCGCATGGAAATCGCAGGCGCGCGGTGCTACACGCACTTCTCGAGTGCTACACGGTGTAGCACTTTTTTGAAAAATCGCGCGAAACCGGACGAAATCGGAGCAAATCAGAATGAAGCCCGAATCGAAAAACGCCAATAAACAAGGGATTTTGGCGCTCGCCCGTGCCGCGCGGCTAAGCGTGGCCCCAATGATGGACTGGACCGACCGCCATTGCCGCTACTTCCACCGTCAGATCAGCCGCAATGCGCTGCTATACACCGAGATGGTGACCGCACCCGCAGTGATTCACGGCGACCGGGAGCGGCTGCTGGGGTTCGACGATGCCGAGCATCCGGTGGCGCTGCAGCTGGGTGGCTCGGATGCCAAGGAACTGGCCGAGGCGGCGCAGGTCGGTGCGGATTTCGGATACGACGAGATCAACCTCAACTGCGGCTGCCCGTCGGATCGCGTGCAGTCCGGGGCCTTCGGCGCCGTCTTGATGAAGACGCCCGATCTGGTGGCGGAGTGCTGCGCCGCGATGATCGCCGCGCAACCGGTTGAAGTCACGGTGAAATGCCGCATCGGGGTGGATGACCAAGACCCGCAGGAAGTGCTGCCGGAATTCATCGAGAAAGTCGCCGCCGCAGGCGTGACCCGGATCACGATCCATGCGCGCAAAGCGTGGCTGCAAGGCCTTTCGCCCAAGGACAACCGTGAGATCCCGCCGCTCGATTACCCGCTCGTCCACGCGATGAAGGCGGCCTATCCGCAGCTTCACCTGTCGATCAATGGCGGTATCAAAGATCTCGCCGCGGCCGAGGCGGAACTCGCGCAAGGGCTCGACGGGGTGATGGTGGGCCGCGCGGCCTATCACCAGCCGATGGAGGTGCTCGGCGCCGCCGATCAGCGCATCTGGGGGCAGGGCGAGGCGCGCGATCCGTTCGATGTGGCGCAGGCGATGATCCCCTATATCGCGCGCCATCTCGAGCGCGGCGGCAGGCTGCACCAGATCACCCGCCACATGCTGGGCCTGTTCCACGGCAAGCCCGGCGCGCGGCGCTTCCGGCAGATTCTCTCGGAAGGCGCGACCCGCGACGGTGCCGGGGTTGAACTTTTCGAGAGTGCGTTGTCAGCGGTACGTGAACGGGTTAACTGAGCGGAACCCAAGGAGATTTCCCGACATGCCCGATTTCGCTACGCTCGCGCCGCTCGTCCTGATCCTGATGGCAGTGGGGGCGTTCGCAGGCGTTCTGGCGGGGCTTCTGGGCGTCGGCGGCGGGATCGTCCTCGTGCCCGCGTTCTTCTATCTTTTCAGCGGGTTGGGCTACGGGTCGAGCGATCTTATGCAAGTCTGCGTCGCAACCTCTCTGGCCACGATCATCGTGACCTCGATCCGCTCGGTCATGGCCCATAACCGCAAGGGCGCGGTCGACTGGGACATCCTCAAGCAATGGGTCGTCCCAATCGCCATCGGTGCGATCATCGGGGTGCTGGTGGTGCATCAACTGCGCTCTTCGACCATGCAGATCATCTTCGCGGTCATGGTGCTGCTGATCGCCTGCTACATGATGTTCGGGAAACAGAGCTGGCGGATTTCGGACGGGCTGCCGGGTGGCATCTTCCGCGCGTGGTTCGGCCCGCTGATGGGGTTCCTCTCGGTGCTTCTGGGCATCGGGGGCGGGTCGATCGGTACGCCGATGCAGACGCTGCATGGCATCCCGATCCACCGCGCGGTCGCAACCTCGGCAGGCTTCGGCGTGACCATCGCGCTGCCCTCGGCGATCGGCTTCCTGCTGACCCCGGTCCCCGACGCGCCGCCTTACTCGATCGGCGCGGTCAACATCCCCGCCTTCCTGATCGTTATCGCGATGACCACGCTCACCGCCCCCCTGGGCGCAGCGCTGGCGCATAAGCTCGATCCCAGGAAGCTCAAGCGTGTCTTCGCGGGTTTTCTTATGCTCGTCGCGCTGAACATGCTGCGCAAAGCGTTCCTCTAAGTCTCTTCGGGCTTGCTGAAAATATCCCTGGGGGCGCGAATGCGCGGGGGCAGCGCCCCCTCCGTCACTTGATCTTGCGCGCCTTAGCGTCGTTCCAGAGCGCATCCATCTCGGCCAGATCGCTGTCCTTGGGCGCTTTCCCACGCGCTTCAAGTTCGCGCTCGATATGATTGAACCGATTGGTGAATTTCAGATTGGCCGCGCGCAGGGACGCCTCCGGGTCCAGCCCCAGATGCCGCCCCAGATTGACCATCACGAACAGCAGATCGCCATATTCCTCGGCCAGTTCCTCCGGCCCCAATTCGTCGCGCGCCTCTTCCAACTCGCGCGCCTCCTCGACGATCTTGTCCAGAACCTCGTCGGTCGAAGGCCAGTCGAACCCAACACGGGCCGCGCGGTTCTGCAGCTTGATCGCACGCGTCAGCGCGGGCAGACCCAAGGCGACCCCGTCCAGAACACCGACACGCTCGGATTTGCCTGCAGCCTTGCGCTCGGCCGCCTTGATCGCTTCCCAATCGGCGGTCTGTTGTTCGGCGGATTTCTCGCGGCTCTCCGACCCGAAGACATGCGGATGGCGTGCCACCATCTTGGCGTTGATCGCGCGCAGCACATCGGAGATGTCGAAACGCCCGTCCTCGGACGCCATCTGCGCGTGATAGACCACCTGCAGCGCGAGATCGCCCAGCTCTCCGGGCAATTCCGCCCAAGCCTCGCGCGCGATCGCATCGGCGACTTCATGGGCTTCCTCGATCGTGTAGGGCGCGATGGAGGCAAAATCCTGCTCCAGATCCCACGGGCAGCCGGTCTCGGGATCGCGCAGGCATTCCATGATCGCGGTCAGCCGGGTGAACTGATGCGCGGCGTCTCCCGTATCGTCAAAGATCAGGGCATCGTCGGGTTTGGCCATTGCAGCTTGCCTCCTGCCATGCGAATGCCTCTGGCCTAACCAGCCCGCAAGGGGAAGTCCACTATGCCCGTTCTCAACCGTATCGCCGATCTCGGCCCGCAAATGACCGAATGGCGGCACTGGCTGCATCGCCATCCCGAGCTGCGCTTCGCGCTGCACGAAACCTCGGCCTATGTCGCGGCCCGGCTGCGTGAGATCGGGGTGGACGAGATCCATGAGGGCATCGCCGAGACCGGTATTGTGGCGCTGATAAGGGGGCAGGGCGCGGGCCCGACCGTGGGCCTGCGGGCCGACATGGACGCTCTGCCGATCACCGAGGAAACCCATGCGGACTATGCCTCGGAAACCCCAGGCAAGATGCATGCCTGCGGGCATGACGGGCATACGGCGATGCTTCTGGGCGCGGCAGCCTATCTCGCCGAGACCCGAAAATTCGCCGGGACCGTCGCGCTGATTTTCCAGCCCGCCGAGGAAGACGGCGGCGGCGCCGAGGCGATGGTCGAGGACGGCGTGATGGAGCGCTTCTACATCTCGCGCGTCTACGCGATCCACAATGCGCCGGGGCTGCCTTTCGGGCATTTCTACACCACGCCCGGTCCCTATCTTGCGTCGGTCGACGAGGTCCGCGTGACGGTGACGGGGCGCGGCGGCCATGCGGCGACACCGCAGGGTTGCATCGATCCGATCCCGGCGCTCTCGGCGATCGTCTCCTCGCTGCAGACGGTGGTCGCGCGCAACGTGGGCGCGGGAGATGCGCTCGTTATCTCGGTAACGCAGATCCACGCGGGCACCGCGCTCAACATCATCCCCGAAAGCGGCTTTCTCACTGCGACGATTCGCTGCTTCGAGCCGGAAATCCGCGATCTGGCCGAGAAACGGATCCACGAGATCTGCGAAGGTATCGCGGCGGCGCACGGTGTCAGCGTCGAGATCGAATACGAACGTGGCTATCCGCCCACCGTGAACGACCCTGACGAGACCGGCTTCGCCGCGGAGGTCGCAAGTGAAATCGCGGGCCCCGAGCGCGTGGTCACCGATGCTCCGCGTGAAATGGGCGCCGAGGATTTCGCCTATATGCTGGCCGCGCGGCCCGGCGCCTATCTGTTCATGGGCACCGGCGAGGGGGCGGGGCTCCACCATCCGCGCTTCGATTTCAACGACGAGGCGGCGCCGGTGGGCGCATCGCTGCTCGCACGTCTGGCCGAGCGCGCCTTGCCGCTGGCCTGAAGGCCACCGGGTGCCCTTTCCCCTAGGTGCAGGTATTCCGGGGACGCTCCGCAGGAACGGGGCAGAGCCCCTCTTTCCGCGTCGAGTGTCTCCCTTTCGCGACGCGGGCCGCACACCGTTTCCGTTGCTCTTTGTCGCGACCGGGCGACGACCCGGCGCTGCGCGCCTTCTTTCGCCCCGTCAACGCGACGTGAGGACGCGCGTGCCGGGGCCGCTTCGCCTTGCCAAGCCTCAGGGCCACGGATAGGGTGCGCGCCGACAACCGGGGCGTCATGCCCCCAAGGCCCATGACAAAGGACCATAGATCATGTTCGTGACCCCCGCTCTCGCGCAGGCCGCCGGTGGCGCCAGCAACCCCGCCGCCGCGTTCGGCCAGTTCCTTCCCCTGATCCTGATCTTCGTGATCATGTATTTCCTGCTGATCCGTCCGCAGCAGAAAAAAGCCAAGGAGCACAAGGCGATGCTCGAGGCGCTGCGCCGCGGTGATCAGGTCGTGACCCAGGGCGGTATCCTCGGCAAAGTCACCCATCTTAAAGAAGACGGCGAAGTCGAAGTCGAGATCGCGCAGGGCGTGAAGGTCCGCGTTGTGAAATCGACCATCGTGCAGGTTCTCTCGCGCACCGAACCCGCCAAGACCTCCGAATAAGCCATATAAGGCCCGTCCCCCATGTTGCATATTTCGCTGTGGAAGCGCGTGCTGATCCTGATCGTCGTTGTGATCGGGCTCGTCTTTGCCGCGCCGAACATCTTTTACAACCGGGTGGAGGGGCATAACGATGCCGTTGCCGCCGCTGCGAAGGGCCAGGCCCTGACGCCCGATCAGCAGGCCGCGCGCGCGGGCTGGCCCGACTGGCTGCCTTCCGACATCGTGAACCTCGGTCTCGATCTGCGCGGCGGCGCGCAGCTTCTGGCCGAGGTCAATGTCGACGAGGTCTACAAGGCCCGCGTCGATGCCCTCTGGCCCGAGTTCCGCAAGGCGCTCGCCGCCGAACGCGGGACGCTCGGCTCGATCCGTCGGCTCAACGCCGATCCCGGCGTTCTGCGCATCCAGATCGGCAATGCCGACCAGATCGCCGAAGCCCAGAAGATCGCCGAGACGCTGAACAACCCGGTCTCCTCGCTGACCGGCGTGGGTCAGAAGACGCTCGCGATCACCACCCAGGGCAACCAGCTGATCGTGCAGCTCTCGGATGCCGAGAAAGCCGCGACCGACGACCGCACGATGCAGCAATCGCTCGAGATCGTGCGCCGCCGGATCGACGCCGCTGGCACCCGTGAACCGACGATCGTGCGCGAAGGCTCCGACCGCATCCTGATTCAGGTGCCGGGCGCGAGCTCCGCGCAGGAGATCAAGCAGCTGATCGGCACCACGGCGAAACTGACCTTCAACTCGGTGATCGGCACCAGCTCGAACCCGAATGAAGCCGTGGGCTCGGATCAGGAAATCCTGCCCTCGGCCGACCAGAAGGGCCTCTACTACATCCTCGACAGTGTTCCGGTCGTGACCGGTGAGGACCTGACGGACGCGCGCCCCGATACCGATCAGAACGGCTATCCGGCGGTGGCCTTCCGCTTCAACGCGAGCGCGGCGCGCACCTTCGGCGATTACACGCAAAACAATATCGGCAAGCCCTTCGCCATCGTGCTTGACAAGAAGGTGATCTCGGCCCCGACGATCCAATCGCATATCGCGGGCGGCTCGGGCATCATCACCGGCCGCTTCACGGTGAAAGAGGCGACCGATCTCGCGCTGTTGCTGCGCGCCGGCGCGCTGCCTGCTTCGATGAATTTCCTCGAAGAGCGGACTATCGGCCCGGAACTCGGCGCGGATTCGATCGCCGCGGGCAAGATGGCGGCGGCCGTGGGCGCGGTGCTCGTGGTGGTCTTCATGATCGCCTCCTACGGCACGTTCGGCGTCTTCGCCTCGCTGGCGCTGGGGATCAACATCGCGCTGATCTTCGCGATCATGTCGGCAATCGGCGGCACGTTGACGCTGCCCGGTATCGCTGGGATCGTGCTGACAATGGGGACCGCGGTCGATGCCAACGTGCTCGTGTTCGAACGTATCCGCGAGGAGCTGCGCAATCAGCAAAAGGCGAAAGCCGCCAGAGCGATCGAACTGGGTTACGAGCGCGCGATGTCGGCGATCATCGACGCCAACGTGACCACCTTCCTCACCGCGGTGATCCTCTTCGTGCTGGGCGCGGGCCCGGTGCGGGGCTTCGCCGTCACCTTCCTGATCGGGATTATCACCTCGGTCTTCACCGCGATCTGGGTGACGCGGCTGTTCGTGAGCCTCTGGTTCGCGCGCCGTCGTCCCCGCGAACTGGTTCTTTAAGGGAGATCGAGACATGGCATTCCGTCTGAAACTGGTTCCCGAAAAGACCAACTTCGACTTCTTCAAGCATCAGGTCGCGACCTTCGGCTTCTCCGTCGTCATGGTGCTGGCCTCGATCGTGCTCGTGCTGACCATGGGTCTGAACCTCGGCATCGACTTCCGGGGCGGCACCACGATCCGCACCGAGGCCGACCAGACCGAACCGGTCGACATCGGCGCCTATCGCTCGGCCATCGCGCCGCTCGGTCTGGGCGACGTGCTGATCACGCAGGTCTATGATCCCAACTTCCGCGCCGATCAGAAGGTCGTCACGATCCGCATCCAGGCGCAGGACGGGCAGGAAGCGATCAGCCCCGAGACCCAGGCCAAGGTGCTGGACTCGCTGAAAACGGTGAACAAGGACATCAAGATCGTCGCGACCGAGTCGATCGGCCCGAAAGTCTCGGGCGAGCTGATCTGGACCGCGATCTGGTCGGTTCTGGCCGCGGTCGCCGCGATCCTCGTCTATATCTGGCTGCGGTTCGAGTGGCAGTTCTCGGTCGGCGCCGTCGCGGCGCTGATCCACGACGTGACCGTTACCGTGGGCATATTCGCGCTGTTCCAGATCAAGTTCGACCTGTCGATCATCGCGGCGCTGCTGACGATCCTCGGCTACTCGATCAACGATACCGTCGTCGTCTTCGACCGTCTTCGCGAGAACCTTGTGAAATACAAGAAGATGCCGCTGCGCGAGGTGATGAACCTCTCGGTCAACGAGACGCTGTCGCGCACCGTGATGACCTCGGGCACCACGCTGCTGGCGCTGATTTCGCTGCTCGTTCTGGGCGGCGACGTGATCCGCAACTTCGTCTTCGCGATGACATGGGGCGTGATCGTGGGTACCTATTCCTCGGTCTATGTCGCAAAGAACATCGTCCTGTTCATCGGGCTGGACCGCAACAAGGAGAAGAAGGACCCCTCGGAGAAGTTCTTCGACAAAACGGATGTCGCTACTGACTGAAGCCAATTTCGGGGCCTCGCTGCCGATCGACGGTTACGGGCCGGGATTTTTCCGCGTCGCCGGAGAGGTCACGCGAGGCTCGATCTGGGTCTCGGGAGAGGAGATGGGCAGCTGGGGCGGTCTGGACGACCGCGCGCCGCTGCTCGCGCTCGCAGGAAAGCTCGACGTGCTGTTCATCGGCACCGGCGATGAGATCGCCCATCTGCCGAAGGACCTCGTGGCCGAACTGGAGGCCGAGGGACTAATGTGCGAGGGCATGGCCACGCCGTCGGCGGCGCGTACCTATAACGTGCTGCTGTCCGAAGGCCGCCGCGTCGGCTGCGCGCTGATCGCGATGCCGGAAAAACCCGACGCCTCCGAGACGCCTGAATGAGCATGCTGTCGGTCGACGGGCTCGCAGTGTCGCGCGGGGGGCTTCCGGTGCTGGAAGACCTGAGCTTCACGCTCGACGCCGGTCATGCGCTAGTGCTGCGCGGTCCCAACGGGGTCGGCAAGACGACGCTCCTGCGCACCTTGGCGGGGCTGCAACCGGCGCTGGCGGGGACAGTCTCGGTGCCGCCGGAAAGCATGGCCTATGCCGCCCATTCCGACGGGCTGAAATCGACGCTGACCGTGCGCGAGAACCTCGGCTTCTGGGCGTCGGTCTATGCGTCCCGCGATATCGAGCCGGCACTGGCGCGGATGAATCTCAAAAGCCTCGAGACACGGCCTGCGCATAGCTTGTCGGCGGGGCAGAAACGCCGCCTCGGGCTTGCGCGTCTTCTGGTGACCGGGCGCCCGATCTGGGTGCTGGATGAGCCGACCGTCTCGCTCGACACGGCCTCCGTCGCGCTGTTCGCCGAGGCCGTGCGCGGCCATCTCGCGGGCGGCGGAGCGGCGCTGATCGCGACCCATATCGATCTTGGGCTGGACGAGGCGAAGGTCCTCGACCTGACGCCCTTCAAGGCCAAGATGCCGGAAGAGGGCGGGATGCAGGGCGCCTTCGACGAGGCTTTCCTATGATCGCGCGGCGCGCTATAGGCGCGGTCGGGAGCCTCCGGCGGGGATATTTGAACCAAGGCGAAGGCAGCTGCGCGTTGTTTCGGCTTGGCCGAAATATCCCGGGGGATGAGCGGCGCAGCCGCGAAGGGGGCAGCGCCCCCTTGGCTCGCGCAGGAGGCCGGACATGATCGCACTTCTGATGCGAGACCTGCGCCTCGCGGTACGCGCAGGTGGCGGCTTCGGGCTCGGGCTCGCGTTTTTCCTGATCGTGGTGACGCTGGTGCCTTTCGGCGTCGGCCCCGAGGGGAAAATCCTCGCGCGGATCGCGCCGGGGATCCTGTGGGTCGGAGCACTTCTGGCTTGCCTGCTCTCGCTCGACCGGATCTTCGCGCTCGATTACGAGGATGGCTCGCTCGATCTGCTGGTCACCGCGCCTGTGCCGCTGGAAGGGGTGGTCTCGATCAAGGCGCTTGCGCATTGGATCACGACCGGGCTTCCGCTGGTCGTCGCGGCGCCGATCTTCGGGATCTTGCTGCATCTGCCGCAAGGGGCGCATGTCTGGATGGTGGTTTCGCTTCTTCTGGGCACGCCCGCGCTTTCGGTTCTGGGCACGTTCGGGGCCGCGCTGACCGTCGGGCTGAAGCGCGGAGGACTTTTGTTGTCGCTGCTGGTCTTGCCATTCTACGTGCCGACCCTCATCTTCGGGGCGGAGCTCGTGCGCCGTGGCGCCGAGGGGATGAACACCGAGACACCGCTTCTGATGCTCGCCGGGATCACGGCGGCGACGATCGCGCTCGTGCCCTTCGCCTCGGCCGCCGCGATCCGCGTCAATCTGCGCTAGGGCTTCCCGCGCGCATCCCATGATAGGAAGAGCCAACCTGGCCAGAAGGTGAGCAGAACAACAAGATGTCGATCTGGGAATACGCCAACCCCGTCAAATTCATGAAGACCACGGACAAGGTCCTGCCCTGGACGGTGGGAATTGCTGCGATCACGCTGATCGTCGGGCTGGTCTGGGGCTATTTCTTCGTCCCGGCCGCCGAGAATTTCGGCGGCTCGGTGAAGGTGATCTATGTCCATGTTCCCGCCGCGATGATGGCGATCAACATCTGGGTGATGATGGTCGTGACCTCGCTGATCTGGCTGATCCGGCGCCACCATGTCTCGGCGCTGGCCGCCAAGGCCGCGGCGCCGATAGGCGCGGTGATGACGCTGATTGCGCTGATCACCGGCGCGGTCTGGGGCCAGCCGATGTGGGGTACCTGGTGGGAATGGGATCCGCGACTGACCTCGTTCCTGATCCTGTTCCTGTTCTATCTCGGCTATATCGCGCTCTGGGCCGCGGTCGAGAACCCCGATACGGCCGCCGATCTGACCGGCGTGCTCAGCCTGGTCGGCGGGGTCTTCGCGGTGCTCTCGCGCTATGCGGCGAATTTCTGGAACCAGGGCCTGCATCAGGGGGCGACGCTCTCGATGGATTCCGAGCAGCACATCGCGGATGTCTACTGGTTCCCGCTGCTTCTCTGCATGGCCGGGTTCATCTTCTTCTTCCTCGCGCTGGTGCTGATCCGCACCCGCACCGAGGTCCGCGCGCGCCGTCTGGGCGCCATCCAGCAACGTGAGCGCATGGCATGAGTGATACGACCGAACAAGGCGGCACCGTCACCGAGGGCGGCGTCGTCCTCGTGGACCCGTCCACCAAATCCTACACCTACACCGTCAATATCGCCTGGGCCTCGACGGTCGTGCTTCTGGTGCTGATCGTCGTCGTCTCGCTGATGCGGGGCGCGAAGGTGAAACGTCAACTGACCGAGGCCGAGGCCCGCCGGAAAGGGGGCGCACATGGTTAAGCCGCTGATGCTATTGCCATTGATCGTGGTCGTCGGATTTGTTGGTGCGGCTTATGTGGGGATGCAGCGCGAGAATCCGACGCAAATCCCCACCGCCTTTGCGGGCAAGCCCGCACCGCCGGTGCAACTCGAACCGCTGGGCGATTTCAAACCCTTCACCGATGCCGATCTGAAGGACGGCAAGGTCAAGCTGGTGAATTTCTGGGCCTCGTGGTGCGCGCCCTGCCGGGTGGAGCATCCCAACCTCGAAGCGCTCTCGGACGAAGGCATTCCGATCTATGGGGTCAACTACAAGGACAAGACCGCCAAGGCGCAGGGTTTCCTCAGCGAGATGGGCAACCCCTTCGCCGAACTCGGGGCCGATCCGAAAGGGAAGATGGCGCTGAATTGGGGCGTCTACGGCGTGCCCGAGACTTTCGTGATCGATGGCGCGGGCAAGGTGCTCTATCGCTTTGCCGGACCGCTGACAGAGCGCGTGATCGCCTCGGATCTGCGCCCGCTTCTGGATGGCGAAACCGCCGCGAAATAAAGGGCAGGGCGCAGGCGCGCGACTTCCCCGGATTCCGATAGCTTCAAAAAGCAAAGGCCCCCGAACCGGGGGCCTTTCTTGTTTCTGGCTTAGAACGGGATCTCGTCGTCGAAATCCGAGCGGCCACCGCCGCCGCCGCCGCCCGAGGACGGGCCGCCATAGCCGCCGCCGTCATCGTAGCCGCCGCCACCCGAGGACGGGCCGCCGTAGCCACCGCCACCGCCGCCCTGACCGCCGCCCGAGCCGCCAGGCCCGTCGAGCATGGTCAGTTCCGAGCGATAGGGGCGCAGCACGACCTCGGTCGAGTAGCGGTCCTGACCGTTCTGGTCCTGCCATTTGCGGGTTTCGAGCTGGCCTTCGATATAGACCTTCGAGCCTTTGCGCAGATATTGCTCGGCCACTTTCGCCAGCGGCTCCGAGAAGATCGCGACCGAATGCCATTCGGTGCGCTCCTTGCGCTCGCCGGTATTGCGGTCGCGCCACGTCTCGGAGGTGGCGATGCGCAGGTTGCACACCTTGCCGCCGTTCGAGAAGGTCCGCACCTCTGGGTCGCGCCCCAGATTGCCGATCAGAATGACCTTGTTGACGCTGCCTGCCATATTGCCTCCGCCTGCGATTCTAGAATTGGTCCCAAAGGGTATAGAGCAGAGCCCCGCTGGAGCCTAGGGGCGAAGCTTCGCTCAACCGTGACGGAAAGCGGCGAAATCCCGCGTGCATCTTTGGTTTGAGAGCGATTTCGGCACCGCATTTCCAACCTTGCGTCGATAGCTGGCGGTCCGGGTTTGCCCCAGGTCTGCACGAGCCGGACGGCACCCGGGGACGACCCCGCCCGATCCGGTCGAGCAAACCCATATCCCATGAGGAGATACCCCATGAAATACCTGATGCTGATCGCCGCGAGCGCTACGATTGCCGCTGCTTCCACTCTCCCCGCACTCGCCGAAGGTGGCGAAGGCGACGTGGCCCCGGCACAAGAGCAGAAGCTCGCAGCCGAGCTGAAAGATCAGGGATACCAGGTTCGCAGCATGGAAACGGATGGCGGCTATATCGAGGTTTACGCGATGAAGGACGGCAAGCGCGCCAAACTCTTCTTCGACTCGAACCTCAAGCAGGTGAAGCGTTCGGACAGCAACTGATCCGATCCTCGGGGACGGGCCGGCACGATCGGCCCGTCCTCTTCACGCCAGTCTTTCCCGAAAGCAGCAGGAGGGCCCGATCATGGCCATCGAAGACGCGAGCTTTACCGATCTTCCGTCGCATGAAACGTCTCACGCAGAACCGCCGCCCGTTGGCGCGCATAGCGTCTGGGACCCGTTCGTCCGGGTGTTCCACTGGTCGATCGCGGGCCTCTTTACCGCCAACGCCTTCTTCACCTCGCCGAAGAACGATCTGCATCACTGGATCGGCTACACGGTCGCGGGGCTCGTGATCGCGCGCATCCTCTGGGGGGTGTTCGGGACGCGTCATGCGAAGTTCAAGGATTTCCCGCCATCGCCCACCGGCGCGCTGACGCAGCTGCGCGATATGGCGACGGGGCGGCGGCACGCGCATCTGGGCCATTCGCCACTCGGCGCGCTGATGATCTACAATCTTTTGATCACGCTTCTGGTCATCGCGGGCTCGGGCTACCTGATGACGACTGACGCCTATTGGGGCGTGAAATGGCCCAAGGAAGTGCATGAACTGGCCGTCAACTGGGCCGAGGTTTCGATCGCCGCCCATATCGCCGCCGTCGTCTTTGAGAGCCGTCGGTTGCGCGTGAACCTTGCGCGCGCGATGATCACCGGTAAGAAGGTGTTCCGCAGCAACAGAGGGTAAACGCCCATGGCGATATCGCGAGCGCGAGTCTCGGTCTGGACGAAAGAGGGCGCATTGGTCGCCCTCATCTTATTCCAGACGGCCTGTGCCGCTCTCTTCGTGGCAGACGTGTTCAACGACATCCGCGAAGCCGGACGGTTCACGGTGGATCTCAACATGGAGCTGTTCGCCAATCTCGGCCTTATCGCGGGGATCGTCGTTGAGGCGACGGTGCTCTGGGCGCTCCTGCGCCGTCAGGCGCGCGCGGATCGCACCATCGGGGCCGCACAGGGCGCGATGGCCGAGATGATGGGCGCGCAGTTTGACCAATGGGGGCTCACGCCCGCAGAGGCCGATGTGGCGGCCTTCACCATCAAAGGGTTCTCGGTCTCGGAGACCGCCTCCTTTCGCGGATCGAGCGAGGCGACGGTGAAATCCCACCTCAATTCAGTCTACCGCAAAGCGGGGGTCTCGGGCCGCTCCCAGCTTGTCTCGATCTTCGTGGAGGAGCTGTTTCACGGCCCCATCAAGGCTGATGCGAAAGCGCAACAGGCACGCGCAATCTGACGTTAGGGAAGCGAGTCGGCGGGAGATTGCCGAGGCATTCGGCGTTTTCCTTTAACTTTTTGCCGATTTCTTTATAGTTTGGCCCCGAAAATATGGACAGTGAATGGTAAGGGGCCGATGCGTAGGACGATCGGAATTCTCGGGCTTGCGGCGATTGCCGCGGCAACGGTGATGACGGGCCCGATGAGCGCCCAGGCAGAGGGGCTGAGGCTCCAGGGTAACTCTTCGAAATCGCGTGCGATGCTGTTCCGAAACCAGACCAACATCCTCGACACGCGCGCAGCCCAGCAATACGAACATTCCTCGCGGCTGCGACCCGGCGGCAAGCTGACCCAGACGGCCAGTGCCGAGAGCGTTCCACGCTACAACGGCAAGTATCGCGGCCAGTATATCAACACCGCGAAATCGGTGGCCTCGCGCCACGGCATCCCGACCGACCTGTTTCTGCGGCTCGTACAGCAGGAGAGCGGCTGGAACCCGCAGGCGCGCTCGCACAAGGGGGCGATGGGGCTGGCACAGCTGATGCCCGCGACCGCCGCGAAACTGGGCGTGAACCCGCGCGATCCGGCGCAGAACCTCGAGGGCGGCGCGCGCTACCTGAAGATGATGTATGATCGCTTCGGAAGCTGGCGGCTGGCGCTCGCGGCCTATAACGCTGGGCCGGAGGCGGTCGCGAAACATAACGGCATTCCGCCGTATCGCGAGACTCGCAACTATGTGCGGGTGATCCTCGGCGGTTGATCCGTTATGCGCCCGCAATCATGAAAAGCCCCGCAAGATCATCAATCTGCGGGGCTTTCTTTATGTTTGGCTTTAAGGAAGCAGTCTAAGCGGCAGATTTTACGGAATGATCCGGGTATACTTGGTGCCCGCGAGCGTCGCGCCCGCCATCAGACCGGCCTGGCCGAAGACCAGCGCGATGATCGGCGCGGTCGAGGTCAGCGTGGAGGCCGAAATCGCGCCGCCCTGATCCGGCACCGCGTAGCGCGCATCCGCGCCCAGTTGCCAGCCATCGCCGCGGCGGAAGCTGGACAGCGCCTCGGGCGTCATAAAGAACAGGGCATGGGCATATTGCTGTGCGCCGATCTGCAGACCGAAACTCGCCGCTGCCGCCGCGTAGTAATCGACCGTCACGTTGTTGATCCGCAATGCGCCGCGCCCGAAAGCCCCACCTACGCCGAAGCCCGCCTCGGTCATCAGCGGCATCCAGAGCACGCCCACCGATTTGTTCTCGAGATCGCGGGTGCCGGGATATTTCGTCAGAAGGTAGTTCCGTGTGGCGTCGACCCGCGCGTCCAGCTTGGCACTGCCTGCGCTGCCCACGCCGTTGCCGCAGGCCGCAAGGCCGAGCCCCGCACCGCCCATCGCCAGAAGGGTCCGTCTGGAAAGTTTCGTCATGTCTGTCGCTCCGCTCGATATGCCCGATCTCGCGCCGGGCTGATTGGTCTTATTACGACCGCTTGGCACAATTAATAGACGAGGGAACCCGCTTTGTCACTTCTTCTTGAGCCAATTCACGCCGAAGTGGCAAGACCCTGCTCAGCCGTTACCGAGCAGTTTCGCGGCCTCCGGCGCGAAGTAGGTGAGCACGCCATCGCAGCCCGCGCGGCGGAAGCTCATCAGGCTTTCGAGCATGACCTTCTCGTGGTCGAGCCAGCCGTTCTTCACCGCCGCCATGATCATCGCGTATTCGCCCGACACCTGATAGGCATAGGTCGGTACGCCGAATTGCTCTTTCACGCGGTGGCAGATGTCGAGATAGGGCATCCCCGGCTTCACCATGACCATATCCGCGCCCTCGGAGAGATCGCGCGCGACCAGCCGGATCGCCTCGTCGGAATTACCGGGGTTCATCTGGTAGGTCTTCTTGTCGCCCTTGAGCGCACCGGTGGCACCGACCGCGTCGCGGAACGGCCCGTAGAAGCCGGAGGCATATTTCGCGGCATAGCTGAGTATCGTCACGTCCGAATGACCCGCGCCTTCGAGCGCCGAGCGCAGCGCCGTGATGCGCCCGTCCATCATGTCCGAAGGCCCGAGGATATCGGCCCCGGCTTCGGCCTGCGCGATCCCCATTTTCACAAGACATTCAACGGTTTCATCGTTGAGGATAACCCCGTCGCGCACCAGCCCGTCATGGCCGTTCGCATTGTAGGGGTCGAGCGCGATATCGGTCATGATCGCGATCTCGGGCACCTCTGCCTTGATCGCGCGGATCACCCGGTTGGTGATGTTCTCGGGGTTCCAGGCCTCTTCGCAGGTCTCGGTCTTCACTGCCGGATCGGTATAGGGAAAGAGGCAGATCGCTGGGATGCCAAGCTTTGCGGCCTCTTCGGCGGCGCGCACCGCACCCTCCAGCGTGCGGCGCACGACGCCCGGCATCGAGGGCACTTCGACATCCGCGCCCGGCACGTCGGTGATGAAGATCGGCCAGATCATGTCCTTCACGCTCAACCGGTGTTCCTGTGCCAGATCGCGAAGCGCTGCAGTGCGGCGCATCCGGCGCAAACGGGTGTGGGGGAAGGGCGGAAGGATCGGGTTCATCGGCTGGCTCCTCTGGCTCGGGCAAAATGGGTGCCACGGATCGATGTAACAGGCAAGCGCGGCAGATCCGCGCGGGCTTCCGCTCGGGGCTGGGCTGGTCTATGCATCGTCAGGAGGGGGCGCGACACGACGACCCGGAAGAACGAGGGCGAGGGGCTTGGAAGTTTTCGACACGATCGCGCGGCTGATCGACCTGCGCAGCTTTTCCAACCTGTGGTATTGGATCGCCTTGGCCGCAGTCTGGTCTTCGGCCTCGCATTGGGTGTTGGGCGTGCCGTGGGACATGGTGATCCGCGCGCGCCGCAAGGGCGGCGACGCGGGTCAGGATCTGGCCGCGATGACGGCGCTGAGCGCACGGCGGCTGAACCGCATCCGGCGCGATGCCGGGTTCTCGATGTCGATCACCATCCCCTTCATGTTGAGCTTTCTCATCATCACCGGGTTCATCTACGGCTCGGAGACGGCGCAGGCTTTCGCTCTGCTGCTGGTGCCGATGATGGCCGTGTTCGGCTTGAGCCTGCGACTGGCGCATAAACTCGATGCAGAGCCCACGCTTGCGCATGACCCGGCGATTGCGATCAAGGCACTCTCGCGCCACCGGGTGAACGTGCAGGCGATCGGCGTGGTCGCGATCATCGTGAGCGCGCTCTGGGGAATGTATCAGAACCTTCTCGCCTCGATGCTGGTTTGACGCGCGAAGCAACTTGACACCGGAGACAGGCCGGATACCTCGCTTGGCTATGGAGCATTTTCTTCTCTCGGGCGCCCCGGAAGGGTTCGACGCCGCCTTGCTGGCCAAGGAACTTGCCAAGGGCAAGTCGGTCATCCATGTCGCGCGCGACGATCGCCGTCTGGCGGCCATGCGCGGGGCACTTGCGTTCTTTGCGCCCGAGGCGACGGTGCTGGACTTCCCGGCCTGGGACTGTCTGCCCTACGACCGCGTCTCGCCCAATGCCGATATCTCCGCCACGCGGATGGCGACGTTGGCCGCGCTGGCTTCGGGGATGCCCGGGCCGTTCGTTCTGTTGACGACGCTTTCGGCTGCCATGCAGCGCGTGCCCGCGCGCGAGGTTCTGGCGGGCGCGAGCTTCACCGCGCAGGTCGGCAAGCGGATCGACGAGCAGGCGTTGCGCGAATTCCTCGTCCGGATGGGCTTCTCGCAGGCCTCGACCGTGTCCGAGCCCGGAGATTACGCGATCCGCGGCGGCATCATCGACATCTTCCCGCCCGGCGAGGGCGGTCCGGTGCGGCTCGATCTGTTCGGCGATGTGCTCGACGACGCGCGTGGCTTCGACCCGGTCAGCCAGCGTACGACCGAGAAACTGAAAGGCGTGGAGCTGGCGCCGGTCTCCGAGGTTATCCTCGACGAGGCAGCGATCACGCGCTTCCGGCAGAATTACCGGATCGAATTCGGCTCGGGTGGTGCGGAAGACCCGCTTTACGAGGCGGTTTCGGCAGGGCGCAAACAGGCGGGGATGGAGCATTGGTTGGGCTTCTTCCATGAAAAGCTCGAGACCATCTTCGACTATCTGCCCGATGCGTCGGTGATGCTCGACGACCAGATCGCGGCGCAGCAGGAAAGCCGTTGGGAAGGCATCGCGGATCAGTATGACACGCGGCGCGAAGCGATGACCCGGCGCGACCGGCTGGACTCCGTCTACAAACCCGCGCCGCCGCAGCTTTTGTATTTGAACCCAGAGAGTTGGGAGGCGGTGTTGAAACCGCTTCGCGTGCTGCGCCTGCAGGTGATCCCGGCACCGCCCGGACCCGGGATCCTGAATGCGGGCGGGCGCGTCGGGCGCAATTTCGCGCCCGAGCGCAAGGTGGAAAACGTCAGCCTGTTCAGCGCGTTGAAAGACCATGTTCAAGCGCGTCTGGCCGATGGTCCCGTGGTGATCGCCTCGTGGTCCGAGGGGGCACGTGAGCGCCTCAAGGGCCTGATGGAAGACGAGGGCGTGATCGGCGCGAAGCTGATCGGATCGGCGCGCGAGATCGGACCGGGGGTGAACCTCACGGTCTGGCCGCTCGACGAAGGGTTCGAAGCCCCGCGTGACGGCGGCGAGATGACCGTGATCTCGGAACAGGACGTGCTGGGCGAACGGCTCGTCTCGAAGCCGCGGCGCAAGCGCAAGGCCGAGAACTTCCTGACCGAACACACGACGCTCTCGCCCGGCGATCTGGTCGTCCATGTCGATCACGGGGTGGGCCGTTACAAGGGGCTGGAGACGGTCACGGCCCTTGGCGCGCCGCATGAATGCGTGCTCTTGGAATATGCGGGCGGGGATCGCCTTTATCTGCCAGTCGAGAATATTGAACTGCTCAGCCGCTACGGCCATGAGGAGGGCTTGCTCGACAAGCTTGGCGGGGGCGCATGGCAGGCCAAGAAGGCCAAGCTGAAGGAACGCATCCGCCAGATCGCCGACAAGCTGATGCGGATCGCGGCAGAGCGTCACCTGCGTCACGCACCCATTCTGGAAGCGCCGCATCACGAGTGGGAAAGCTTCGCCGCGCGCTTCCCCTATACCGAGACCGACGACCAGATGAGCGCGATCGAGGATGTGGTGGACGATCTGAAATCGGGCACGCCGATGGATCGTCTCGTCGTGGGCGATGTGGGCTTCGGCAAGACCGAGGTCGCGATGCGCGCGGCCTTCGTCGCCGCGCAATCGGGCATGCAGGTCGCGGTGATCGCGCCGACGACGCTGCTTGCGCGCCAGCATTACAAGACCTTCGCCGAACGCTTCCGGGGCACCGCGCTGAATGTGAAACCGCTCAGCCGCTTCGTCTCCGCCAAGGAGGCTACGAAGACCCGCGAGGGGCTGCGCGACGGCACGGTCGATATCGTGATCGGCACCCATGCGGTTCTGGCGAAATCGGTGAAATTCGCCAATCTCGGTCTGCTGGTCATCGACGAGGAGCAGCATTTCGGCGTGCAGCACAAAGAGCGCCTGAAAGAGATGCGCTCGGAGATCCACGTGCTGACGCTGACCGCGACGCCGATCCCGCGCACGCTGCAACTCTCCTTGACCGGGGTGCGCGACCTGTCGATCATCGGCACACCGCCCGTCGACCGACTTGCGATCCGTACCTATGTCTCCGAATTCGACACGGTCACCGTGCGCGAAGCGCTTCTGCGCGAGCATTACCGGGGCGGGCAGAGCTTCTATGTCGTGCCGCGAATTTCCGATCTTCCCGAAATCGAGGAATTTCTGCAAACCCACGTGCCGGAGGTGAAATATCTCGTGGCGCATGGGCAGATGGCCGCGGGCGAGTTGGACGACCGGATGAACGCCTTCTACGACGGCAAATACGACGTTCTGCTGGCGACGACGATTGTCGAAAGTGGCCTCGACATCCCGACCGCGAACACGATGGTAATTCATCGCGCCGACATGTTCGGCCTCAGCCAGCTTTACCAGATACGGGGCCGGGTAGGCCGCGCGAAGACACGGGCCTATTGCTACCTGACGACGAAGCCGCGCATGCCGCTGACGCCACAAGCGCAGAAACGGCTGCGTCTGCTGGGCTCGCTCGACAGCCTCGGGGCCGGGTTCAACCTTGCGAGCCAGGACTTGGACCTGCGCGGCGCGGGCAACCTGCTGGGCGAGGAACAGTCGGGACACATCCGCGAGGTGGGTTACGAGCTCTATCAGTCGATGCTGGAAGAGACGATCTCGAAGCTGAAATCGGGCGAATTGACCGAGACGGCGGATGGCGACTGGTCGCCGCAGATCAATCTCGGCGTGCCGGTGATGATCCCCGAGAGCTACATCCCCGATCTCGACGTGCGCCTCGGTCTCTATCGTCGCCTGTCGAGCCTGACCACCAAGGTCGAGCTGGAAGGGTTCGCCGCCGAGCTGATCGACCGCTTTGGCGAACTGCCGAAAGAGGTCAACACGCTGCTGCTGGTCGTCCGGATCAAGGCGATGTGCAAACGCGCGATGATCGCCAAGCTCGACGCCGGGCCGAAGGGCGCGACCGTCCAGTTCCACAACGACAAGTTCCCCAACCCGCAGGGGCTCGTGGAATTCCTGACTGCACAGCGCGATCTGGCCAAGGTAAAGGACAACAAGCTGGTCATTCGCCGCGACTGGAAGAACGACAAGGACAAGATCAAGGGCGCCTTTGCGATCGCCCGCGATCTGGCCTCGAAGGTTATCGAGGCGAAGAAGACGAAGGCCTGAGCGGCTCCGCGCGGAACATCACCTGTCCGCGCGGCAGCATCCGGTCGTCGCGGATAAGGCGCCAGCCAGCCGCCTCCGCCATCGCGTAGAGCGCGGCTTCCGAAAGGTGATAGGGCGCGCGGGTCGCGTGGGTGACGACGCCGTCGTTCTGTCGGTGGATCGTAGCGCCTTCGGGGGCGAGGAATACCGTCAGTAGCAGGCACTCCAGTTGAGCAAAGCGCCGCAAGCCGTTGAAGCAATGTGCAATCGCGTCGCTTTCCAGATGCGGAAAGACACCGAAAGCGATGGCATGGGTGATCGTGTCCGTCACGCCATCAAAACCGAAATCCGCGTCTTCGACCAGCTGCATAGGATCGAGCCGGTCGCGCGCCTCCAACTCCGCCGCATAGCCCGCAAGCATCAGTGCGCGCGAGGCATCCGTGGCCCAGTAATGGCCGGGCTCCAGATAGGGCACCGCCTTGCAGCCCAGCCGCAACGCCCCCGCACCGATATCGAGAAGGACATGATCGGGCCGCAGCCCGTGATCCAGAAGCGCGGCCATCTGCGCGCGGCCCGTCTCGTCCCAGCGGCCGCCCACGATGTCGCGGTGGCGTCCCTTGGCGAGCGCCTCATCATAGAACCCGGGGCGGGCATAGGGCGACGACATCGGTGAGGCTCCGTGACAAGGGCGATGCGCGCATATGTAGCTTTTGCACCTGCGCGTAAAGCCCCGTCAGCCGGTTTCCTGCGTCTTGCGGATCAGCCACCAGGCGAGGCTCGAGCAGGTCAGCGTCGCGATCACCATCGGCAACGCAGTGCCGTTGAAGGACAGGCCCACCGGGGCTGCGATGATCACCGCGCCGACGGTCGAAATCGCCGACACGATGGAGGCCGCCATGCCCGCGATATGGCCCATATGTTCCAGCGCCAGCGCGTTGAGATTGCCGAAGGTCAGGCCCGCCATCGCGAAGACCGAGACGGAGTAGATGAAGATGAACGGGAAACCCGCCGCGCCGTCAGTGAACCCGAGCAGCACCAGCACCAGCATCACCGTCGAGATCGCCACCTGGGAGATATAGGTCCCCTTGACGATCTTGCGCATCCCCAGCCGCATCACGTAGCGCGCGTTGAAGATCGTGGCCGAGCCCGCGAGCAGCGCGCCGATCGCGAACCACATCGGGAAGGTGTCGGTGACGCCATGCGCCGCGTAAAGCTGCTGCGCGGTGGACAGCAGGCCGAACATCTGCCCGAAGCCCAGCGTCATCGTCACGATATAGAGACGCACATCCGAATGGGTGATCACCTCCAGCGCCGCGGCGCGCAGCTTGGATACGCTCAGCGGTCGGCGATCCTCGGGAGCGAGCGTTTCGGGTTGGCGGATCATCAGCCAGCTCACGCCGACGCAGCCGAAGACCATGAAGGCCCAGAATACGCCGCGCCAGCCCGCGAGAGCGATCACCAGTTGGCCGATCGAGGGGGCGACGGCCGGCACGAGGATGAAGATCATCATGATGAATGAGGTGATCTTCGCCATCTCGCGCCCGGCGAATAGGTCGCGCACCAGCGCCATCACCGTGATCCGCGGACCCGATGCGCCGATCCCTTGCAGCACCCGCGCCGCCAGAAGCGCTTCGAGGCTTTGCGCATGGGCGGCGACGAAGGCACCGACCATGTAGATCGCAATCCCCCCCGCGATGGTCTTGCGCCGCCCCAGCGCATCCGAGATCGGCCCGGCGAACAGCGTGCCCACGCCCATGCCCAGCACGAAGGCGGTCAGCACCAGCTGCGCACGGTTGACCGCGTCGGGGCTCAACTCTGCCGCGATCTGCGGCAGTGCCGGCAGCATCGCGTCGATCGAGAAGGCGACCGTCGCGATCAAGGAGGCGAGCATAACCGTCAGTTCGGGCAGCGAAAGGGGCGTGCGCGCCCGGGGCGCGTCAGAGATGTGGGACATTCTGGGGGACTTTCCGAGAGTCGGATCTATTCGAAGCGCGAGCATAGGGAGCTGCGCCGATTTGGCCAGAGGGCCGGGCGCGCAGCCCCCTGTGCGCTCACGCGATAGTGACGGCGGCTGCGACGCCGGACAACTCGGTCAGTGCTGGGTCGCGTCGGACGGTGTGCCGGACAGCTCGTCGATGACCTGCAGCCACAGCTCGGTCGGTTGCGCGCCGCTCACCAGATGAGCATTTGCGACGACGACCGAGGGCACCGCGTTGATCCCACGCTCGCGCGCATGTTGTTCCTTGGCGACGATCGTGTCGATATCGGCATCCGAAGCCAGAAGCCGCTCCACCAGTCGCGGGTCCATCCGCGCCGCCTCGGCCACTTCACACAGCACGGTCGAGTCGCCGATATTGCGCCCGTCGCTCCAATGTGCGGCCAGCAGCCCCTCCATCGCCTCTTCCTGCCGCTCTTCCAGCCCCGCCCAATAGAGCAGGCGATGCGCGTTGCGGGTGTTCGGCTGATGGGTGACGCGCTCGGGGTGGAAATCGTAGCCCTCGGCCTCCGCGATCTCGAGCAGCTGCACATGCATCTTCGCCGCCCCGTCCTGACCGAACTTCGCCTGCAGGTAATCGGCGCGCGCCATCCCCTCGGGCGGCATGGTCGGGTTCAGCTCGAAGGGCTGCCACGCACGCTGGAACGGGTGGTCGGGGCGTTGGGCGAGCGCCCGGTCGAGCCGCGCCTTGCCGATGAAGCACCACGGGCAAACGGGATCGGCGAAAATATCGAGCGTGATCATGAGGTGACCTCCTGTTGCAGCATGGTGCGGATTTCCGAGCGCAGCACCTTGCCGTTGCGGTTGCGGGGCAGGGCGGCGATATGGGCGTAAAGGCGCGGCTGCTTGTAGCGTGCAAGCCGCGCCTCGGCATGGGCGCGCAGCGTCTCTTCCCCGGCGTCGCCGGTATAGGCCAGTGCGATGACGCTTGCATCGACTTTCACCGCGATTTCGACCGCGGCCACGTCGCCTGCGCCAGGGCAGTCATGCATGACCTCTTCGACCTCGATCGGCGAGACCCGGAAGCCGCCCGCATTCATCATATCATAGCCGCGTCCGAGATAGGTGATCGCACCATCTTCGCCCATCGAGACCGTGTCGCCGGTGACGAACCACGGGCCGATCCGGCGCGCCGCAGTCTCTTCGGGCGCATTCCAATAGCCCAGATAGAGCCCCGGATCGCTTTCATGGATCGCCAGCTGCCCCGGCTCGCCGCGCGGCACCGGTTGCCCGTCTTCGTCCAGCACGGCGACATGACGGCCCGCCTGCGGATAGCCGCAGGTGCCGGGCGGCGCGGGATGGTCCGGACTGCTCGAGATGAAGGTCGAGCATTCGGACATGCCGAGCGCCTCATAGACCCTGGTGCCCGTCGCCGCGATCCAGGCTGCGCGCGTGGGCTCCGGCAGCGCCTCGCCCGCGCTCAGCCCATGGCGTAGCTTCGGCAGCGATAGCGCCTCATGATGCTTCAGGATTTGCCGGTAGACCCCGGGAGCGGCGGCGAAGATCGTCGCGTCGAAGCGCTTGAGCAGCAGGGGCAGGCTGCGCGGCTCTACCCCGTCCGCCGGGATCAGTGCGGTGGCCCCTAGTGTCCACGGGTCCATCAGCCCGGTGCCGAGCGTATAGGTCCAGTTGAAGGCGCCTGCATGCATCAGACGGTCGTCGGGCCCCATGCCATACCAGCCGCGATACATCATCTGCCGCGCCCAGATCGCGCGATGCGCATGCATCACGGCGCGCGCCGAGCCGCCCGTGCCGGAGGTGAAGATCATATAGGCGAGGCGGTTCGGATCGCCCATTGCGTAGTCGCAGGGGGCGGCGTCCCCGGCCTTGCGCAGAATATCGGCGGGGATTGCGCGCGCCGGATGATCGGGCAGGGCTATCCCATCGCCCGCCACGACAGCCGCCGGATCGAGATCGCCCGCCAGTTTGGTAATCTCCGCCTCGGTCAGCTGCGCCGATGTCGGCACCGGCACCAGCCCGGCTGCGATGGCGCCAACGAAAGCGATGGGAAATTCCGGACCGTTGCCCAGCCGCAGCATCACGCGATCTCCGGGTATCAGCCCCGCGTCGAGCAACAGCGTTCCCGCACCGCGCACCGCCGCGGTCAGCCGCCCATATGACCAGCGCTGCGCGCCCGAAGGCTTCACGATCTGCATCGCCAGCTTGTCCGGGGTCGCCGCGCCTGCCGCCAGAACATGCGCGGCCATGTTGAAGGCGCTCGGCGGGGCGGGGATCGGGTCTGTGCGGTAAACTGAATCCATGCCGTCTAGCTAGGACGCGGCGCGCGCCCGAGCAAGCCCGAACGCGCGCCCTTCACTCTGACTTCGCCTTGGCGAAATTATCTTGGGGTGGGACGAGCTGCCTTCCAATGGAAGGACGCCCCGCCGAACGCCCGGAGCGCAGAGGAAGGGCCACGACGCAGCGGGGGCAGAGCCCCCTGCAACTTTAACCATGTGCGACCGTGCGCGGGAGCAAAGCGCCCATGTGACGTGAAGTTTGCGCGCCTATGCGCGGGCTAAGCTTACTCGTCCTCTTCCTCGTCGTCGCCGAAGCGCGCGTCGTCGTCATATTCGTCCTCGCCTTCGGGGACGTATTTCGACGAGGCCGCGATCGAGTGACCGTCATGAGTCGGGTCCATGATCACGTCGGAGGGCAATTCGCCTCGCATCCAGTCGCGAATTTCGTCGCGCGCGTCGGCGGGCTCCTGTTCGGTCAGCTCGGCGATATAGCGGATGAAGGCTTTCTGATCGCCGTCGATCTCGTCAAGCTCGGCCTCGTCGGCATCCGGCCACCGATCCACGATAGCCTCGTAAAATGCAGCCCAGTTTTCCTCGATATGGTGCCATTTCATCGCTTTTGATCCTTTTCTTCACGGCTCGTGTCGCGGGTGACCCTCATACTGAGAAAGGGACGCGCGCGGGGCTTTGCAAGGCACAAGGCCGAGATAGCTCGCGCGGTTCCATATCGCGTTGAATTCCGGGAGTTACCTGAACCAGCCCTGCACCGAACGGGCACCGCCCGAGATGTCGTCGCCCACACCGGCCACCGTGTTGCAGCCCGCCATTGCCGCAGCGATCGCTGCCAGAAGGATGAGTTTCTTCATTGTCCTGCCTCTTCGTACCACCAGACATCGGGCTCGAAGCCCGGCCATGCCCCGTATAGCGGGGTCTTCTCAGGGTAGTGAAGCTGCTTGATATGGGCGATCCGGTCAACCGGTGCGTACCAGATCGGAATGACATAGCGGCCCGCAGTCAACACCCGGTCGAGAGCACGGGTCGCGGCGACGAAATCCTCGTGGTTTTTCGCATCTAGCATGGCTTTCACCATCGCCTCGGCGGCTGGGGAATTCATGCCCATCCAGTTGCGCGAGCCGGGCTCGTTCACGCCTTTCGAGCCCCAGTAGAGGTTCTGCTCGTTGCCGGGCGACAGTGACAGAGCGCGCCAGTACCACGCCATGTCGAAATCATAGGAATTGGTGCGCTGTGTGTATTGCGCATCGTCGATCACGGTCACTTTCGGGAAGATACCCAGCTTCTTGAGCGCCTCGGTGTAGATATCGACGATGCTTTGCGTCTCGGCCGCGCCCTGTTGCAGCACGATCTCGAAGGTGAAGGGCTTGCCGTCCTTCTTCAGAACGCCATCGCTGTCGACCTGCCAGCCGGCCTCTTCCAGCAGCTTCGCGGCGGCGCGCATGTTCTTGCGGTTGCGCACGCCGCCGTCGGACGTAGGCAGGCTGTAGCCGTCGATCGTGCCGGGCGGGAGCTGATCGGCGAAGGGCTCCAGCAGGGCCTTCACCTTGCCTGCGGCGGCGCCGTGCTCCATCCCCAGCTCGGAATTCGAGAAATAGGACGAGATCCGCGGCTCCGCGCCGCCATTGATGGTCTTGTTGATGAATTCGAAGTTGAACGCGTCGATCATCGCCTGACGCACCCGCCAATCCGCGAAAACCGGGTTGCGGGTGTTCATCACCAGCCCCTTGATCCCCGAGGGACGCCCGTTCGGAATCTCGGATTTGATCACGTCGCCCGATTGCACCGCCGGGAAGTCGTAGTTCCGGCCCCAGTCGGCCGCGTTCCATTCGGTGTAGCTGTCGGTCTCGCCGCCCTTGAAGGCCTCGAAGACGACGCCGCCATCGCCGAAATAATCATAGCGGATCGTATCGAAATTGTTCCGGCCCTTGTTGAAGCCCAGATCCTTCCCCCAGTAATCGGGGTTGCGTTTCAGCTCGATATATTTGCCCGGATCGACGCGGCCCACGACGTAGGGGCCGGAGCCGATCGGAGCCATATTCGTGGTGGAGGCGAAGTCGTGCCCCTCCCATTGCGACTTCTCGAGAACCGGGCGCATCCCCATGATCAGCGCCATTTCGCGGTCCTTCACCTCGGGTTTGAAGGTGATGCGGACCATGCGATCGCCGGTCTTCTCGATCTTTTCGACCTTCGACCAGGCGTTCTGATAGCGCGGATGGCCTTCGGTCCCGAGCGTCTTGTAGGACCAGATGACATCCTCGACCGTCACCGGGTTGCCGTCGGAGAACTTGGCCTCCGGGCGCAGGGTGAATTCCACCCAAGTGCGGTCCGGGTCGGTCTCGACCGATTCGGCGAGAAGTCCGTAGAGCGTGAAAGGCTCGTCCATCGAGCGGCCCATCAGCGATTCGGCGACATAGCGGCTGATTCCTTCCGCCGGTCTCCCGTTCAGGATCCACGGGTTGAGCGAATCGAACATGCCGGCCACGCCAAATCTGATCTCGCCGCCCTTTGGGGCATCGGGATTGGCGTAGGGCAGGTGGGTAAAGCCGGCAGGAAGTGCAGGCTCGCCGTACATTGCAATCGCAGGTTGTGGCTCCGCGGCGGCGATCCCTGTAAATACAGGGGCGAGCCCGAAAAGAGCCCCGCCGAGTAAATGGAAAAACATCGATCTCGTCATGTTAACAATCCCTGCCTTGCCTGCATTTATTGGCGCCAAGCTAGCGAGAGGTTTGAAACTGCGCAAACTTTTCCCTTGGAGAGCGGCGCAGGATTGCTTATAAGGGATGCACTGCTCGATAGGTTTCTTGCCTGTATGAAACCTGCCTCATGACTTGACGCCCGCCCTAGCGCGGGCGTCTTTTTTTACCTCATTACCCAAGAAAACAAGGCCCTCACCGCGATCTCACGCGGTATTGCGCTTGCAGCATGGCGTTCGCACGCGCGGCACGGCATGATCCCGGCGAATCCGTCACTTACGTCACCGAAGGAGAGAACATGTCGCTTCAGGGAAAAACCGCCGTCATTACCGGGTCGAATTCCGGGATCGGTCTCGGGGTCGCGCGCGAACTCGCGCGCGCGGGCGCCGATATTGTCATCAACTCCTTCACCGACCGCGACGAGGATCATAAGCTCGCCGCCGATATCGCATCGGAATTCGGTGTCACCGCGCGCTACATCAAGGCCGATCTCTCGAAAGGTGCCGAAGCGCGCGCCCTGATCGAGCAGGCGGGCAAATGCGATATTCTCGTGAACAATGCTGGCATCCAGCACGTCTCGCCGATCGAGGAATTCCCGGTCGAGAAGTGGGACGCGATCATCGCGATCATGCTGACTTCGGCCTTCCACACCACCGCCGTCGCGCTGCCGATGATGCGCAAGGCGGGTTGGGGCAGGGTGGTCAATATCGCCTCCGCGCACGGTCTGACCGCGTCGCCCTATAAATCGGCCTATGTCTCGGCCAAGCACGGCGTCGTGGGCCTGACCAAGGTCACAGCGCTCGAGACCGCGAAGGAAGACATCACCGTCAACGCGATCTGCCCGGGCTATGTGAAGACCCCGCTCGTCGAGGCGCAGATCCCCGA
Organism: Thioclava nitratireducens; assembly: GCF_001940525.2. Classification (NCBI taxonomy): domain Bacteria; kingdom Pseudomonadati; phylum Pseudomonadota; class Alphaproteobacteria; order Rhodobacterales; family Paracoccaceae; genus Thioclava; species Thioclava nitratireducens. Next base: position 2,233,368 of record NZ_CP019437.1, read on the forward strand.
CACGGCGAAGGAATACAACATGACCGAGGAAGAGGTGATCGAGAAGGTCATCCTCGCGCGCCAGCCGTCGAAGGAATTCGCGACGGTCGAGCAGATCGGCGGCACCGCCGTGTTCCTGTGCTCGGACGCGGCTGCGCAGATCACCGGGACCACGATCTCGGTCGATGGCGGCTGGACCGCGCTGTAACCTGAAAGACTGGCGGAGCGGTTTCGCTCCGCCTCTTCAATAGGGGCGCGACGAGGGCGTACGCTCATGCGCCTGACGATGGGCGATCACGGCCTCCAGCCGGTTCTTCACCCCGTATTTCTGCATGATATTGGTCATGTAGAACTTCACCGTCTTCTCGCTGATCGCGAGGCGCTTGGCGATTTCGCGGTTGGTCTTGCCGCGCTCCAACTCGCGCAGCACCTGCATCTCGCGGTGGGTCAGGCTCTCGCTCTCGGATTTTTCCTGCCCCGAAAGCGCCGCCTGCAGCAGCGCCGCCGCGAAGCTCGGCGAAACGAATGTGCCGCCGTGCAGGATCGCGTCGATTGCCGCCCGGAGTTCCGAGACGCCGACCCCTTTGAGAATGTAGCCCTTCGCCCCCGCGCTCATCGCTTCGATCGCGGTGGCGGGCTCATCGCAGGCGGTCAGCAGGATGCATTGCATGGACGGGTCGTGATCGATGATCTTGCGAAGCGCGTTCAACCCGCCGCCGGGCATGCTGAGATCGAGGATCATCACGTCGGGCCGTCGCGCCCGGGCAAGCTCGATCGCGTCGATGGCGGAACTGCCTTGATCGAGCACGTCGATATCGAGCGCGTCCTGCAGCACGGCGCACAGCCCCTGCCGGAAAATTGGATGGTCGTCTACAATACAAGCCGTCGTCGGCACAAAATCGGACATCGAAATACCCCTTGAACGATCCCGCGACCGCGTTCCCCAACGCGTGAAGGCCAAGCCATCCGGACTGTCGCGAAATCCGTCTTCCCCCCGGACGTCCAGAATGAAGAGGTCTTGAAGAAACACAATAAAGAAAGACGCTTATCATCTAGCCCCATCGGTGTATGGGCGTAGCTCCAAGGGTTTACCTTTGCGTCACTTTCAGCGGCGTTCCGGTTCGAGCGGGATACGGCAGATCACCTCCGATCCCTGCGGCTCAAGCAAGCGGAACTCGAGCGTGCCTCCCAGCGATTGCGCCCGGAATTGCATCCCCGGCAGACCAAGCCCGCCCTCGCGGTATTCGCGCTCCTGCGGGGGGGTGTGGCCGGGGGCCGCGCCGCTGTCGCTTATGCGCAGAACGAAATCGCCATCCTCTTGATAGGTTTTGATTTTCTGCGTCGAGCCTGGAGCGTGTCGCGCGGCATTGGCCAGCGCTTCCTGCACGATCCGGCCCAAGGTGCGCCGCGTCGTCTCGGACAGTTCCGGAGCGTCAGGTGCGAGCGAAAGCGTGACCTCCAAACCGGTGCGTCGGCGGTGATCGGTGGCGAGCGTTTCGACCAGCGCGGCCAGCGTCGGCGCAGCGTCGAATTGCGGCGCGACCAATCCGCCCGAGATGGCACGGATTTCCTCCATCGTCTTGCGCGCAACTTTTTTGATTTCCGAGACAATCCCGGCCGCTTTCGCTTCATCGGTCGCCCCGGGCGAACGAATCAGATGCTCCAGCCGGTCGATCTCCAGCACCAGGTAGGAGAGAAGCTGGCAGGCGCCGTCATGCAGGTCCGCGCCGATCCGACGTTTCGCGCGCTCGTCGATATCGGCGGCATTCCGCGCGGCTTCGGCGATCGAGCGGTGCAGTTGCGAATTGCCGAGCAGCAGCCGCTCGCGCTCGGCGAACTGGCGGCGGAGCTCGACGGTCTGGCGCTCGATCGTCAGGCTGCCGCGCTGCACGATCAGGAACAGCATGGTGAAGACGATGATCGCGACTGGCCCGACAAAGAGCCATGTCGTCTTGGCGGAGGTCAGCAGCGCGCCCCGGACCACATCGGCGTTCTGATAAAATTCTCCGACGGCAAGAATGGTGCCGGTCTCCAGGTCGCGCAGCGGCGCATAGATTTCATAGAGATGCACGCCCAGCGCGCGCTCGGCATCATGGGCCGCGTCCTCGAGATCGGGAAACCTTCCGAAGACATTCCCCTTGAGAGCCTCGAAGATCTCGTCGTCGGGCAGCACATGGCCAAGCCCTGCATCGGGCGCGAAGATCAGCTTGCCCTCGCGGCTCCAGATCTTGATGGCGAGGAAGTTGCCCTGTTTGCGAAACCCCTCCGCGAGCGCGTGCAGCGCGGCGAGATCTTCGGCGCGCAACGCGTCCGATCGGCCCAGCGCCTGAACATGCGGCTGCAGAAGGTTCTGCATGTAGAAGGCGGCAGTGTCGGCAGAGGCGTCGAGAAGCCGGGTCGTCGCGCGGTTGTTGATCCAATAGGCGAGCGAGGCCAGCAAGAGGCTCAGCACCAGGCCCAGACCCACCAGAAACTGAAGGGATAACGAAAATCCCAGAAACCAGCGCAGCGGGTTGCGCACCGGCTGCACCCGGTCCGGGGCCCCCACATCCCCGACCTTGGTCGCATCGCTCTTAGACCTTCGTCCCATGTTCCCTTGCGTCCTTTGGCGAGGAGCGTTCCCGACCATAGGGGAAAATCGCGTTGGACCTAAGACAATTTTCGTCGTCCCGATTCGATGGCCTCATGGAAACAGGAAAAGCGCCGAGCTTGTGGGGGTGTCGGCGAGAGATGCGGCGCAGGGGTGTTTGCCGTCTCGCACAGCCTCCTATGAACCGAGCTTCGGCAATGGGTGTGACACGGACCGCGATGCGCGGACCGAATTGGTCTTAGGGGGCTACCATGACGATCAAACTGGCCGGAGCCGATCTCGATTATCTGCTGCAACAGGCAAATATCCTGAACGATTATTCGCGACTGACGAGCGCGCTCGACCCGAACGGGGTGCGCGAAGTGTCGGGCCACAACAACAACCTCGCGGGCGGCTATACCGTCGATGAGAACGGCAACGTCGTCTGGACCGGCGGTGGCAACGTGCATCCCGATTGGGGGCAGGCCGATACCGAGTTCCTGCGTATGTTCATGACAAACCACCCGACCGAGCCGGAATACGGCACCTCTTATGCGACCGTGCAGAAGATGTGGGTGACGCTGGTGCTGCCCGATAGCGAGGGCCGTCTGCCCGGCGATCTCGATTATGTCCCGACCTCGAAGCAGGTGCTGGTCGACAACCCGATGTCGATGTCGCCCTCGATGTTCGTGGCCGACTCGAACGGCGTGGCACCGGGTGCAACGGGCTACCTGCCGACCGTCGATGCGACGTCGATGATGACCGCGATGTCGGACGCGCAGCCGGAATACCAGTTCACAAGCGATGGCTCGACGCTGGATATCCTCAACAGCTCTGTCGTGGTGGATTCGACGCCGCGCCTGATCTCGCAGCTGATCAGCAGCTCGAATGTCGACATGACCGATCCGAACTACAACCCGGCTGCGGTCGCGGCGATGAACGCGCTTGGCGGCTCGGCAGTGGATGTGTCGAACTCCGTGGTGGGCGATATCACCACCGCATTCATCCCGAATCCCGGCGTGCTGGGCGGGGTGAGCTATAACGAATGGTTCGTGGCCTTCGGTCAGTTCTTCGATCACGGGCTGGATTTCATCCAGAAGACTGGCGGCGTGGTGATGATCCCGCTGAGCCCGAACGATCCGCTCTACGTTGATCCGATGTATGCGCCGAACCCGGATTACGTGGATGCGGCGACCACGCCGAACGTTCCCGAGATGATCGCGACGAACCCGTCTTACATTCCCGGCGTCTCGAACATGATGATGCTGAGCCGCGGGAAACTGTCGAACCCCGATACGGATTTCGACGATCAGGGCAACCTGCTGCCGGGTGTCACGCCGCTCTACAACAACAATACCGGCCTGATGATCGATCAGAGCCAGACCTACGGCTCGCACGAGTCGGTCAACGCGCTGCTGCGGCACTACGATGCCAACGGCGTCGTCACTGGCAGGCTGATCACCGGATCCGAGGACGGGATCGTCCATCGCCAGGATGCGAATGGAAATCTCGTGGCGCTCGACGTTTCGGACGGCTCGGCAATCGCGCCCGATGGCACGGAGGTCACGGGTAAGGACGAGCTTGCGACCTGGGCCGACATGAAGGTCAACGCGATGCGGATCGGCGTCGAACTGATCGACACGGATGTGCTCGATTGCCCGTGGATCAACGCCGATGCGATCGGTCGGCTGAACTTCACGCCGCAGCAGGATTTCCACTTCCGTTCGGATCAGAGCATCGCCGATATCGACGAGATGTTCGCGATGACGCCTGACGGCGTCGATATCAACGGCATGACCTACCACTCCTACGCGCAACTGGAAGCCGCGGGCTACGATCCCTTCGTGCGTTGGACGCTGCAGGATGCAATGGACGGCCATTGCGCGGCGGCTGATATCGGCGAAGTGCGCACGACGAACCAGCCGATCCTGATCGATATCGCGCATGGCGCGACGCCGGGCCTCGACTTCCAGGGCAACGAGCTGAACCCGGCCTCGGATCCGAATTCGGGCGCTTTCACCTATGACGACGCGCTTCTGGCCCGTCACAAGGTCTCGGGCGACGGCCGTGTGAACGAGAACATCACGCTCACCTCGGTCCACCACGTCTTCCACGAAGAGCACAACATCCAGGCCCATAACATCATGATGTCGGCGGTCCGCGATGCGATCGAGACCGGTGACCTCAGTGGCCTGAACGGGACCGACGCGGCCAACGAGGGCTGGCTCGCGGTGGATGTCGATCAGGCGACCTTCGACAGCTGGGCCGGGACCGACCTGACCGACGACGTGGCTGTGCAGGCCATCGTGGACAGCCTCACCTGGGATGGCGAACGCGTCTACCAGGCCGCACGTCTGATCACCGAGAGCGAGTACAACCACGTCGCGGTCGATCAATACATGACGACGCTCTACCCGGCGCTGCCGGAATTCGTGTCCTACTCGGCCGATATCAACCTCAATATCAGCCTTGAATTCGCGCAGGCGGTGTTCCGTCTAGGCCACTCGCAACTGCGTGAGACCGTGCAGATCGCGGTGACTGACGACGTCGGCGTCCATCCGGGCGAGCCGGGCTACGTGCCGACCTATGTCGAAAGGGGGCTCTTCGACGTCTTCCTCAATCCCGATCAGTTCGACGCCTACGGCGCATCCGGGATCGCTGCGGGTCTGCTGTCCCAGCAAGGCAACGAGATGGACGAATTCGTCACCGCGGCCCTGCAGCAATCGCTGGTCGGCGTGCCGCTCGACCTGGCCGCGCTGAATATCGCGCGCGGTCGCGATGTCGGGCTGCCGACGCTGAACGAACTGCGCCAGCAGGTCTTCGACGGGCTGATGCAGAATACCTCGAACAACGCCAATGGCGCGGGCATCGCGCCCTATCACAGCTGGGAAGATTTCGGCGCGCATCTGCGCACCCCGGAATCGCTGGTGAACTTCATCGCGGCCTATGGCCGGGACGAAGCGGGCACGTTCAAGCTGCAAGAGGCGCGCGACGCCTATCAGGCGGGCACGGGCGAGCTGTGGCAGATCCGCGCGGCGGCGCAGGCGATCCTCGATGCGGCGGCCGATGCCTCCGATCCGATGCATGACGCGGCGCTGATGTTCATGCGCGGCTCGGGCGAGCCCACTTACACTCCGGGCGAGGGCTGGACGCTCTCGGGCGGTTCGGGCGATCAGGGCTTCTGGGATATCGACCTCTGGGTCGGCGGCTTGGCCGAACAGCCGATGTTCGATGGCCCGCTTGGCACGACGTTCAGCTTCATCATGCTGGACTTCACGCAGCGCCTGCAGGATGGCGACCGGTTCTATTACCTCTACCGGATGCCGGTTGGTCACCATCTGGGCGACCAGATCATAGGCGAGCAATTCGCCCACCTGATCATGCGCACCACCGGGCTGGAGCATATCCCGGATGCCTTCGCGACGCCCTCGGCCACCTATGTGCTCGACGGCGAGACCTCGGCGGGCACCATTAACGACAATGCGCGCGACGGTCTGATGGGTGTCGATGACGCCTATGACGACAACGACTACTTCAACGCGACGCTGGAGCGACTGCCCGACGAGGTGCGCGATGTTGCGCTCGCGAATGGTGGCTTCGAGGCGCAGGATCTGGTCGCGGCGGGAGCCCCGACCAATGCGCGCGGCACCTATCTCAACGGGGCGATCGAGGGTTGGACCCTCAACGGCACCGGCGGCACCTGGGCTCCCACCGAAGCTGCGGTGCCCTTCCTGCCCGAAGGCACGCAGGTCGCCCAGCTTGGCCGCAATGCGTCGATGACGGCCGACACCGGCACGGAGCTCGTCGAGGGAAATGTCTACACCCTGACGCTCAAAGTGGGCGACAAGATCGGCTATGTCGCGACCGGCGGCACGGTCAAACTGGTGGCCTCGGATGGCACCGTGTTGGCCAGCGCCGTTTTCGCGCCGCCGCTCGATGACGACGACGTCACAACGGACGACGCCTGGGACATGGTGACCCTGAGCACCGATGCCGTGCCCGCGGATCTCGCAGGCCTGGGCCTGAGCATCGTGGTCGAGACCGACGGCACCGGCCAATACACGCTCTTCGACAATGTCCAGCTGACAGAGAGCATCCCCGGCGGTCCGGCCAATGACGGCCATATCACGGTGATCGGCCTCTCCGGCGACGACTTCATCGTCGGCGCTCTGGGCGATGACGTGCTCTACGGCGACGAAGGCAATGACCGCATCGAAGGCGCGCAGGGTAACGATCATATCTATGGCGGCGACGGCGACGATTACATCACCGATTACGAGAACGACGACTTCATTCTTGGCGGACTCGGCAACGACACGATCTTCGCCGGTCCCGGCGTGCTCGATACGGCGCATGGCAACGAGGGCGATGACGAGGTCCATGGCGGCGACGGCATCGACGAGGTCTTCGGCGACGACGGCGATGACCGGCTCTATGGCGAGGGCGACACCGACCTGATGATGGGCGGTGACGGCAACGACTACATGGATGGCGGCGACAGCGTCGACGAGATGTTCGGCGGCAACGGCGCGGACTGGATGGTCGGCGGCGTCGGCGACGACAACATCAACGGCGGCTCGGGCAACGACCTGCTAGAAGGCGGCCTCGGCCCGACCGCGAACGATGGCGACCGCCTCAACGGCGACAGCCCCGCGCAGCTCAACCCGGTGATCGAGTTCAACGGCGACGGCACAGAGGGCGACATGGATATCGGCTCCTACGAGGACGCCTATATCAACGTGATCGCGAACCTGCAGACCTCGAACAACGCAGGGACCGGGTCGGTCCTGATGGACCAGTATGCCTTCCTCGAAGGGCTCGTGGGCTCGCAATACAATGACGAGTTGACCGGCGCGGACGAGAACGGCATCGGCTCCAACGGGATGAACAACTATCTCGTGGGCGGCGGCGGCGATGACAAGCTGACCGGTCTGGGCGATGGGGGCGACGAGACCACGGGTCAGGCCGATTTCATCTTCGGCGACAGCGTGGTCGTGGACTCGAACCTCTACTGGATCGGCGACAACCGTCACGACCAGTCGGTGTTCGAGGTCAACCGGATCGAGAACTGGTACGGCACCGGCGACACCCGTGTGGTGTTCTCGGACGGCTCGCTGGGCCACATCCTCGGCGACACCGGGGCGGAGGGCACCGACACCGCGCTCTATACCGGCAACCGCGACGACTACCGCATCGAGCTGATCGCGATGAACGGCCAGCAGGCGGTTCGGATCACCGATCTTCGCAGCGGCACCGACAACCAGGGGAACCCGGTCGCGACCGATGGCGTGGATATCCTCGTCGGCGTCGAATTCGCCAAGTTCGCGAATGGCGAGATGCTCTCGCTCGCGGCGGACCCGATGTCCGACATCATGATGAACGCCACCGGGAACCGTGGCGGCGGAACTATCGCGACGCTAAGCGCGGATGTACCTTTCGACGGGCAGGCGACCTACGAACTGGTCGGAGGCTCGCCGGAGATGCGACTTCGCGGCGCCAATAACGATGAGCTTCGCGTCGCGGGCGGGCTTGGCGACAACGAGACGCTGAGCGCGACGATCCGTGCCACCGACCTCACCGGGACGCAGGTCACCGAGACCCTCAACATCGTCACCGGCGATGCCGGAGACAATACGATCGATCTGAGCGGCTCGACCAACGACACCTTGGTCTACGGTCGCGAGGGTAATGACACGATCACCGGCGGGGCGGGCGACGACTCCTTCGTCTGGACGGTAACGAACCAGCGTCCCAATCGGCCAGAGCGCCCGGACGGTCGCGATTTCGTGGATGGAGGCGCCAATGGGGCGGCGGGAGATCGCTTCGTCGTGTCGGGCAACAACACCCGCGAGACCTTCGCGATCTACACGCTCGCTGCTGCGATTGACGCGGGGATAGCGGTTCAGAATCTCGCGAACGCCGAGATTATCATCACACGCGACGGTGTCGTGATCGCGGAACTTGCCAATATCGAGGAAATCACGATCAACACTCTCGACGTGACAGCGGACAACGGCAATGGCGTGCCCGACGGCGCGAATCCGCGGCGCGGCGACACGGTCCAGATCGTGGGCGATTTCTCGGGCACGAGCCTCGCCTATTCGACGATCACCATCAATGGCGACGCGGGCGACGACACGGTCGACATCTCGGGGCTCACCTCGGATCACCGCATCGTCTTTAACGGCGGCGGCGGAGATGACATGGTGGTCGGCGGCGAACGTCCGCAGGACGAAGTTCACGGTGCCCGCTATGGCACGCGCTCGGAGAGTTCCGATCAGGACGGCTCAAACAGCGGCAGCGACGGCGACGCCGACGACAGTTCCGACGACGCGATGTCCGACGGGGTGGTGCTGGTCGGCGACGACACCGCCGAGACTTTCATCGGAATGGAGGGCAATGACGTCATCTTCGCAGGCGGCGGCGCGGACAATGCGCTTGGCAACGGCGGCGACGACATGATCTTCGGCGATGGCGGGGCGGATCGCCTCTTCGGCGGCGACGGTGACGACGTGATCGAAGCCGGCAAGGGGCATGACATGGTCTTCGCCGATGATGGCGACGACACGGTCATCGCGACCGAGGACGACGGGGCCGACAGCTACTGGGGCGGAGAGGGCTCGGATACGCTCGACTACGCCGCGATCCAGGCCTCGGTCGAGGTCGATCTGGGCCACGGCACCAACGGCCACGGCCAGGTGATGATCGGCGAGACCGCCGACCAGATCTACAGCTTCGAGAACGTCATCACCGGCAGCGGCGACGACACGATCATCGCCAACGGCGCGGTCAACGTGATGGATGGCGGCGGCGGCCACGACACCTTCGTGTTCAACTCCGCGGCAGATGCCGACGGCGACCGGATCAACGGCTTCGCACCGGGCGACAAGATCGACCTGAGCGGGATCGACGCAGATCAGGGCGCGGCCGGTTCGCAATCCTTCGTCTTGTTCGCGGCGGGCGATTTCAGCGCCGCGGGCGAACTGCGGGTCTCCTTCGAGATGCGCGACGATGGCGAGCACACCATCATCGCCGGCAATGTCGACGACGATCTGGATGCCGATTTCGAGATCGACCTCACGGGTCATCACATGCTCGACGCCTCTGATTTCAACGGAGTGAACTAAGGGTTGGCGCCCGGCGGAGGGGTCCGTCGGGCGCTTTGTACATAAGTCTCAAGATCTTGGTGGGAGGATCACATGAGCAACGCACGTCGTCGTTTTCAAGCCAGCGAAGAACTCGTTTCCGAGCGTCTGGGCCGTTATCGCGGTCTGATCGTCTTTCTCCTCGGACTGTCCTTCGTGATCAGCCTGCTCGCGCTGACGGGCTCGTTCTACATGCTGCAGATCTATGACCGGGCGCTGACCAGCGGCTCGGTTCCGACGCTGCTTGCACTCTCTGTTCTGGCCATCGCGCTCTATCTGTTTCAGGGGCTGTTCGATGTGCTGCGCAACCAGATCCTCGTGCGGGTCGGTGCGCGGATCGACAACCGCCTCGCGCCGCTCGCGCATCGGGTGGCAATCGAAATGCCCCGCTTCGGCTATTCCACGTCCGAGGCGCTGGAGCGCGGCCGCGACGTCGACACGATCCGCAGCTTCGTCTCGGGGGCAGGGGCCATCGCGCTTCTCGACCTGCCGTGGATGCCGCTGTTTCTGGGCTTCGTCTACATGCTGCATCCGCTATTGGGTCTGCTGACAATCGGCGGTGCCTGCGTGCTGATCACGCTGACCGTCATCACCGAGATGCTGTCGCGCCGTTCGGGCCGGGAGCTGCAGAAGGCCTCCATCGCCCGCGCGATGATCGCCGATACCAACACGCGCAATGCCGACGTGCTGCACGCGATGGGCTTCGGCCGCCGCGCGGTGGAGCGGTTCGGCACCGCCAATGCGGAGCACCTGCGCCTGCATGCGCGCACCAGCGACATCACCGGCACACTGAGCGGGCTGTCGAAGGTCACGCGGATGATGCTGCAATCGGCGCTGCTGGGCCTCGGCGCGTATCTGACCATCGTGGGCGAGCTGTCGCCCGGTGCGATCATCGCCTGTTCGGTCGCAGCCTCGCGCGCACTCGCGCCGGTGGAAATGGCGATCGGCAACTGGAAGGGCTTCACTGCCGCCCGCCGCAGCCATGCGCGTCTGCGCGACACGCTGGCGACGCTCGAGGATGACGACAGCCTGATCGCTCTGCCCGCGCCGACCGAGAGCTTCACGGTCGAGGGGATGACGGTCGTCGCGCCGGGCTCCGGCGCGGTGCTGCTGGGCGATGTCAGTTTCGATCTCAAAGCCGGCGATGCGCTCGGCCTGATCGGGCCGTCTGGCTCGGGCAAGACAACGCTCGCCAAGGGCATCGTCGGGATCTGGCCGCTGCTGCGCGGGCATGTCCGTTTCGACGGGGCCGCGCTCGACCAGTGGCGCGTGGATCTGCTGGGCGATCATATCGGCTACCTGCCGCAGGAGGTTTCGCTGATGGAAGGCACGGTCGCCGAGAATATCGCGCGCTTTGCGCCGGACGCGACGGATGCCGATGTGGTGGCCGCGGCGAAGGCCGCGGGTGCGCATCAGACGATCATCCATCTGCCCGATGGCTACCAGACGCAGCTGGGCCCCTTCGGCACCTCGCTCTCGGCGGGGCAGCGTCAGCGGGTCGGTCTGGCGCGTGCGCTCTACGGCGCGCCGTTCCTTGTGGTACTGGACGAGCCGAACTCGAACCTCGACGCCGATGGCGAAGCGGCACTCAGCGCGGCCATCGCCTCGGTCCGCGCGCGTGGCGGCATCGTGGTGGTGATCGCGCATCGCCCGAAGGCGCTCGAATCCGTGAATCTCGTGGGCTTCGTCCAGGGCGGCAAGCTGGTGGCCTTCGGCCCCAAAGACGAGATCGTGAACCGCTCCGTCGGGCTCAAACCGCTGCCCAAGGGAAAACCCGCGGCACCGGCGGCGGAGCTGGGAGACAGTATCGAACAGGCGGTGGGCTGAGCCATGGAACAGGACAAGCTCAAGCTCGGTATCCCGGACGACGAAGCGGCCATCGCGCCGATGCAGAAATACCGTGCGCCGGAACGGCGCTCGGTCTGGCCCGGCCGCGCAGCGGTGGGGCTGGTCGCCATTGCCTGGGCTGCGCTCGCGCGCAAGCTCTTCGGCACGGATGCGGCGCAGGCGGAAGGCGTTCAGGATGGACCGGCCCACCCCCCGGCAGATCCCGACGCCCCCGCCGGCCCGCAGACGCCGAACGCGCATCACATCCCCGAAATGGGGCCGAGTGAGGTGCTTACGGAGGAAAACACGCCGCCCGATCCGTTGCCCGACAACGTGATCCTGTTCCCGGGCGCCAATCCCGCGCCGTTCACGCTCTCGCCGCAGCGATGGCACGCTAAGCACAAGGCGACGGTGGAGGCGCAGGGCGATACGCTGTTCTTCCCGGACGCGATCGAGGTCAAGGAACTCGATCTTCCGAAAGTGCCGGTCTTCACCTCGACCCGTGCCGCTGCACGCAAGGCGCGTGAAAGCCGTGGCGCTCCCGATGAAGCCCGTCCTCCGGACGCGGCGACCGAAGCCCCCCGCAACCGTGCGCCGGAGACGAAGGGCCCGGTTCGGCTGTCGCCCGGACGGCGGGATGAGAGCTTCTTCATCGTGGCGGCGGTCCTGCTGACCGGGGCGAGCGATCCCGATGGCGACCCGCTCTCGATCCTGTCGATGCAAGCGCAAGGCGGCGAAGTGATCGCCCATGGCGCGGGCGAATGGCTGATCAAGCCCGATCAGGGCTTCGAGGGCGAGCTGGTGATCACCTACGATCTCAGCGACGGCGAGTTGTCGATCAGACAGACCGCGACCGCGCTGATCCTGCCACCCGAGTATCACGACGTGATCGGCACCGCCGAAGACGATCTGCTGCTCGGTACGCCCGACCGCGACGCGATGCGGGGCGAGGGGGGCGACGACATCCTCTATGGCCGCGAGGGCGACGACATGCTCGACGGCGGAGAGGGCTGCGACGTGCTGATCGGCGGCGCGGGCGCGGACGTGATCTATGGCGGCGCCGGCAACGACACGGTCTTCGCGGGCGCGGGTGACGACATTGTCTTCGGCGAGGCCGGGGCGGACCTGCTGCATGGCGAGGACGGCAATGACTATCTCGACGGTGGCTCCGGCGCGGACAGCCTAGATGGCGGGGCCGGCAACGACACGTTGGTCGGCGGCGAGGGCTCCGATCTGCTCGACGGTGGCGCGGGCGAGGACCGCATCGTGGTTTCGCAAATCGCGGAGGCTACGGGCGACAGCTACGATGGCGGCGCGGGCTCGGACACGCTCGATCTGCACCGCATCGCGGAGTCGGTCACCGTCGATCTGTCTTCAGGGACAATGACGAGCGAGACCGGCGAAGCGACGCTCGTCAGTATCGAGAACGTCGCTTCCGGCGCCGGAGATGACCAGCTGATCGCAAGTGATGCCTGCAACCTGTTCAGCGGCGGCGAAGGCGAGGACGTGTTCGTCTTCACCTCGGTCTCTGCGATCCGCAACGCGGGCGCGGGCCATGACCGCATCACCGATTTCGAGCCCGGCGACCGGATAGACTTCTCGCATATCGACCCGATGGGCGAAGGCTATGGTGAAATGCGGCTGTTCTACGCCGGTGCCAATGGCGAGGTCGCCGAGGCGCGTGGAGGCGTTTTCGTGGCTTACGAGATCGAAGACGGCGACGAGGGGCACGAATTCACCATCGTGAAAGCCAAGCTCAGCGCGCAGCACGAGGATGGCAGCGTCGAGGATTACGACTTCGAGATCGAACTCGACGGCCATCACACGCTGGAAGAAACCAATTTTCTGTTTGACTGCGACGCGACCGTCTGACGGGCGCTCGCGAGTTTTTGGTGGGGGGAACCGAAAATGACCAAGACTGACCATGATCCGACCCTGTTCTCGATCCGTGCGCGGATCCTGTTCGCGACGGCCTTTCTGGGCGCGCTGATCCTCGTCTTCGGCGGATGGGCGGCGCAGGCGAAACTCTCCGGCGCGGTGATTGCGCAGGGGCAGGTTGCGGTGAAATCGCAGCTGAAGGTCGTGCAGCACCCGGACGGCGGCGTGATCCGCGAGATCCGCGTGGAGAACGGCGATCTCGTGCAGGCGGGGGATGTCGTGCTGAGCCTCGACGACACGCAGCTGCGCTCGGAACTGGGGATCGTCGAGACCCAGATCCGCGAGCTTACCGGCCGCCGCGCGCGGCTCCTTGCAGTGCGCGACAGCGCCGTCGAGATCGTGTTCCCGGAGGGGTTCGATACCGCCGAGGAAACCGCCGCGATCGCGGATGGCGAGCGCCAGCTTCTGGCCCATGACCGGGCGATGCAGGACTTGCGCCGCGACCAGCTTTTGTCTCAGGTCGACCAGTTCGACGAGGAGATCCGCGCGCTCGAAGCGCAGCGCCACTCGAACGAGATCGAACGGCGTCTGCGCGGCGAAGATCATGCCCGGCTCGAGACGCTCCTGAAGAAGGGGCTGACCGAGAAAGGCGCGATCACCGAGATCGAGCGCGACATGGCGCGGCTCGACGGGGTCTCCGGCGAGATAGAGGCAAATATCGCGCGGGTGCGGGGCCAGATCAGCGAGTCGAACCTGCGCATCTTGGAACTGGATCATCAGGCGCGCACCGCCGCGCAGAAGGAGCTGCGCGACATCGACGCGCAGATGGCCGAACTGCATGAGCGCGCCGTGGCCGCGCGCGACCGGCTCTCGCGCACCGAGATCCGCGCGCCGATCGCAGGGGTGGTGAACGAGTTGGGCGTGCATACGGTGAACGGCGTGATCGCGCCCGGGGAGCGGGTGATGGCGATCGTCCCCGATGGCGAGCTGATCGTGGAGGCGCGGCTGCGCACCACCGATATCGACCAGGTCATGCCGGGGCAGCCGGTGCGGCTGCGCTTCACCGCGTTCAACCAGCGGACGACGCCGGAAGTGGCGGGCGAGGTGCGCGTCGTCGCGGCCTCGGCCACGAAGGACGAGAGCGGCGGTAACTACTATCTCTGCACCGTCGCACTGACCGAGGCGCCGGTGCTGCCTGACGGGCGGGGCCTGCGTCCGGGGATGCCGGTGGAGGTGTTCTTCCAGACGGGGGAGCGCACCGCGATCTCCTACCTGCTCAAGCCGGTCGCGGATCAGGTGCAGCGCACGATGCGCGAGGACTGAGGGCGCTAGGACTGAGATTTGATCCGGGGCGGGCCAAGGTCCGTCCCCGTTTCATTATGGATCAGTTGGCCGCTTGCGCCGCGCCCTTCGGCACCAGATGGGTGATCCCCGTCGCCGCTGCCCGCGCCAGTGCCGGATCGAGCGACATCGGGATATATTCCCCCGAACGCCACAGCTCTGACAGGTCGTCGTAATGGCGGCTCAGCGGATGGCCCGATTGCCCGGTCGAGATGATGAAGACCGAGCTGTCCGGATCGGCGAAATCGAGTACTTCGCGATAGCCCGCCGCATGGACATTGGCGAAGCGATCGGGCCCGTCGCCGCCCTTGGTCCGCCCGCGCATCAGGGTAAAATCGCCGCCCGACGTCGATTGCCGGATATTCACGAACCATTTCAGCCCCGGCACCTTGCCCAGCACCGGATTGTCCTGCTCGGCGATATGCGCGTCGCCCCAGCGCCAGCTTTCGATATTCGGCCCGTATTTCTTCGACAGGTCCAAGAGCGCCGCGTCGAGCGATTGCCGCGCGATATCGCTGCAGGTCTCCTTGGGCGCGGATTGGATGATGTCGCACCAATGGCTCGCGCCTTGGGTGTCGCGGAAGACGCGCTCGATGAACAGCGGCTCCAGGTGGTCGAATTTCTTCGCCAGCGGGCCCAGCTCGTCGCGGATCAGCCGGTTTTGCAATTCGCGCATCCAGGCGGCGTAGATCAGCGGCTCGGGCAGATGCTCGGACATCTCGCCATCCCAACTCGCCAGCATCTCCAGCGCGCGCTGACGCATCCGCTCGGGCGTGCCGTCAGGCGCGGGATCGCCGGTATACCACAGGTTCGCACCGACCAGCGGCAGCAGGCCGCGCGCGGCGGGCGAGACGGTATCGAGCTGCGCCGAGATGAAGCTGTCGCGCGAATGCACCTCGCGCTCGCCCATCAGTTTCGACAGGCGCTGGATGCGCTGCGTGTCGCCCCAGTGGAACGAGACGTTATAGGGGAAGGGTCGGTCCACCGTCTTGTTGTTGGTGTTCACGACGATGCCACTTTTGGGCTCCACGAATTGCGGATTGTCCTTGAAGGGCAGGGCGCCTTTCCAGCGGTTTTCGGGTTTCCAGCCCGCGTTGGGCATCCGGCCCTGCGTGTCATTCGCCCGGTCGCGCAGCGGGATTTTCCCGGCGGTGACCAGCGCCACACCATCCTTGTCGGCCAGCGTGATATTCTGTGCAGGTGCTACGATCTCTTTTGCGGCGTCGAGCGCCTGCGGGATCGATTTCGCCCGCATCAGGTCCATCGCGCCGGTCATCGTGGTGTCTTTCGGATCGAAGGCCGTCCAGCTGAGCGACATCACCGAATGGGGCGGCGTCACCGTCGCCAGATCGAAATGGCTGCCGGGCAGAACCGGGCCGTTATCGGTCCAGCGCAGGGTGAGTGTCACGGGTTTCGCGTCCTTCACCTCGACGATCACCCGCTTGGTCTTGAAATGCTTCCAGCCATCGGGCGTGCGGTATTTCGTCGGATCGTCGGGGTCAATTTCCTCGATATGCAGGTCCTGATCGTCGACATAGGCCGTGGTCAGCCCCCAGCCCAGATCCTTGTTGCGGCCCGACAGCACGAGCGGCATTCCCGGGATCGTGCCGCCGATCACGCCGCCCGATTGCAGTTGCAGCCGCGCGAGATACCAGATCGAGGGCGCGGTGAGCCCAAGATGCGGATCGTTGGCCAGAAGCGCGCCGCCCGCGGCCGAGCGGTCAGGCCCCGCGGCCCATGCGTTGGACGCCCCGGCAGAGCCGCGCTCGGGGAAGGGCGAGAACGCGCCGGGCGCGCCGTTCTCTGCCGTCTGGATGCCTTTTTGCATTGTCGGGAACAGGCTGGCGTAATCGGGCAGCGCGGCGGTCGCCTGTTGCGGATCGTCGGGCATGATGTCGCGCACGAGATCCTTTCCGGCGAGCGAGACGCGGGCGCGCAGCACCTCGTCCTGCAGCTGGTTCGACAGCTGCACCGCCATCAGCTTCATGATCGCGAGCGAATCCGCGGGCGTCCAGTAGGAGATCTTGCTGTCAAAAAGGAAGAATTCCGGCGCACCGCGCCCCATCGCGCCCTCGTTGACGATCTGGATCCACTGGTTGACGCCGCGCGCATAAGCCTGAAGCGCGGCCTTGGTGTAATCGTCCTGCGATGCCACCGAGTCGACCGCCGCCTGATAGAGGCCCAGTCGCCGCATCAGCTCGTCGGTCTTCAGCGTCTCCTGCCCGAACACCTCCGACAGCCGCCCCTGCACCGTGCGGCGCATCAGCGTCATCTGCCAGAGCCGGTCCTGCGCATGCGCCAGACCGAGGGCGAAGAACACGTCCGGGTCATTCTTGCCGAAGATATGCGGCACGTCCTCGGTGGAGCGCACGATCTCGACCGGGGCGGTGAGGCCAGTGACCTTGTAGGTCGCGTCGTAATCGGGCAGCGAGCGCGAGGCGAAGAAATAGATCAGCCCCCCGATGAGCACCACGCCCACGATAGCGGCCATGATCAGCCGAACGCCCCATCGAAATGCCTTGTACATCGAGCCCTCTGCGCGCCTCACCCGGAATCCCTCCGACCGGCGCATGAGTTGACGCGCCGGGATGGCGCGTTACTAGTTGAGCCCGACGCTACAATCAACGCGCTCGCGCTTCACGGGGCGCGGTTTCGTATTCACGCAAGGGAGAGGTCGATGGCGAAAGTTGCATTTCTGGGGCTTGGGGTGATGGGTTATCCGATGGCGGGGCATCTCGCATCGGCGGGCCACGAGGTCACGGTCTATAACCGCACGGTCTCCAAGGCCGAGAAATGGGTGTCCGAACATGGCGGTTCCGCCGCGCCCACGCCCCGCGAAGCGGCCAAGGGCGCCGATTTCGTGATGTCCTGTGTCGGCAACGACGACGATCTGCGCGAGGTCTGCCTTGGTAAGGACGGCGCGTTCAAGGGGATGAAAACCGGCGCGGTCTTCGTCGACCACACCACGGTTTCGGCTGCCGTGACCCGCGAATTGGCGGGCGAGGCGGCTGGCCACGGCGTGGCCTTCATCGATGCGCCGATCTCGGGCGGGCAGGCGGGGGCCGAGAACGGTCAGCTGTCGGTGATGTGCGGTGGCGATGCGGCGGCCTATGACAAGGCCGAGCCGGTGATCGACGCCTATGCCAAGATTTGCCGCCGTCTGGGCGAAAGCGGCGCCGGGCAGGTGACCAAGATGTGCAACCAGATCGCGATCGCGGGTCTGGTGCAGGGCCTCGCGGAAAGCCTCCACTTCGCCGAGAAGGCCGATCTCGACATCGCCGCCGTGGTCGAAGTGATCTCTCAGGGCGCGGCCGGCTCGTGGCAGATGGCGAACCGCTACGAGACCATGGCGAAGGACGAATTCGACTTCGGCTTCGCGGTGGACTGGATGCGCAAGGATCTGGGAATCTGCCTGAAGACCGGCGACGAGATCGGGGCCTCGCTGCCCGTCACCGCGCTGGTCGACCAGTTCTACAAGGACGTACAGGCGATGGGCGGCAACCGCTGGGACACGTCCTCGCTGATCGCCCGTCTGCGCAAACTGGGCTGAGCGGGCAGGGCGGCGGGCCATCGGGTCCGCTGCCCGCCCTTGCCGCTTCGGCGCTTGGCCCATAAACCTGCGCCATGCGCATCCTCGAGAACATCATCAGCGACCGCGGCTCGAAATACGCGGTTTCGGGCGGGCCTTGCACCTCCGAGGAGGAGGCCAAGGCCTTCGTCAAGGAACTCTGCCGGAAAAAGAAATATGCCAAGGCGACGCATAACACCTGGGCGCTTCTGACGGCAGACGCTCCGGTTAAGAACGACGACGGTGAGGCAGGCGCCGGCATGGTGATCCTGCGGATGCTCGAGCGCGAAGAGCTCTATGACCACATCATCGTCGTCACCCGCTGGTTCGGCGGCAAGCATCTGGGCGGCGACCGATTCCGTCATGTGCAGGAAGCGGTTCGCATTTATCTTGAGGATCTGCACGCAGGCTGACATGCGCGCTTATCGCAGCGCCAGAACCGGGATCGCCGACGCGTCAGTGCCGGAGATATGGCCGACCGTCTTGGCCCCGCCGCTCTGGCTCAGCGCCTTCACAACGTCAGAGGCCAGCGGCCCCGCCGCCGACCCGTCGCTTGGCACCAGCCCGTCATCGCGAGTGATCGCCCCCATCCAGAGCCGCGCGCCGGACGCATCGATATAGCGCGTCTGCCACATTCGCAGCCGCGGCAGTTCGTCGGTCGCGTGGCCCTCCGGCACGCGGGTGAAGCCAAGCTCGCTCGGCTTGTTGTTCCAGAAAAGCGGTGCGAGGGCTGCCCCGGGGCGTATCGTGTCGCGCACCGCTCCGAAGGCCGCGCCCGCCAGCGTCTTCAGCGTCACCGGATCGGCGCGCTGCCAGCCGATGGATGTCAGCGCCGCAGTAATCTGATCGGTGTTCGCAGCCCACATCCCGAGCGAAAGCGGGAACTGTTGCTCCGCATCGAGCGTCTGCGCCATCAGCGGCGCGTCGCTCAACGCCTGCGGCTCGGCCCCTTGGGCGATCACGATCAGCGGCTGCGCGACGGGCGGGGGGTTCAGCGCCTTGGAGTAGTCGCGCACCCGAACCATCGTGAAGCCCATAAGCGCGAGCGTCACCACCCCGATCACGCCGATCTGCCAGCGCGGCCGCGTGCGCGGCGCCCCGGCCCAACGCGGATAAAGCCACTCGGCCACGGCGATGCCCACGAGAAGGCATAGCGCGCCGAGGAGCCAGCCACCCATCACGTCGCTCAGGTAATGCTCGACAAGGTAGAGACGGCTCAGCCCGATCAGCCCGGCGAACAGGAACGCCAGGAAGCTCGCGCTGAGTGCTCCGATCCGGGATAGCCGCCAAAGGAGGAAGACCAGCATCCCGTAAAAGGCGACAGAGAGCGTCGCGTGGCCGGAGGGAAAACTGCCCGAGGTTTCGTGGAAATAGCCGAGGATCGAACGCGGCCGCCCGAAGCCGGCCTTCAGGATTATCACCGAAACCAAATCGAGTCCGAGCGAGACCACGAGCCCCGTGGCGAGATCGAAGCGGCGCAGCCACGCGAGCCAGACGAGGGCCAGCACGAGCAGCGCGGCCACGAGCTGCGTATCGCCGAGCGCGGTGATCCAGGTGAAGATCTGTATGAGACCCGGCGTCCAGAACAGCCGCATCAGCGCCGCCAGCCGTGCGTCGATCTGCACGATCGGGTCGCTTTGCAGGAAATCGAGCGACAGCCCGACTAGCACGGAGGCGAGGTAGAGGAAGGCCAGTGCGAGAAGACTCAATGGCAGTCCGGAGAATTTCGTCCGGTCGAGCCTGCGCGCGATCCAGGCCGCCGTTTTCGGATGGCGCCCGCCCCAGCTGTCGATGCGGGGGTGGCGCGCGATGTCGTCCATCAGGCCGCCCGCCATCGCAAGGAGATAGGGCACCGCCCGGTCGAGTCGGCGCAGAATCCAGAAAAGCACCGCGGCGATCACGACAATGCCAAGCACGAACAAGGTGTTGCGCGTCATCATCGGGCTGAGCTGGGCGAACCCCGCGCCAAGCGCATAACCGAAGCCGACATGGAAGACAGCGTAGGGCAAGCCGCTCAGCAGGTTCCAGATCCGGAAGCGTCGCGTCTCCATCCCGGCGACGGCGGCGGCGAAGGGAACGAAGCCCGCGACGGGACCGAGGAAACGCCCCATGACGATCGCCAAGCCGCCATGGCGGGCAAATAGCTTCTCCGCGCGTCGATAGGCGGCCATGCCTTCGACATTCCAACGCCCAAGCATGCCGCGCCGTGCATGACGACCGAGCCAGAAGGTCGCCTCGCCGCCGAGCACCGAGCCGATCGCGACGAACCACAGCAGGTCGAGCAGGTCGAGCATCCCCCGCTGAACCATCACCCCGCCGGCATCGACGAGAAGCGTTCCCGGCAGGAACAACCCGGTTGGCAGGAAGGCCTCCAGCCCCGCCGCGGCCCCGATCACCCAGTAGCCGAAGATCCCCAGAGCGGCGAGATTCGGGAGCACTTGGTAGATGGCGTCTAGCATGTCAGTCCTTTGTCAGCAGGTTGCGCGCACCGCCGGAGATCAAGAGCGCGATCTCGGTCAGCGCGAGATAGGGCGAGGTGCCGGGCGGCAGCGCCACGTAATGCGGCCGCCATTCGGGGCGGAATTTCTGTTTGAACCGGCGCAGCCCCTCGAAATTGTAGAAGCTTCCGCCGTGACGATAAATCAGGTTTCCCACCCGGCTCGTGAGCCGCGCGGAGGCGTGATCGGGCAGCCCCGCCAGCGGTGCGAGGCCGAGGCTCAGCTCGGTCGCGCCGCGATCGCGCAGTGCCTCGATCAGGCCGAGGAACAGGAATTGCATGACGCCGTCGGCGGCTTCCGGGCGATATCGCATCAGGTCGATCGCGAAATGTTGCGCTCCGTTGCCGCCCAGAAGGTTCGCGAAGCCTAGGATCTCTCCCTCGCAGCGGATCAGGGCGATCTCGCAGTGGTTGAGGTAGCGCGGATCGAAGCGTCCGATCGAGAAGCCTTTCTCGCGGCCTTTCTGACCGGCGAGCCACGCATTGGAGATTTCCTGCAGCGTCGACAGCAGCTCGGGCGCATGCGGCGGGGCGGCGAGTTCGAGCGTGTATCCTTCGCGCAGGGCGCGGTTCTGCTCGGCCCGCATCGTTTTGAATTTCGACCCCGAAAGCGAGAACTTCTCCAGGTC
The DNA here is from genome assembly GCF_001940525.2 of Thioclava nitratireducens. Classification (NCBI taxonomy): domain Bacteria; kingdom Pseudomonadati; phylum Pseudomonadota; class Alphaproteobacteria; order Rhodobacterales; family Paracoccaceae; genus Thioclava; species Thioclava nitratireducens. The sequence goes on from NZ_CP019437.1 coordinate 2,254,801, forward strand.
GATCACGGCCTCCTCGCCGATCTTGTGCAGCGCGTAGCCCATCTCGATCCAGAGCGGCAGATTGCGCGTCGAGACCTCGTAGAAGACGGGGGTGAGCCCCTCGCTCACGGCGCGTTCGTGAAACTCCCATGCCAGTTGCCGCGCAGCCTCCGGCGGGCCGACGGGATCACCAAGGACGACCCGCATCCCGCCGCGCTGCGCATACATCAGGAAAGCGGAGCGGTCGGAGGAGAACATCACGCATTTGTCGCCCGTCAGCGCGAACCAGCCCTGCGGCACGTCCTGCGCGGCGAGGATCGCGGCGACCGAGGCATCCTGCTCGGGATCCACGGAGAAGGCGAAGTGGCGTATCGGGCGCAGCATCAGCCAAAGCAGGAAGCCCAACAGCAGTGCGCTGATCAGAAGACCTGCGCGAAGCGCCCGCGGTGTCGGCGAACGTGCGGTGAAATCGAGCCAGAGCGCGTTCGAATAAGGATGCGCGGCATAGGCGAGGAAGAAGAAAACCGCCGCCGAGGCCACCATCCCCACGATCACAGCCAGCCAGAGCGGGCCGTAGCCCCCTTCGGTGAGCGCGACCTGCCGGTGGAATGCGCGGCGAAACGGCAGAAGCACCAGCGCGGCAAGTGACAGGACGATGGCGTTGTCGATGTCGAGATCGGCCGCCATCACCGAGATCACACCGAGCACGAGCCCGGCGAGCGCCAGCCAATAGGCGAGCCGCACCCGGCGAACCAGACCATGCGAGAGGACGATCAACAGCACGCCCGCCAAGGCGCAAAGCTGGGTGCCGCCCTCGGCCAGAACCGCCGTGATCAGCCCCGGCTCGCCGCCTTGCTGGCCCAGTACGGGCATCAGCGCGACGATAACCATCCAGAAACCGAGGCCAAGCACCGCAACCCCTGCGATCCGTGGCGCGATACCCTCGATGCCGTTGATCACCGGGCGCATCGGCTCGGATATCTCGCCGAAGACGCGCGTGGCCCAGCCGCCTGCGAGACGCGCCTCGTTCAGCGAGACCACCACGAAGGCGATCACGAAGGGCAGCAGGAAATAGATCATCCGGAAGGCCAGCAGGCCCGCCGCGGCATCGCCGAGGGGCACGCCGGCGGGCAGGGCGGCGATCACCACCGTCTCGAACACGCCGACCCCGCCGGGCACGTGACTGAGAATGCCGACCATGCTGGCCGCAGCGTAAATCGCGACGAAGCTCGCGAAAGGTGGCGTGCCTGCGGGCATCAGCACCCAAAGCGCGCCCGCCGCCATCGTCGAGTCGAAGAGCGCCACGCCGAGTTGCCCGACAAGGATACGCGGGGCCGGCATCGCGATCTCGCGGTCGCGGATGCGCAGGGCGCGCCCCGTATAGGACAGGTAGAAGGCGCCGCCCAGGATCAAGGCCGTCGCGGCCAGCGCGCCGACGCGGATCAAGGACTCGGGCGCCGAGATGACGCCGGCGAGCGCAGCAGGATGCACGGAAAGCGCCAGAACGCCCACCATCGTCAGCCCGAGCCCCATCGCGATCGCGATATAGGAGGACAGCGCCGCGACCTCGAACGCGTTCAGCCCGGCGGCGGAGTAAATGCGGTAGCGCACGGCGCCGCCCGAGATCACGCTGATCCCGACCGTGTTGCCGAAGGCGTAGCCAAGGAACCCGCCAAGCGCGACGGTGCGCAGGGGCAGTTTTTTGCCGAGGTAATGCAGCGCCCAGAAATCATAGCCGACAAGCGCCACGTAGCCCAGCGAGGTCGCCCCCACGGCCGCGCCGAGCGTGGGCCACGGCGTCGCCCTGATCTGTGCGATTACCTGGCGCACGTCGATGCTGGCGAGCAGATGATGCAGCGCCCAGAGCCCCATCAGGAACAGCAGCAGCCCCAGCGCGATCGGCCAGAGTATCTTGACGCGCGACGAGGCAGGGGCGGCTTGCGCCGGATCAACGTGAACCATCTTGTATTTCCAAGTTTTTCCAATCTCTGGCGGAACGATCGCAGAAGGAATTTATGTCCTTCTTAAAATTCCGTAAGAAATCGCTTCCGATGGCATCTTATCGACCGAGACGGCGCGGCTGACCAGAGGCAGAGCACCGGAATGCGAACGGCGTCGAGAGCAAACGCTCCCGACGCCGTCGCGGGTCCGAGACGTGGCGGCAGGCTGCAATTCGGGGCCCGCGCGCCGCGTTTTTCCGGTTTGGTTAGATCTTCAGCCAGGCGGCGCCGTTCGGGCCAAGGGACAGGGTGCCGTCCTCCAGCGTCGCGGCGAGGCAGGGGCCGACAAGCTCCCCGTCCGCTTCGAGCGTCACCGGATCCGGGCCGAGGTTGAAGTAGCAGGCGAATTTCGTCTCGCCATCGTCGCGGATGAAGCCGAGGATCGGGTCCGGCAGGTCGAGGAAGGTCGACGCGCCTTTGCGCAGCACCGGGTTTTCCTTCCGGAAGGACAGCACGCGACGGTAATAGGCCAGCACCGAGTGCGCGTCGGCCTCCTGCACCGAGACCGCCCGGGCGGCTTGCGGCGGTTTCACCGGCAGCCACGGCTTGGCCTTGGAGAAGCCTGCATTCGTGCTTTCGTCCCAGACCATCGGCGTGCGGCAGCCGTCGCGGCCCTTGTTCTCGGGCCAGAAGCGTAGGCCGGGCGGGTCGGTAAGCTCGTGATATTCCATCTCGGTCTCGGTCTGGCCGAGTTCCTCGCCCTGATAGATGCCGATCGTGCCCTGGAACGAGGCGAGCATCGCGATGGCCAGCCGTGCGATGCCGTCCTCGGTGCCGTATTTCGCCCAGCGGGTCACATGGCGCTGCACGTCGTGGTTCGAGAAGGACCAGCTCGGCCAGCCATCGGGGGCATTCTCGAAGAAGCCTTCGATCTTGCCGCGGAAATGCGCGGGCGAGAATTTCGGCCCCAGCATGTCGAAGCTGTAGGCCATGTGGAGGCGATCGACGCCGCGCGTGTATTCCTCCATGAGCCCGAGCGCGCGATGCGGCGCTTCGCCGACTTCGCCGATCAGGGTCCGGTCTTCGTATTCGTCCATCACCACGCGCATCTTCTTGAGGAAGGTGATGTTCTCGGGGCGGTTCTTGTCGAACTCGTGATCCTGCATGTCGTAGGTCGAGACCGGCGGCCAACGCTCCGGGTCGGGTTCCATCGCCGGGTTGTCGCGCAGCTTGGGGTCGTGGAAGTAGTAGTTCACCGTATCGAGCCTGAAGCCATCGACGCCGCGATCGAGCCAGAAACGGAAAATGTCGAGCAATTCCGCCTGCACCTCGGGATTGTGCAGGTTCAGGTCGGGCTGTTCGATCAGGAAATTGTGCAGGTAATACTGGCCGCGCTCGGGGGCGTATTCCCAGGACGAGCCGCCGAACACCGCCTGCCAGTTGTTGGGCGGGCTGCCGTCGGGCTTGGGATCGGCCCAGACATACCAGTCCTTCTTCGTACCGCCTTTCTTGGAGTCCTTGAACCACGGGTGCTGATCGGAGCTGTGCGAGATCACCTGATCGATCACGACCTTCAGGCCCAGTTCATGCGCCCGCGCGACCAGCGCGTCGAAATCCTCCAGCGTGCCGAATTGCGGATCGATACCGCGATAATCGGACACGTCATAACCCATATCAGCCATTGGCGAGGTGAAGATCGGCGACAGCCAGATCGCATCGACGCCCAGCGAGGCGACATGATCGAGCCTGCGCGTGATCCCCTTGAGATCGCCGATCCCGTCGCCCGAGTCGTCTTGAAAGCTACGCGGATAAATCTGGTAGATAACCGCTCCGCGCCACCAATCCTTCGCCATGAATCGCTCCTCTTTCAGTTTCCTGTTGCCCGTTAACGCGGCAAGGGTAGACTTGTTAGCGCAAACGGCAACAGCTGCTCAGATGGTTTCTACGCCGTCGCTTGACCTTGAACAGGGGGCGGCTCATCAATCAATTGCTATCTGAAGAGATCCGGAGACCTCCCCCTTGAAAGACACCCAATTGCCCAGTGCCGAGACGGTTCGCGAAGAAATTTTGCACCACATCACATTTTCGATGGGCAAGGATCCCGATCACGCCTCGGTCTATGACTGGCGCATGGCACTGAGCCTCGCGATACGTGACCGGGTCGTGGCGCCGTGGTTCGCGGCCACCCGCCGCACCTGGGAGGAAAAGCGCAAGCGGGTCTACTATCTCTCGATGGAATTCCTGATCGGACGGATGCTGGAAGATGCCGCGATCAATCTCGGGCTGCGCGCGATCTGCCGCGAGGCGATCGAAGGGTTGGGGCAGGACTGGGAGACGGTGGTCGAGAACGAACCGGATGCCGCGCTTGGCAATGGCGGGCTGGGGCGGCTGGCGGCGTGCTACATGGAGAGCATGGCGACGCTGGGCTGCCCGGGCTACGGCTACGGCATCCGCTACGAGCACGGCCTCTTCAAGCAGCGCTTCGAGGGCGGGCGTCAGGTCGAGACGCCTGAGGATTGGCTCAAGCAGCGTCATCCGTGGGAATTCGAGCGTCCAGAGGCGGCCTACGAGATCGGCTTCAAGGGCCATGTCGAGACGCTGGACGGCAAGCCGCATTGGATCCCCGGCGAGACGGTGCTGGCCGAGGCCTATGACATGCCGATCATCGGCTGGGAGGGCAAATGGGCGAACACGCTGCGGCTGTGGTCGGCCAAGCCCACCGAGCTCTTCGACCTCGCGCGGTTCAATCACGGCGATTATGCCGCCGCGGCCGAGCCCGAGGCTCTGGCGCGGACGTTGAGCCGCGTGCTTTACCCGGATGACACGACCTATGCGGGCAAGGAGCTGCGGCTCAAACAGGAGTATTTCCTGACCTCCGCCGCGCTGCAGGACATCATGCGCCGACATCTGGCTTCGGGCTATACGCTCGAAGAGCTGCCAGACTATGTCGCTATCCAGATGAACGACACGCATCCGGCGATCGCCGGGCCGGAACTGATCCGCATCCTCGTCGATCTGCATGACATGGAGTTCGAGACCGCGCTCGAGATCACGATGCAATGTCTGGGCTATACCAACCACACGCTGCTGCCTGAAGCGCTCGAACGCTGGGCGACCTATCTGATGGGCACGGTGTTGCCGCGCCATATGCAGATCATCGAGAAGATCGACAGTTGGCACCGCCGCACCTATCCGAAACGCGCGCATTTCGTGGGGATCGTGAAGCATCAGGAAGTGCGGATGGGCGAGCTGGCCTTCATCACCTCGCACAAGGTGAACGGTGTATCGGCGCTGCATACCGAGCTGATCAAGCGCAACCTCTTTCCCGAGCTCGACGCGTTGCATCCGGGGCGGATCATCAACCAGACCAACGGGATCACGCCGCGCCGCTGGCTGCGGATGGCGAACCCGGCGCTGTCCCACCTCATCATCGACACGATCGGCGAGGGCTGGGAGGCCGATCTCGACAAGCTGCGCACGCTCGAGCCTTACGCCGATGACGCGGGCTTCCGCGAGGCCTTCATGGGCGCGAAACGCCATAACAAGGTGCATCTCGCGGAGTGGGTGCACGAAAGCCAAGGGATCACCATTGACCCCGACGCGATCTTCGACATTCAGGTCAAGCGCATCCACGAATACAAACGCCAGCTGCTGAACATCCTGCAGACCATCGCGGACTGGCATGCGATCCGCGAGAACCCGCAGGCCGATTTCCAGCCGCGCGTGAAATTCTTCGGCGGTAAGGCCGCGCCGGGCTATCACACCGCGAAACAGATCATACGGCTGATCAACGACGTGGCGCGGGTGGTGAACAATGACCCTTACGTCGATGGGCGCCTCAAGATAGTCTATCCGCCGAACTACAACGTCTCCATGGCCGAAAGACTGATCCCGGCCGCCGATCTGTCAGAACAGATCTCGACTGCGGGCAAGGAAGCCTCCGGCACCGGCAACATGAAGTTCGCATTGAACGGTGCGCTGACCATCGGCACGCTCGATGGCGCGAATGTGGAAATCCGTGAACAGGTCGGCGCGGAGAACTTCTTCCTCTTCGGCATGACCGCCGACGAGGTGATGGAGCGCCGCCGCGATCCCGAACATGCGCGCAACGCGATCCTTGAAAGCCAGCCTTTGCAGGACGTTTTGCAGATGATCGCCGAGGGACGTTTCTCTCCGGAGGAACCAGAACGCTATCACGATCTTGTTCATAACATGTGGCACAGCGATTATTTCCTCGTTGCCTCCGATTTCGAGGCCTACCGGACCGCCCAGAAAGAGGTGGACACGGCCTTCGCCGATCGCGCAGGCTGGGCGAAGATGGCTGTTTTGAACACCGCGCGGATGGGGTTCTTCTCTTCCGACCGGGCAATCAAGGGCTACATGGACGAGATTTGGACCACGCGATCTGCCCTGTGAACCAAGGAGCGATATGACACTTTCCCGCGACGAGGCCGAAGCGCTGATCGAAGCGCATCATCCCGACCCGTTTTCCGTGCTGGGTCTTCATGACGGGAAAATCGTGGCACTCGTGCCCGGGGCGGACGAGGTCTGGGCGCTCGGGAAAAAGGACGTCGCGCTGGAGCCTGTGGTGCCCGGGGTCTTCGCCGGAAATTGGAGCGAGGAGACCTATTATCTCCGCGCGCGACGCGACCAGACGACTTGGGATTTCGACGACCCTTACAGCTTCGCGCCGGTGCTTGGACCGATCGACGAGTATCTGATCGGGGAGGGGACGCATAAGCGTCTCTGGGAGAAGCTCGGCGCCCATGCGATCACCCATCAAGGCGTCGAAGGCGTCCATTTCGCGGTCTGGGCGCCCAATGCGCGCCGGGTCTCGGTCGTGGGTGAGTTCAATTTCTGGGACGGGCGGCGTCACCAGCTGCGCCGGATCGGTGCGTCCGGCGTGTGGGAGATCTTCGTCCCCGGCATCCATGAAGGCGCGCTCTACAAGTACGAATTGCTCGACGCCGAGGGCACGGTGCTGCCGCTGAAGGCGGACCCGGTCGGCTTCGGCGCGGAGCATCCGCCTGCGCAGGCCTCGGTCGTGCGCAAGCTGGGGCTGCACCGCTTCGGTGACAGCGCATGGTGCCAGACCCGGGCCGAGGCGCAGGAACGTCACGCGCCGATCTCGGTCTACGAGGTACACCTGGGTTCGTGGATGCGAATCTGGGACGATGGGGGCAGGCCGCTCTCGTACCACGAGTTGGCCGAGAAGCTGGTCGATTACGTTTGCGACATGGGTTTCACCCATATCGAGTTGCTTCCCATTACCGAACACCCGTTCGACGGCTCCTGGGGCTATCAGCCGATCGGGCTTTACGCCCCGACGATCCGCCACGGCCGCCCCGAAGAATTCGCGGAGTTCGTCGATGCCGCACACCGGAAAGGGCTCGGCGTCATCCTCGACTGGGTGCCGGGCCATTTCCCGACCGACGATCACGGGTTGAGACATTTCGACGGCACGGCGCTTTACGAGCATGCCGACCCGAAAGAGGGCTTCCATCAGGACTGGAATACGCTGATCTACAATTACGGGCGGCGGGAAGTGTCCAACTACCTGCTTGCCAACGCATTGTTCTGGCTGGAGGAATATCACCTCGACGGGCTGCGCGTCGATGCGGTGGCCTCGATGCTCTACCGCGATTACTCACGGTCGGCGGGCGAATGGGTGCCCAACAAATATGGCGGGCGCGAGAATCTCGAGGCGATCGAATTCCTGCAGAACATGAACGCGGCCTCTTACGGCGGCGCGGAAGGCATCATGACGGTGGCCGAGGAAAGTACCGCCTATCCCGGGGTCACGCAGCCCGTGCATGAGGGCGGGCTCGGTTTCGGCTACAAGTGGAACATGGGCTGGATGAATGACAGCCTGCGCTATTTCGCGCGCGATCCGCTTTATCGCAAATTTCACCATAACGAGCTGACCTTCGCGAGCTCGTACGTTTACAGCGAGAATTTCATTCTGCCGATCAGCCATGACGAGGTCGTGCACGGCAAAGGCTCGATGCTGGGCAAGATGCCGGGAAGCGAGCCCGAGAAATACGCCAACCTTCGGGCCTTCTACGCCTTCCAATGGGCGCATCCGGGCAAGAAGCTTCTCTTCATGGGGCAGGAATTTGGCCAGTGGTCGGAATGGAGCCACGAGCGCGAACTGGACTGGTATCTTCTGAACGATCCGCGCCACGAGGGGCTGCGCGCGCTGGTGCGTGACCTCAACCGGCTCTACCGCGACACGCCCGCGCTGCATTGGGGCGATTGCGATCCGCAGGGTTTCGAGTGGATCGCGGCCAACGATTCCGAGGCCTCGGTCTTCATCTTCGAACGCCGCGCGCCCGGCTCCGATCCGGTGGTGGTCGTCGCGAACCTGACCCCGGTCGAACGCAGCTACCGCATCGGTCTGCCCCAGAGCGGCGAATGGTGCGAGATTTTGAACACGGATTCCGAATTCTATGGCGGTGGCAACCGCGGCAATCTCGGCGCGATCGCCGCTGAAGACCACGCCCATGGCCGCTGCGCCCATAGCGCGGAGGTATATTTGCCGCCGCTGTCAGTCGTGATGTTCACGCCCGCATAAGCGGTGCCCAGAGGAGGGGGAGGATTATGAAACCACAGCCCAACACGCGCCTGAGCGCACAGGCCATGGCCTTCGTGCTGGCGGGCGGCCGCGGGAGTCGCCTCAAGGAGCTCACCGACAGGCGCGCGAAACCCGCGGTCTATTTCGGCGGCAAGACCCGGATCATCGATTTCGCTCTGTCGAACGCGCTCAATTCCGGCATCCGCAAGATGGCCATCGCCACGCAATACAAGGCGCATTCGCTGATCCGCCACATCCAGCGCGGCTGGGATTTCTTCCGCGCCGAGCGGAACGAATATCTCGACATCCTGCCCGCAAGCCAGCGCGTAGCCGATAGCCGCTGGTATGCGGGCACCGCCGATGCGGTCGCTCAGAACATTGATATCGTTGAAGATTACGGCGTGAAATACGTCATCATCCTTGCCGGCGACCATATCTACAAGATGGATTACGAGGTGATGCTGCGCCAGCATGTCGAGACCAAGGCCGATGTCACGATCGGCTGCCTGACGGTGCCGCGCATGGAGGCGACGGCCTTCGGCGTGATGGCGATCGACAAGACCGGCCAGGTCACCGATTTCCTCGAAAAGCCGGCCGACCCGCCCGGCATGCCCGGCGATCCCGATCACGCGCTGGCCTCGATGGGAATCTATGTCTTCGACTGGGAATTCCTGCGCGAATTGTTGATCCGCGACATGGAGGATCCGAATTCAAGCCACGATTTCGGTCATGACCTGATCCCGCAGATCGTCAAGCACGGCAAGGCTATGGCGCATAAGTTCTCGGATAGCTGCGTGACGACGGGACTGGAGACCGAGCCTTACTGGCGCGACGTCGGTACGGTCGACGCGTTCTGGCAGGCCAATATCGACCTCACGGATTTTACGCCGAAGCTAGACCTCTATGACACCGAATGGCCGATCTGGACCTATGCCGAGATCGTGCCGCCCGCGAAATTTATCCACGATGAGGACGGACGACGGGGCTCTGCGATCTCCTCGCTGGTTTCTGGCGATTGCATCGTCTCGGGTGCGGAGGTGCGCAATTCACTGCTTCATACGGGCGTGCGTGCGCATAGTTTCGCAAGCCTCGAGGAGGCGGTGGTGCTGCCTTACGTCGATATCGGGCGACATGCGCGGCTCAGCCAATGCGTGATCGACCGCGGCGTGCAAATCCCCGCAGGCCTTGTCGTGGGCGAGGATCCGGAAGAAGACGAGAAGTGGTTCCGCCGGTCGGAAGGCGGGGTCGTGCTGATTACGCAGGCGATGCTCGACAAACGCGCGGCGGCATTGGACTAACTGGGGTGGATAGCGGGGCGCTGCCCCGCACCCCGGGATATTTGGAAAGAGCGAAGACATGAAACGCGTGCTCTCGGTTGCGTCAGAAGCGGTTCCACTGATCAAGACGGGCGGTCTGGCCGATGTGGCAGGTGCGTTGCCCGCCGCTCTCAAAGGGCAGGGCTGGGAGATGCGGGTGATGATCCCGGCCTATCGCGGAATCCTGAAAAAGCTGAAATCGCCGAAACCAGTGTGGGAACGCGAGAGCCTCTATGGCGGTCCGGCGCGGCTGGTGCTGGGCAAGGCGGGCGGCATGGAGGTTCTGGCTCTGCAGGCCGACCATTTGTTTGACCGTGACGGGGGCCCGTATTCCGAAGACGGGCGCGACTATCCCGACAATGCCGAACGCTTCGCAGCCCTCAGTTTCGTCGCCGCCGAGATCGCGTGCGAGGGCGCGGGCAAATGGCAGCCCGATCTGGTGCATTGCCACGATTGGCAGACCGGGCTCGTGCCGTGGTATCTGCGCGGCACTGGCATCCCGACCGTGATGACAATCCACAACATCGCGTTTCAGGGCCGGTTCGGCCGCGACAAGCTGGCAGCCCTCGGGCTGCAGGCGTGGGATTTCACCCGCGAAGGCGTGGAGTTCTGGGGCGACATCTCGACGCTCAAGGCTGGGTTGGTTGCGGCGAGCGCAATCACCACGGTCAGCCCGCGTTATGCCGACGAGTTGATGCGCGGCGAGTTCGGCATGGGTTTGGAAGGTGTCATTCAGGCCCGCGCGGGCGATCTGCACGGTATCCTCAACGGCATCGATCTGGAGGTCTGGAACCCTGAGGCCGATCCGGAGGCGACGTCTTTCTCGGCTACGAAGCTCGGTGGGAAATCTAATAATCGCAAGGCCTTGGAAGCCGAGTTTGAACTGGATGCGCCGGGGCCGCTTGCGATTCTGATTTCGCGCCTGACAGCGCAGAAGGGGATGGATCTGATCGCCCCGGCGCTCGAGCCCTATCTCGAAGCGGGCGGTGGCCTTGCCGTGCTTGGATCGGGCGATGGCTGGGCCGAGGATGCGATGCGCGAGCTTGCTGCGCGCCATCCCGGTCGGGTTGGCGTGAAGATCGGCTATGACGAGGCGCTGAGCCACCGGATGTATGCGGGCGGCGACGCGGTGCTGGTGCCCTCGCGGTTCGAGCCCTGCGGGCTGACGCAGCTTTACGGGCTGCGTTATGGCTGTATCCCGGTGGTCTCTGCCGTCGGCGGTCTGGCCGATACGGTGGTGGGCGCAACCCCCGCGACCGAAGCCGCGGGCGCATCGACCGGCATCGTGTTCCATCCCGTTGACGATCTGGCGCTGCGGCAGGCGCTGATGAAATTGATCGCGCTTTACGGCGATCGAAAAGGCTGGTCCGCGATGCAGCGCCGCGCCATGAAGACCGACTGGGGCTGGGAGCGGTCAGCCGCGCGCTATGCCGCGCTGTATGACGACCTTGTCGCTCGATGAAGGTCACCCCAGGGAAACCGGACCCGCTGGGCGCGACGCCCTGCGAAGGTGGCGTGAATTTCGCGCTTGCTTCGGCCCATGCCGAGAGGGTGGAGCTATGCCTGTTCAACGGCGAGAAGGAAGAACGCATAGACTTGCCGGGACGTTCGGGGCCGATCTGGCATGGCCTCGTCGAGGGGCTCAATCCGGGCGCACGCTATGGCTACCGGGTGCATGGGCCCTGGTCCCCCGAAGCTGGACATCGGTTCAACCCGGCGAAGCTGCTGATCGACCCCTACGCGCGGCAGATCGACTCGAAGATCAGCTGGCAAGCACCTATGCAATATGGAAAATCCAGGCCAGACCGACGAAACAGTGCGAGCGTTGTGCCGAAGTCGGTCGTGACCGATATCGAGCGGCCCAAATGGGATCGCCCGCGCCACAGCTGGTCGGAAACAGTGATCTACGAGGCCCATCCCAAGGGGCTGACGATGACCCATCCGGACGTGCCCTTGGCGCTGCGCGGCACATGGGCAGGGCTCGCCTCTGATCCGATCCTGTCGCATCTCGCCGATCTTGGGATCACCGCGATCGAGCTGCTGCCGAGCTGTGCCTATCTCGACGACCGCTTCCTGGTCGAGAAGGGGTTGAGCAACTACTGGGGCTACCAGCCGATCGCCAATTTCGCGCCCGAGCCGCGCTATTCCGGGCCAGATCCGCGCGGCGAATTCCGCGACATGGTGCGGCGCTTCCATGGGGCCGGGATCGAGGTGATCCTTGATGTCGTCTACAACCATACGGGTGAGGGCAACGCGGTCGGGCCGATGCTCAGCCTTCGCGGCCTCGACAATGCGAGCTATTACCGCCTGACACCGGACGGCGCCTATATCGACGAGACCGGAACGGGCAATACGCTGGACCTGTCGAACCCGCTTTGCCTGCGTCTGGTGATGGATTGCCTGCGCCATTGGGTCGAGGAGATGGGCGTCGACGGCTTCCGCTTCGATCTGGCCGCGACGCTCGCGCGCGGATCGTCGGGGGCGGTCGAGGCGCATTCGCAATTTCTCACCGCGATCGAGCAGGATCCCGTCCTGCGGAGCGTGAAGCTGATCGCGGAGCCGTGGGATATCGGGCCGGGCGGCTATTACCTCGGTGGCTTCCCGCATCCGTTCACCGAATGGAACGACCGTTTCCGTGACGACGCGCGGCGCTTCTGGCGCGGTGATCGTGGGATGGCGGGCGATCTGGCGCGACGCGTCGCGGGCTCGGCGGAGATCTTCGACCAGATGGGGCGGCCCGCGACGGCATCGGTGAATTTCATCACCGCGCATGACGGATTTACGTTGCAAGACCTCGTCTCCTATGGCGAAAAGCAGAACCTCGCGAATGGCGAGGAAAACCGCGATGGCCATGATGCGAACTTCTCGGAGGCGCTCGAGGACCCTGAGGCGCAGGCTTTGCGCAAACGCGCGTTGCTCGCGACGCTGCTGATGAGCCAAGGCGTTCCGATGCTGCTGGCGGGCGACGAGATCGGCAATTCTCAGGGCGGCAACAACAATGCCTATGCGCAGGATAACGAGGTCGGTTGGATCGATTGGAGTGGACCTGACGAGACTTTAACAACATTCGTCAAACGCTTGATAGAGATACGAAAAAATCACCGCGTCTTGCGGCAGAACCGCTATCTGCATTCGCTGATCCGCAAGCAGGACGGGATGCGCGATCTGATCTGGCGGCTCGCCTCGGGGCAAGAACCCGAGCCGCATGATTGGAACGATCCCGAGCTGCGCTGCATCGGTGTCGAGATCCGTGGCGCCGCCGAGGGGCCGGCAGGCGAGGCGGGGAGCGAAGCGGTCTATGTGATCCTCAACGCAGGGCCCAAACAACGGGTGCAGTTACCTCCCGGTCGCTGGACCTGCTTGATCGATTCCGCGTTTCCTGAACGGGAGGCGGAACAATTGGTCGCCCCTGAGGCTTGCCTTGCCGCACAATCCGTTCAAGTCTTTACCCGCGCAACAGTGCAGGAGAAATCATGACCCGCCACGCGACCCAGCCCATCGACGGCCAGAAACCCGGAACCTCGGGGCTGCGCAAGAAAACCCGCGTATTCATGCAGCCGAACTATCTCGAGAACTTCGTCCAATCGACCTTCGACGCGATCGGCGGCGTGCGGGGCAAGACTTTGGTTCTTGGCGGTGACGGGCGCTATTTCGGGCGTGAAGCTGCGAGTACGATCCTGAAAATGGCGGCTGCCAATGGGGCCGCGCGGATGATCGTGGGGCAGGGTGCGTGGCTCTCGACGCCCGCCGCCTCGAACCTGATCCGGCAGCGTCAGGCGAACGGCGGCATCATCCTCTCGGCCAGCCACAATCCGGGCGGCCCGGACGAGGATTTTGGCGTCAAATACAATAGCTCCAATGGCGGTCCAGCGCCGGAATCGATCACTTCGGCGATCCACAAACGCACGCAGGAGATCACCGAATATCATCTGCTCGACGCGGCAGACCCGGATCTGGACAGCGTCGGTGAGACGAAACTGGGAGAGATGACCGTCGAAGTCGTCGACCCCGTGACCGCCTATGCCGACCTGATGGAAACGATATTCGATTTCAACGCTTTGCGCGATGTCTTTAAGGCGGGCTTCCGGATGCGGATGGACTCGATGTGCGCCATCACCGGACCTTACGCAGTCGAGATCTTCGAGAACCGTCTCGGTGCGCCGGCGGGGACCGTGACCCATGGCACGCCGCTGCCGGATTTCGGCGGTATGCATCCCGATCCGAACCCGACCTGGGCGCATGAGTTGATGGACGAGATGATGGGCGCAAACGCCCCGGATTTCGGCGCGGCGTCGGATGGCGATGGCGACAGGAACATGATCCTTGGCGCGGGCACTTATGTCTCGCCGTCGGACAGTCTTGCTGTGCTGGCCGCAAATGCGCATCTCGTTCCGGGCTACAAGGACGGGCTGAAGGGCGTCGCGCGCTCGATGCCGACCTCTGCGGCGGCGGACCGGGTGGCCGAGGCGCTTGGCCTCGATTGCTACGAGACGCCGACGGGCTGGAAGTTCTTCGGCAACCTGATGGATGCGGGGCGCGTGTCGCTCTGTGGCGAGGAAAGTTTCGGCACGGGCTCCGACCATGTGCGCGAGAAGGACGGGCTATGGGCGGTGCTGATGTGGCTCAACATCCTTGCCGCGCGGAAGATGTCGGTGGCCGAGATCATGGCCGATCATTTCGCGCGCTATGGCCGCAACTACTATTCGCGCCACGATTACGAGGCGCTGCCGACCGAGCAGGCAGAGGCGATGCTGGACGATCTCCGTGGCCGCCTTGGAGAGCTGAAAGGGACGCAGGTCGAAGGGCTTACGGTCGAAAGCTCAGACGAGTTTTCCTATACCGATCCGGTCGATGGCTCGGTCGCGGAAGGTCAGGGTTTCCGTATTCTGTTCGAAGGCGGTTCGCGCGTCGTGCTGCGTCTGTCGGGCACGGGCACCGAGGGCGCGACGCTGCGCGTGTATCTCGAGCGCTATGCGCCGGGACCGGACGGGCTGGACCATGATCCGCAAGAGGCGCTGGCACCGATCATCCGGGCGACAGAGGCGTTGGTGGGCATCCGCGAACGTACGGGGCGAGAGAGGCCCGACGTCATTACCTGAGCGCTACAGGCAAGAAATCCTGAACCGAAACAAAGTCGGGGGGCTGAAATCACCCCCCGCTTTATTATCAACGTAATACCTATAATCGGTATTATGTAAAATATGATTGCGGTTTGACGCCCATTATGGGGTCAAAACCGTGCTCCCGACCGTTTTCCGGCCCTCCAGCGCCTCATGGGCTGCAGCAACATCCTCCAGAGAAAATGTCTGTGGCACGTCGATCTTGATGTCGCCTTTTCCAATCATCTCAAAGAGTTCTGCGGCGGAGTTTCGTAGCCACCCCGGTTGATCCGTGTGTTGGAACAAGGTCGGACGCGTCAGGAACAGCGAGTTGCGCGCAAGATCGCCGATCTTGAACTGATCCGCCGGTCCCGAGCTTTGTCCGAAGCACACCAGCGTGCCGAAGCGCTTGAGCACATCGAGCGACGTCATCACCGTGTCGGCGCCCACCGAGTCATAGACCGCCGCGACGCCTGCGCCGTCGGTGAGCCGTTTGACCTCTGCGCCGAAATCCTCAGTCCGGTAATCGATCACCGCGTCATATCCGTGCTCAAGAGCACGCGCGCATTTCTCAGGCCCGCCAGCCGTACCGATCGCGCGTACGCCCTTGGCCTTGAGCCATTGACCCGCGATCGAGCCGACGCCACCAGCCGCCGCGTGGAAAAGCACGGTGTCACCGGACTTTACCGGATACGAGTGATGGATCAGGTAATGCACGGTCAGACCCTTAAGCATCACCGCCGCCGCGACTTCGTCGGAAATATCGTCCGGGATCGGCACCACGTTTTTCGCCGCGATCACCCGGTGGCTCGCGTAAGCGCCGTTGGGCTGCGTATAGGCCACGCGCTGCCCGACCTGCAGATCGACGCCGTCGCCGACCGCCTCGATGACGCCCGCCGCTTCACCGCCGGTGATCAGGTCGCTCTCGACCGGCCACGGATAAAGACCCGTGCGGAAGTAAACATCAATGAAATTCAGACCGATAGCGGTATGTCTTAAGGTGATTTCGCCCGGGCCCGGCTTCGGAACCTCTATTTCGATCTTGTGGAATTGGTCGCGCCCGCCGGGGCGCGCGATTGCCATCGCATAGGCCATGATATCCTCCCTGTTGCCGCGCAAAGGTACTGCGCGCAGCCCCGGCGTCAATCCGGGATCGGATGCGGCAGGAAGGCGCCGTTCATCTCGACGATCTGATCCCAGACGCGCAGCGCCAGTTCGCGCGGGCGTTCGCTCTCGCGGCGCACGAGGAACCAATGACGCATCAGCGGCAAACCAGGCGCCGGGATCAGCGCCAGACGTCCGGTCTCCAGCTCGTCCGTCACCGTGTGCAGGCTGAGAAACGCGATGCCGAGACCCGCCATCACCGCCTGCTTGATCGTCTCGTTGCTGTCCATCTCCAGCGTGTCATAGAGCCGCCCGTCACCGACCCGGTCGAGCCAGCGCGACATCAGGATCCGCGTCCCCGACCCTTCCTCGCGCGAGATGAAGGTCTCGCCGAAAAGCCGCTCGACATCGTCTGCCTTGGCGACAAGCGGATGGTCCGGCGGCGCGACCAACGCATGCGGATGCTGGCCGATCGGCTGCGCCACGACCGGCGGATGGCGCGGCGGTCGGCCCATCACGGCGATGTCGAAACTGCCGCGCTCGATCCCCTCGATAATGGCCGAACGGTTGCCCACGCGCAGCGCGACCTCGATCTCGGGATGGGCGTCTTGCAGCATCTTCACCAGCCGCGGCGCGAAATACTTGCCGGTGGAGACGACGCCGAGCGTGATCCGACCCACCTGCCCCCGTGCGATGGCGCTCAGCGTCGCTTCGGCCTGCGACAAGTTGTCCTCGATCCGCAGCGCGCTCTCGCGCAGCGCTTTGCCTGCTTCGGTCAGCTCGGATCCGGCGCCATCAGCGGCACGCTGGATCAGCTTCATCCCGATCGCGTCCTCCAGTCCCCTGATTTGCGTATGAATTGCTGGGGTTGTGAGGTTCAGGCTCTCTCCGGCAGCCGTCAGCGAACCGCCGCGAGCCACCGCATCGAGCGCGCGTAATTGCTTCAGCGTCACAGCATTCATCCGCATTGGGTTTCAAATTTCCTTAACGCACATTCCCTTTATTTAAATTTCATAAAAAACCGATCCGGGCAATGGTCTGGCTCACAAGAACATCGTCTTTGGAGGAGGAGAAGATGTCCGTGAGTTTCGACGGCCTCGGTATTTCTGCCGATCTTGCCGACACCATGACCCGCTTGACCAGCGTCGGTGCCCAGCTTGCCCGCATGATTGCGCGCAACGGGCTGGACGGAAATCTGGCGGAAGCGGCTGGCACCAATGCCGGTGGCGACGGGCAGAAAGCGCTCGACGTGATCGCGGACGAGGCCTTCATGGCCGCGCTGCGCGGTGGTGCGGTGCGCCATTACGCCTCGGAAGAGCAGGACGAGGTGGTCGATTTCGGGACCGGCACGCTCGCGCTCGCCATCGATCCGCTCGACGGGTCGTCCAATATCGACGTGAATGTCTCGATCGGCACGATCTTCTCGATCTTCGAGGCAGCCGACGACACGGAGGCCAGCTTCCTGCGTCCGGCGAACGAGCAGATCGCGGGCGGCTACATTATCTTCGGACCGCAGACCGCCCTGGTCGTGACCTTCGGGAAGGGTGTGCAGCAATGGGTTCTCGAGCCCGGAAGCGACATCTGGCGCCGCGTGGCCGATCCGAAGCCCCTGCCCTCCGAGACCTCGGAATACGCGATCAACGCCTCGAACTACCGCCACTGGCCGCAGCCGATCCGCGCCTTCATCGACGATCTCGTCGCCGGCGCCGAAGGCCCGCGCGGGCGCAACTTCAACATGCGCTGGATCGCGTCGCTGGTGGCCGAGACCCACCGCATCATCTCGCGCGGCGGCGTGTTCCTCTATCCCGGTGACGACCGCGAAGGCTACCAGCGCGGACGCCTGCGGCACGTCTATGAATGCGCGCCAATCGCGATGCTGATCGAGCAGCTCGGCGGCGAGGCCACAGACGGCGCCGATCCCATCATGTCCGCGACGCCCGACCGGCTGCATGCCCGCACGCCCTTCGTATTCGGCTCGGCCAGCAAGGTCGCCCGCGTCGCCGCCTATCACGACTTGCCGCAGGATGAAGCCCACGCGCTCTTCAATACCCGCGGCCTCTTCCGGAGCTGATACATGTCCAAGAAACACCCCATCATTTCCGTCGTCGGTTCCTCCGGTGCAGGTACCTCGACGGTGAAATCGACCTTCGACCAGATCTTCCGCCGCGAAGGGATTTCCGCAGTCTCAATCGAGGGAGACGCCTTCCACCGCTACAACCGCGCCGACATGAAGGAAGAGCTGCAGAAGCGGTACGACGCGGGCGATCAGGGCTTCTCCCACTTCTCCTACGAAGCCAATGAACTCAAAGAGTTGGAGCGCGTCTTTCGCGAATATGGCGAGACCGGCAAGGGCAAGACCCGGCATTACGTCCATGACGATGCCGAAGCCGAGAAATGGGGCACGCCTCCCGGTCATTTCACCGACTGGAGCGATTTCGCCGACGAGACCGATCTGCTTTTCTACGAAGGACTTCACGGCTGCGTGGTCAATGACGAGGTGAACCTCTCGGCGCTGGCCGATCTGAAGATCGGCGTGGTTCCGGTGATCAACCTCGAATGGATCCAGAAGATCCATCGCGACCGGGCCTCCCGCGGCTATTCGACCGAAGCCGTCACCGACGTGATCCTGCGCCGCATGCACGCCTATGTGTATTGCATCACGCCGCAATTCACTGAGACGGATATCAATTTCCAGCGCGTGCCGGTCGTAGACACTTCGAACCCGTTCATCGCGCGCTGGATTCCGACCGCGGATGAGAGCCTCGTGGTGATCCGCTTCAAGAACCCGCGCGGGATCGATTTCCCTTATCTCACCTCGATGATCAACGGCTCGTGGATGAGCCGCGCCAACTCGATCGTCATTCCCGGCAACCGTCAGGATCTGGCCATGCAGCTGATCCTCACCCCCCTCATCGAGCGCCTCGTGCGCGAAGCGAAGCGGGCTTGAGAAGGATGAAAAAGGCGATGAAAGATATTCAAATTACGCAAGAAACCCGGATGGCGAATGCGATCCGCGCGCTCGCGATGGATGCGGTGCAAAAGGCCAATTCTGGCCATCCCGGCATGCCGATGGGCATGGCCGATGTGGCGACGGTTCTGTTCAACCGCTTCATCAATATCGATCCCACCGCGCCGAAATGGCCCGATCGTGACCGCTTCGTGCTGTCGGCCGGGCACGGTTCGATGCTGCTCTACGCGATCAACCATCTGCTGGGCTATGAAGACATGGGCATGGACCAAATCAAGGCGTTCCGCCAGCTGGGTTCGCGCACCGCTGGTCACCCGGAATACGGCCATGCCGACGGGATCGAAATGACCACCGGGCCGCTTGGTCAGGGTGTCGCGACCGCCGTGGGTATGGCGATTGCCGAGAAGATGAAGAACGCGCGCTATGGCGCCGATCTGGTTGATCATTTTACCTATGTCATCGCGGGCGACGGCTGCCTGATGGAAGGGATCAGCCACGAGGCGATCGACCTCGCGGGTCATCTGGCGCTCGGCAAGTTGATCGTGCTGTGGGACGACAATTCGATCACCATCGACGGCGACACCGATCTCTCCACCTCGATGGATCAGAAGGCGCGTTTCGCCGCCGCCGGCTGGCATGTCGTTGACTGCGACGGCCACAGCCCGACCGAGATCGCCGCTGCGATTGAGGCCGCGCGTCAGGATCCGCGCCCGTCGATGATCGCCTGCCGCACCATCATCGGCTTCGGTGCGCCCAACAAGCAAGGTGGCCACGATGTCCACGGCGCGCCGCTGGGTGACGCCGAGATCGCTGCCGCGCGCAAGCAACTGCATTGGGACCATCCGCCGTTCGAAATTCCGGCCGCGATCTACGAGGAATGGGGCCGGATCGCCTCGCGCGGCGCGCGGGCGCGGGCGGAATGGGAGACGAGGCTGAACGCCGCGACCGCTCGCGCCGACTTCCTCGCCGCAGAGGAGGCCGACACCAGCGCCCTGCCCGCCGCGATCGCCGTCTACAAGCGCAAGCTGTCGCAGGACAGGCCCAAGGTAGCGACCCGCAAGGCGAGCCAGATGGCGCTGGAAGTGGTCAACGCCACCCTGCCCTTCACCGTGGGCGGCTCGGCCGATCTGACCGGCTCGAACCTCACGAAATCCTCGGGCATGAAATCGATCACGCCTACCGATTTCACCGGCGATTACATCCATTACGGCATTCGCGAGCACGGCATGGCCGCTGCGATGAACGGTATCGTGCTCCATGGCGGGCTGCGGCCCTATGGGGGCACCTTCCTGGCCTTCGCCGATTACTGCCGCCCCGCAATTCGTTTGTCGGCACTGATGGGCGTGCCGACCTGCTATGTCATGACCCATGACTCGATCGGCCTCGGCGAGGACGGTCCCACCCATCAGCCGGTAGAGCATCTGGCCTCGCTCCGGGCCATACCTAACCTGCTCGTGCTCCGACCAGCCGATGCGGTGGAGACCGCCGAGGCCTGGGAAATCGCCATGACCTCGACGGCCACGCCGACGATGATCGTGGCCTCGCGTCAGGGTCTGCCGACGGTTCGCACCGAACATACGGACGAGAACCTCACCGCCCGCGGCGCCTATCTGCTGCGCGCACCCGAGGCCCGCGACGTGACGCTGATCGCCACCGGGTCCGAAGTTGAGATCGCAATGGCCGCTGCCGAACAACTGGCCGAGCAAGGGATCAAGGCCGCGGTCGTCTCCGCGCCGTGTTTCGAGCTTTTCGAGAAACAGGACGCGGCCTATCGCGCCGAGGTTCTCGGCGATGCCCCGCGCGTCGGCTGCGAAGCCGCGATCCGTCAGGGCTGGGATCTCTTCCTGCGCCCCGAGGACCGCTTCGTGGGCATGACCGGTTTCGGAGCCTCGGCCCCTGCCCCGGCGCTCTACGAACACTTCAACATCACGTCCGAAGCGATTGTTTCGGATGCAAAAGAACTGATCTGAGGGACTAACGAGAATGACGGTTAAAGTTGCCATCAACGGGTTTGGACGTATCGGCCGCAACGTGCTGCGCGGGATCATCGAGTCGGGTCGCACCGATATCGAGGTAATTGCGATCAACGATCTGGGCCCGGTCGAAACCAACGCCCATCTGCTGCAATTCGACAGCGTCCACGGCCGCTTCCCGCAGGAGGTCACCACCGGCGAGGACTGGATCGACGCAGGCCGCGGCAAGATCAAGGTCACCGCGATCCGCGACCCGAAGGAGCTGCCCTGGGGCGACGTGGACATCGCGATGGAATGCACGGGCATCTTCACCGCGCGGGAGAAAGCTGCCTTCCACCTGGAGAACGGCTCGAAGCGCGTGCTCGTCTCGGCCCCGGCGGCCGGTGCTGACAAGACCATCGTTTACGGCGTGAACCACGGTGCGCTGACCAAGGACGATCTGGTCGTGTCGAACGCGTCCTGCACGACGAACTGCCTTTCGCCGGTCGCCAAGGCGCTCAACGACGCGATCGGCATCTCGAAAGGCTTCATGACGACGATCCACAGCTATACCGGCGACCAGCCGACGCTCGATACGATGCATCCCGACATGTATCGCGCCCGCGCCGCCGCGCTGTCGATGATCCCGACCTCGACCGGGGCCGCGAAGGCCGTGGGTCTGGTGCTGCCGGAGCTCAACGGCAAACTGGACGGAGTCGCGATCCGCGTGCCGACGCCGAATGTCTCGGTCGTCGATCTGGTCTTCGAGGCCGCGAAAGATACCACTGTGGAAGAGGTCAACGCGGCTATCCGCACCGCCGCCGATGGTCCGATGAAAGGCATCCTCGGCTATACCGACAAACCCAATGTTTCCAGCGACTTCAACCACGATCCTCACTCTTCGGTCTTCCATATGGATCAGACCAAGGTGATGGACGGCCGGATGGTCCGAATCCTCAGCTGGTACGACAACGAATGGGGCTTCTCCAACCGCATGGCCGACACCGCCGTCGCGATGGGAAAGCTCCTCTGACCGCGGCGCGACCGGTTAGGCCCGCAACGTAAGGCCCACAACGTAAGGAACACCTGATATGGCACTGATTACGCTCAGACAATTGCTCGATCACGCCGCGGAACACGGCTACGGCGTGCCGGCGTTCAACATCAACAACATGGAACAGGGTATCGCCATCATGAAGGCGGCGGCGAAATGCGACGCCCCCGTCATCATGCAGGCCTCGCGCGGTGCGCGCAGCTATGCCGGTGACATCATGCTGCGCCACATGATCCAGGCGCTGTCGGAGATGTATCCCGATATCCCGCTGTGCATGCATCAGGACCACGGCAATAACGAGGCCACCTGCCTCACCGCGATCCGCCACGGCTTCACCTCGGTGATGATGGACGGCTCGCTGAAAGAGGACATGAAGACCCCCGCCGATTGGGACTACAATGTCAGCATCACCAAGCGCGTGGCCGACATGGCCCATTGGGTCGGCGCTTCGGTCGAGGGCGAACTGGGCGTGCTCGGCAATCTCGAGACTGGAGAAGCGGCGGAGGAAGACGGCTCGGGCGCGGTTGGCAAACTCAGCCACGATCAGCTGCTGACGGATCCCGACGAGGCGCTGGATTTCGTCAAGCTCACCAAGGTCGATGCGCTGGCGATCGCCTGCGGCACCAGCCACGGCGCCTACAAGTTCTCGCGCAAGCCCACGGGCGACATCCTCGCGATCAGCCAGATCGAGAAGATCCATGCGAAGATCCCGAACGTCCATCTGGTCATGCACGGCTCGTCCAGCGTGCCGCAATATCTGCAGGACCTGATCAACGAGTCCGGCGGCGAGATGCCCCAGACCTACGGCGTGCCCGTCGAAGAGATCGAGCGCGGCATCAAGTCGGGCGTGCGCAAGGTGAATATCGACACCGACAACCGAATGGCCCTGACGGCTCAGTTCCGCAAGGTCGCGCAAAGCAAGCCGACCGAATTCGACCCGCGCAAATTCATGATCCCCGCGATGGAAGAGATGGAGAAGCTCTGCCTAGACCGCTTCCAGCGCTTCGGCACCGCCGGGAATGCCAGCAAGATCAAGGTGATCGACCTCGACGACATGGCCAAGCGCTATGCCGAGGGATCGCTCGACCCGGTGATTTCCGCGGCCAAGGCCGCCTGACACACCCGCGATCCCGGCAGTCGAGCGCCCGGGGCCGCAGTTATCGGATTTAGGGAGACAAGGAGACCCCGATGAACCAGCATGCAAATCCCGGTAAATACAGCGCCGGCGTCAAGGAATACCGTGAAACCTATTGGGAGCCGAACTACACCCCCAAGGACAGCGACGTGCTCGCCGTCTTCAAGATCACGCCGCAGCCCGGCGTCCCGCGAGAGGAAGCCGCAGCCGCCGTCGCCGCAGAAAGCTCGACCGGCACCTGGACCACGGTCTGGACCGACCTGCTGACCGATCTCGACTACTACAAGGGTCGTGCCTACGCGATCGAGGACGTGCCGGGCGATGACGAGAGCTACTACGCCTTCATCGCCTACCCGATGGGTCTGTTCGAAGAGGGCTCGGTCGTCAACGTCTTCACCTCGCTCGTGGGCAACGTCTTCGGCTTCAAGGCCGTTCGGGCCCTGCGTCTGGAAGACGTGCGCTTCCCGCTGTGGTTCGTGACGACCTGTGACGGCCCGCCCCACGGCATTCAGGTCGAGCGCGACAAGCTCGACAAATACGGCCGTCCCTTCCTGGGGTGCACGATCAAGCCGAAGCTGGGTCTCTCGGCGAAGAACTACGGCCGCGCGGTCTACGAGGCGCTGCGGGGGGGACTCGACTTCACCAAGGATGACGAGAACATCAACTCGCAGCCCTTCATGCGCTGGCGCGACCGTTTCGAGTTCTGTCAGGAAGCGATCGACAAGGCCGAGCGCGAAACCGGCGAGCGCAAGGGCCACTACCTGAACGTCACCGCGCCGAACATCGAAGAGATGTACAAGCGCGCCGAGTTCGCCAAGGAGATCGGGTCGCCGATCATCATGTCGGACTACCTGACGATGGGCTGGGCCGCGCAGGCCTCGCTGAGCCGCTGGTGCCGCGATAACGGCATGCTGCTGCACGTGCACCGCGCGATGCATGGCGTGATCGACCGCCACCCCAAGCACGGCATCAACTTCCGCGTTCTCGCGAAGATGCTGCGCCTTCTGGGCGGCGACCACCTGCACTCGGGCACCGTCGTCGGCAAGCTCGAAGGCGACCGCGAGGCGACGCTGGGCTGGATCGACCTGATGCGCGACAAATACGTCAAGGAAGACCGCTCGCGCGGCATCTTCTTCGATCAGGACTGGGGTCAGATGCCGGGCGTGCTCCCGGTGGCTTCGGGCGGCATCCACGTCTGGCACATGCCCGCGCTGGTCAACATCTTCGGCGATGACAGCTGCCTTCAATTCGGCGGCGGCACGCTGGGCCACCCCTGGGGCAACGCCGCCGGTGCAGCGGCCAACCGCGTCGCGGTCGAGGCCTGCGTCAAGGCACGCAACGAGGGCCGCGATCTCGAGAAGGAGTCGAAAGACATCATGACCTCGGCCGCGAAGCACTCGCCCGAACTCAAGATCGCCATGGAGACGTGGAAAGAGATCAAGTTCGAGTTCGACACCGTGGACAAGCTGGACGTGGCGCACCGCTAAGGCGCGCCCCTCCCACAAACGCCTGAGAAAGGACTGACACCATGAGTGAAATGCAAGATTACGGCTCCCGCATCTCGGACCCGAACAGCCGCAAGATGGGCACCTTCTCCTATCTGCCCCAGCTCAGCGATGACGAGCTGCGCAAGCAGGTGGAGTACATCGTCTCGAAAGGCTGGAACCCGGCCATCGAGCATACCGAGCCCGAGAATATGCGCTCGAACTTCTGGTACATGTGGAAGCTGCCGATGTTCGGGGAAACCGATGTCGATGCGATCTTCCGCGAGATCGAGATGTGCAAGAAGGCCAACCCGGGCAACCATGTCCGCCTCGTCGGCTACGACAACTTCAAGCAGACGCAGGGCACCTCGATGGTGGTGCACCGCGCCGACATGTCGGCCTCTGCCTGATCTGATACCGGGGCGGGCTGCCGATCGCGGCGGCCCGACCTGCCCCATTTTTCCGGATTTTCCAGCGCGACGGAGAGCCACCCATGAGCGATATCGACCCAGACCAGTTCCGCGTGAAGACCGAGCCCTACTACCGGCCCGTCGGCAACGAGATCGAACAATACGCCGCCGCCTATGACGTGCGGATGCCGGTGATGCTCAAGGGCCCCACGGGCTGCGGCAAGTCGCGTTTCGTCGAATATATGGCGTGGAAGTTGCAGCGCCCGTTGATCACCGTGGCCTGTAACGAGGACATGACCGCGTCCGACCTGATCGGGCGGTTCCTCCTCGATATCAACGGCACGAAATGGCAGGACGGCCCGCTGACCGTTGCCGCGCGGATCGGCGCGATCTGCTATCTCGACGAGGTCGTCGAGGCCCGTCAGGACACAACCGTCGTCATCCACCCGCTGACCGATCACCGCCGCCAGCTGCCGCTGGAGAAGAAGGGCGAGCTGGTCGACGCGCATCCCGATTTTCAGGTCGTGATCTCGTATAACCCCGGCTACCAGTCGATGATGAAGGACCTCAAGCAATCGACCAAGCAGCGCTTCGGCGCGATGAGTTTCGACTACCCCCAGGCCGCGACCGAGGCCGAGATCGTCAGCCACGAGGCCGGGATCGACCTCAAGACCGCCGAACGCCTCGTGCAGGTCGCCCAACGCTCGCGCAATCTCAAGGGCCACGGGCTCGATGAGGGCATGTCGACGCGCCTTCTGGTCTATGCGGGCCAGCTGATCTCGCAAGACATCCCCGCGCCCGCCGCCTGCCAAATGGCGCTGGTGGAGCCGCTGACCGACGACGCCGATATGCGCGACACGTTGCAGGCGGCCGTCCAGACCTTCTTCCCCGAGATCACCGACAGCTCGAAGGTGGCGTAAGGAGCGCGTCCGATGAAGGTCGATCTCGACGATTACGCCGCCGATCTGATCAAATCCGCGCCGGAGCTGGAGGAGACCCTCGACGGGCTCTTCCACGAGGCGGCGCGGATGATGTCGCCCGCCGGGCTGAAGGATTACATGGACGGTGCGAAGGCGATGACCTCGCTCGGCAAGGGCCCCCGCCTGCTGATCTCCTATCTCGACGAGATGCCGCAGGTCGCCAAGGAATGCGGTGAGGACGTCATTCGGGACGTGGTGGGCGCGGTGCTGAAGCTGGCCTCGATGGTGTCGGGCGAAATCCTGGTGCTGATGCTCGACACGCTGCCCGGCGCCGCCAACCGCTTCGGCGATCCGGAACTGCTGCGCGGCTATCTCGCGCTGCTGCACCGGCTGGCGGCCCGTGCGCCGCGCGGCCTGCGCCCTATGTTCGGCGTGCTGGAGGAACTGCTCGCGAAACTGACGCTCTCGGGCCTGCGCCGCTGGGTGGATTTCGGGGCCGAAGCCTATCGGCGCGACCTGCCGAAACAGGCGGATTACTTCGGGCTTGTTTCTGAAGACAGCCGCGCGGTGCTCAAACAGGAACGCCGCGGCACGCTCTTCATCGACAGCCAGCGCCGGCTGAACTTCTACCTCCGCGCCTTCTGGGCCCGCGATTTCTTCCTGCGTCCCTCTGCCGCCGATTTCGAGGGGTTCCGCCCCTTCATCGAGGACGGCGCGCTGCATCTGCCCGATGCGGTGGACGGGATCAACGGCGCCTCCGGCCTCGATCTCTACCGCGCGATGTGCGCCCATATGGCGGCCCATATCGTCTATTCCGATCACGGGCTCGGGCAGGAAGCGCTGAACCCCGCGCAGATATTCCTGATCGGCATGATCGAGGATGCCCGCGTCGAATATTGCGCGACGCAGGCCTTTCCGGGGCTGCGCGCGATGTTCGACCGGCTGATGCCGGACACGCCGCAAGGGCAATACGAACACGAGACGATGTATCTGCTGGAAAAAGTCGCCCGCGCGCTCAACACGTCCGGCACCCGCACCGGTGATCTGGAGATCGACAATCTCGTCGAGACCTTCCACGGCGAGATCGCGGGCAATGCGCGCGAGACGATGTTCTCCTGGTCGCTGGGGGTCGAGCTGTTCAACCTGCTCGCACAGCGCCGCGCGGTGCCTTCCCTTCGCATTCTCGAATCTCTGAAAATTCCGTATCGCGATGACAACCGCTTCATCTGGTCGCTCTCGGATTACGATTGGTCGAACCAGAACGCCTATCAGCCCGCGCAGGGTCAGGTGCGCAAGCGCGTAGGCCTGATGGAATTCGTCAACGAGGTCGATGTCGAGACCGCGGGCGACGATGCGCAGGAGGTCTGGGTGCTGTCGTCAGAGCTGTTCCCCTACGAGGATGAGGGCGTCAGCTATAACGAGATGGAGGGCAAGGCCCCGATCTCCGACCCGTTCCATTACGGCGAATGGGATTACAAGGTGCAGTTGATGCGCCCGTCGTGGTCGACTGTCTACGAACACCGCCCGCCGATGGGCGACCCGGACGAGATCGACACGATCCTGACCGCGCATCGCGGCATCCGTCACCGGATCAAGCAGATCGTGGACCGGCTGCGCCCGCAGGGCATCTCGCGCCAGCGGCGGCTGGAGGATGGCGACGAGCTGGATATCAATGCCGCCGTCGATGCGATGGTGATGCAGCGCATCGGCATGCAGCCCGACATGCGGATCACCATGCGCAACGTCATCAACCGGCGCGATCTGGCGGTCTGCATCCTGCTCGACCTGTCGGAGAGCACCAACGAGACCGTGCGCGGCTCGGACAAGACCGTGCTGGAGCTGACGCGCGAAGCCTCGGCGCTGGTGGCCTCGGCGATCGAAGGGATCGGCGACCCGTTCGCGATCCACGGCTTTTCCTCGGATGGCCGGCACGACGTGCAATATCAGCGCTTCAAGGATTTCGAGCAGAAGCTCGATTCCGAGGTCAAAGGCCGCCTTGCGGGCATGAAGGGCGGGCTCTCGACCCGCATGGGGGCCGCGATGCGCCATGCCGCCCTTCATTTGTCCCTGCGCCCGGAAGCCCATAAACTGTTGCTGATCGTCACCGATGGCGAACCGGCCGATATCGACGAGCGCGACCCGCAATATCTGCGCATGGATGCCAAGAAGGCGGTTGCGGAACTCCAGCAGATCGGCATTAACAGCTATTGTCTGACGCTGGACCCCGAAGCCGATGCCTATGTGTCGCGCATCTTCGGGACCAATAATTACACCGTGATCGATCAGGTCGAGCGCCTGCCCGAGAAACTGCCGACCCTGTTCGCGCAACTGACGAAATGAGCCGCCAAGGAGGCCCCCATGAGCTTTGACCGTTCCATCAAGATCGCGCCCTCGATCCTGTCGGCCGATTTCGCCAATTTCGGCGCCGAGATCCGCGCCATCGAAGATCAGGGGGCCGATTGGGTCCATGTCGACGTGATGGACGGGCATTTCGTGCCGAACCTCACCTTCGGCCCGCCCGCCGTGAAAGCCTTCCGCCCGCATGTGAAGACCTTCATGGACGTCCACCTGATGATCGCGCCGGTCGACCCTTACATCGAGGCCTATGCCGAAGCAGGCGCCGACATGATCGTGGCGCATTGGGAGGCCGGTCCGCACCCGCATCGCACGCTGCAGGCGATCAAGGCGCAGGGCGTGAAATGCGGCATCTCGCTGAACCCCGGCACGCCCGCCAACGTGATCTCGGAACTACTAGACCTCGTCGATATGGTTCTCGTGATGAGCGTGAATCCCGGCTTCGGCGGTCAGAAATTCATCCCCTCCAGCATCAACAAGGTCCGCCAAGTGCGCGAAATGATTGGCGGTCGGGAGATTCACATTCAGGTGGATGGCGGCGTCGATCCGACCACGGTCGGCCCGCTGGTCGAGGCTGGTGCGGATTGCTTCGTCGCGGGCTCCGCCGTCTTCAAGGGCGGCTCGGTCGATAGGCCGGAGGTGTATGGCCAGAATATGCGCGCGATCCGCGAAGCGGCGGAGGGTGCTCTCAAAGCCGCGCAGTGAGAAACTGCCAAGCTGCAAGGAGATCGGTCGCGATCTCGTGATCTGACCGCTTGCCCTGCCGCTGCCTCTCGTTCATATTCGTGGAATTGAATACCAGCTAGGGAGGACTGGCATGACATTCACGCGACGCACCATTCTGCGCGGAGGGCTGGCCATGGGCGCCATGACAGCCCTTCCCCGGCTCAGCTTCGCCGCCCAGACCCTCGAGATGGGGTCGGCCCGGCTCGACACGCTGTCCGATGGCAATCTCGTGCTGCCGATCGGCTTTGTGACCGACAATCCGGAGGCCAAGCCGATCCTCGAGAGCTACGGCATCACCGGAGACTCGGTCGAACCGCCCTGCAACGTCACGCTCTATCGCGACGGCACCAACACCGTGCTGTTCGACGTGGGGTCGGGCAATGACTTCATGCCGTCGGCCGGCAAACTGATGGAAGCGATGGACGCGCTCGAAGTCGCCCCCGAGGACGTGACCCATGTCGTCTTCACCCATGGCCACCCGGATCACCTCTGGGGCGTGCTCGACGATTTCGACGAGCCGTTCTTCGCCAACGCCGAGCACATGATGGGCAAGGACGAATTCGAATATTGGCTCAACCCGGAGACTCTCGACACGATCGATCAGGGCCGCAAGACCTTCGCGGCAGGCGCGCTGCGTCGCCTCCAGATCCTTGAAGACCAGATTGCAACCTTTGGAGATGGCGAGGAAATCCTCCCCGGCATCTTGGCGCAGATGACGCCCGGCCACACGCCCGGTCACATGTCCTTCCACGTCAAGAACGGCGAGACGCAGGCCTTCATCGTCGGCGATGCGATCGTGAACCACTACCTCGCCTTCGCCGCGCCGGGCATGGCGGCAGGCTCCGACCAAAACCCCGATCTGGGCGCGGAGACCCGTGTCGCGTTGCTCGATCAGCTGGCGACCGACAAGCTGCCGATCATCGGCTATCACCTGCCCGAAGGCGGCCTGGGCCGGGTCGAGCGCGACGGCGACGCCTATCGCTACGTGCCGGAGGTCTGAGGGTGAAAAAACTCCTTTTGACCAGCGTCTTGGCTGGGCTTCTTCATGTGAGCCCCGTACTCGCCTCTGAAGATGTGCCGGATATGTATCCCGGTTCGGTTCTCTACTCTAAGCCCTACGAGGTGATCCCCGGCGTCTGGACCGCGATCGGGGCCACCGCGCCGCCGACCTATGAGAATTCTGGTCATAACAACAATCTCAGCTTCATCGTCACCGGCGACGGCGTGGTCGTGGTGAATTCCGGCGCGTCCTATCAACTCGCCAAGGCGCTGCATGACGAGATCAAGGCGGTCACCGATCAGCCGGTGAAGCTGGTGATCAACGAGAACGGTCAGGGCCATTCGATGCTCGGCAACAATTACTGGATCGAACAGGGCGTGCCGGTGCTCGCCCATGTCGATGCGGCGGCCGAGTTCGAACATGACGCCGGCGGCGCCTTCGAGGCGCTCAAGAGCTACGGCAAGGAAACCGCCGAAGGCACCGATCCGAAGCTGCCCACCGAGACTTTCGAGGACAAGCGCGTCATCGAGATGGGCGACATGACCATCGAAGTTATGCATCTGGGCCCCGCGCACAGCCCCGGCGACACGCAGGTCTGGCTGCCGGAACAGAAGTTCATGATCGCGGGCGATATCGCCTTTTCGGAACGGATGCCGCCGATCTTCTCGGGCACCTGCACGAGCTGCTGGATCGAGACCTTCGAGACCAAATTCGCGCCGCTGGAGCCTGCCTTCATCATCCCCGGTCACGGCCATCCGACGAATCTCGAGAAAGTCACGCGCGGAACGACGGGCTACCTGAAATATCTGCGCGGAAAGATCGCCGAACATCTCGACAATGGTGGCGATCTGGCCGAGGCCTACTACGTGGATCAGAGCCCCTACAAAAACCTCGACACGTTCGAGGAACTGGCGACGAAAAACGCGGGCGTCGTCTACGAGGAAATGGAATTCGAATAGGAGGCCGCATGGCTGTCACTCCCCCCGTCTGCGATTTCGGCTGGAAGGCTCCGGGCTTCACCCTGCCCGGCACCGATGGCAAGCAATACAGCTTTGACGACATCCGTGGTCCCAAGGGCACTCTCGTGATGTTCATTTGCAACCATTGCCCCTATGTCCAGTCAATCCTCGACCGCATCCTGCGCGATGCGGCGGAGTTGCAGAAGGCGGGATCGGCGTCGTTGCGATCTCGGCCAACGATGTCGACGAATATCCGCAGGACAGCTTCGAGAACATGGCCAAACTGGCCGAGGAGAAGGGCTTCCCCTTCCCCTATCTCTATGACGAAACTCAGGCGGTCGCGAAGGCATACGGGGCCGCCTGCACCCCGGACTTCTTCGGTTTCAACGCCGAGGACGGGCTGCAATATCGCGGCCGTCTCGATGCCTCGACCAAGCAGGCCGCCGCGGTCGACGCCAAGCGAGAACTCTACGAAGGCATGATGTTGGTTGCCGAGACCGGCGAAGGCCCGCGCGACCAGATTCCGTCGATGGGCTGCTCCATCAAATGGAAATCGGCATGAGCGACGCGCCTTCCGTCATCTTCGATCTCGACGGAACGCTGATCGATTCCGTGCCCGCGATCCATGCCGTTTCGAACGCCGTTCTGACCGATATGGGCTTCGAGCCGCTCTCGCTTCCGACGGTCCGAAGCTTCGTCGGCAAGGGCGTGCCCAACCTCGTGCGCCAGTTGCTGATCACCTCGGGCGAAGACCCGGACGGGCCGCTCTTCAATCGGGTGGAGCACGCCCTCGTCGCTCGCTACGAGACCGATGTGGAGGGCAACGTGCCCTACCCCAACGTGATCGCCGCGCTCGACCGGCTCACGGAGATGGGCTGCCGGATGGCGGTCTGCACGAACAAACCGGTCCGCCCCGCTGAAGCCGCGCTGCGCCATGTCGGTTTATGGGACTATTTCGAGCTGACGCTGGGCGGGGACTCCATGCCCACCCGCAAGCCCGAGCCGGAAATGCTGCATCATTGCCATCGGGCCCTAGGCGGCGGACAGATGATCTATGTCGGCGACAGCGAGGTCGATGCGGAAACGGCGGCGAATGCGCAGGCCCCGTTTGCGATCTATTCCGAGGGCTATCGCAAGACGCCCTTGACCGACGTGCCCCATGACGTCGCCTTCTCGGATTGGGCGATGCTGCCCGGTCTGGTGGAGGGCTGGAAATGGTAAGCGCGCTGATCTTCGACGTCGACGGAACGCTGGCCGAAACCGAAGAAGCCCATCGCCGTGCCTTCAACGAGACCTTTGCCGCACGGCGCGTGGACTGGAACTGGTCGCAGGAGACCTATCGCGAACTGCTGAAAACCGCCGGCGGCAAGGAGCGCATGGCGCGCCACCGCGAGGTCATGGGCTTCGGCCCGACCGACGACGAGATCGCCATGCTGCACGAGATCAAGACCCGCCGCTATGTCGAGATCATCACCGGCGGGCAGGTCCCGCTGCGCCCGGGCGTGGCGCGGCTGATCGCAAATGCGCGTGCCGCCGGGATGAAGCTCGCCATCGCCACGACGACGAACCGTCCCAATGTCGATGCGCTGATCCGCGCGCAGCTGGGTGCCGACCCCGATCACCTGTTCGATGCGATCGCGGCAGGCGACGAGGTCGCCGCCAAGAAACCCGCGCCCGACGTGTTCGAACTCGCGCTGAACCGGCTGCATCTGCCGCCCGAGGCCTGCATCGCCTTCGAGGATAGCGAGGTGGGCCTGCGCTCTGCGCAAGCGGCCGGGCTGCGCGTGGTCGTGACGCCCTCGGCCTATACCGATGGCGGCGATTTCTCGAGCGCGGAGTGGGTGCTCCCCGATCTCTCGTACCCCTTACCGCCCGAGATCACGGAAGGGCTGGGACAGAGTGCCGCAATTTCATAAGATCGGACTCGGCTACATATGCTGGGCAGGTTAACGGAGGCCGCCATGATCAAACCGGACGTCAAAGCTTTTTTCGACACCGCGACTTTCACCGTCTCCTATGTGGTGAAAGATCCCGGCAGCAAAGCCTGCGCCGTTGTCGATAGCGTGCTCGATTTCGACTATTCCTCGGGCCGGACGGATACCAAATCCGCCGACGAGGTGATCGCCTATGTGCAGGAGAACGGGCTTGAGGTGGAGTGGATCCTCGAGAGTCACGTCCATGCCGACCACCTTTCCGCCGCGCCCTACATTCAGGAGCGCGTCGGCGGCAAGATCGGCATCGGCGACCGCATTCAGGTCGTGCAGGACACCTTCGGCAAGATCTTCAACGAAGGCACCGAATTCCAGCGCGACGGTTCGCAGTTCGACAGGCTCTTCAAGGAAGGCGACACTTTCAGCGTCGGCGCGCTGGAGGGTCGCGTTCTGCACACGCCGGGCCATACGCCCGCTTGCCTTACCTACGTCATCGGCGATGCGGCCTTCGTGGGCGATACGCTCTTCATGCCCGATTTCGGCACCGCGCGCTGCGACTTCCCCGGCGGCTCGGCGGAGACGCTCTACGCCTCGATCCAGAAAATCTTGTCGCTGCCCGACGAGACCCGCATTTTCGTGGGCCACGACTACAAGGCACCGGGCCGCGACGAATTTGCGTGGGAGACGAGCGTGGCCGAGGAAAAGGCCCGCAACATCCATATCGGCGGCGGCAAGTCCGAGGCCGAATTCGTCAAGATGCGCACCGAGCGCGATGCGACTCTGGCGATGCCGAAGCTCATCATCCCGTCGCTTCAGGTAAACATGCGCGCGGGCCAGATGCCGCCGAAGGACGAGGACGGCAAGACCTACCTCAAAGTCCCGGTCAACGGGCTCTGAGACGATAAACCGAGAGGGCGGGAAACCCCGCCCATCTCCACCTAGAAGGCAGGATAACAGGACAGATCATGGAATTGCGCAAACTTTCCGACGAGTTCTCCGTCGCCCCGCAGATCGAACCCGAAGACGTGCCGAAGCTTGCCGAGATCGGCTTTCGCACGCTGATCATCAATCGTCCCGACGAGGAGATCGAGGACGCAGATCAGCGCTCGGACGCGATCGCCGCGCTTTGCACGACGCATGGCCTCACGCCTTACTACCTGCCCTACTATCCCGGCGAACTGAGCCTCGAACTGGTCGACAATTTCGCGACGATCATGGACGCGGCAGAGAAACCCGCCTTGGGCTATTGCCGTTCGGGCACGCGCTCGTCGCATCTGTGGGGCGTCAGCCAGGCGGGCGAGATGGAAATCGACAAGATCGTCGCGACCGCCGCCGAAGCGGGCTATGACCATTCCACGCTGGTGCCGGTGATGCAGTATTACGCCAGCCGCCGCGATCAGGCCTGATCCAGCCCTTTCGCGACGTGCCAATGCTCAAACGCTACCTGCCGATCCTAAGCTGGGGGCGCGACTACGATCGCCCGACCTTCGAGGCCGATCTGATCGCGGCGGTGATCGTCACGATCATGCTGATCCCGCAGTCGCTGGCCTATTCTCTGCTGGCCGGGATGCCGCCGGAATACGGGCTCTACGCTTCGGTACTGCCGCTGCTGATCTACGCAGTCTTCGGCACCTCGCGCCCGCTGGCCGTCGGCCCGGTCGCGGTGATCTCGCTGATGACGGCCGCCGCGGTTGGCAGGGTCGCGGCGCAGGGTACGCCCGAATATATCGCCGCCGCAGTGGCGCTGGCGTTTCTCTCGGGCGTGATGCTGGTGGTGATGGGCTTCCTGCGCATGGGCTTCATCACCGCCTTCCTCAGCCACCCGGTGCTGTCGGGCTTCACATCGGCTGTCGGTATCCTGATCGCCGCGGGCCAGATGAAGCATTTCTTCGGTATTCCGGCGGAGAGCGGCGGGATTCTCGATATTCTCGGCGGACTCTGGGCGCATCTCGGCCAGACCAATCCCTACACGGTCGTCATCTCGATCCTGTCGCTGGTCTTCCTGTTCTGGGCGCGACGTGGGCTTAAGCCGCGCCTGCTAAAGGCAGGGCTGTCCGAGCGGCTTGCGGCCATCCTCACCCGCGCCGCGCCGGTTTACGCAGTCGCCGCGACGATCCTGATCACCTGGCTGTTCGGGCTCGAGGGTCGCGGGGTCCGCGTCGTCGGCACCGTGCCGCTCGGCTTCCCGACCCCGAGCCTGCCGCCCGCCGATCTCGCGCTCTGGAAAGAACTCTTCGTCCCGGCGCTCCTGATCGCGATCATCGGCTATGTCGAGACGATCTCGGTCGCCCAGACATTGGCCGCTAAGAAACGCCAGCGCATCGATCCGGACCAAGAATTCATAGCCCTCGGCGGCGCCTCCATCGGCTCCGCGATCTCTGGATCCTTTCCGATTACCGGGGGGTTCGCGCGCTCTGTCGTCAGCTTCGAGGCCGGCGCTACGACGCCCGCCGCTGGCGCCTTCACCGCGATCGGGGTCGCGCTCGCGACCTTCACCCTGACCCCGGCCCTCTATTACCTGCCGCAAGCGACGCTCGCGGCCACGATCTTCGTCTCGGTGCTTACGCTGGTCGACATCAAGGCGCTCAAGCGCACGTTCAAATACGCCCCCCGCGAAGGTGTCGGCATGGCGCTGACGGTGCTCGTCACGCTGATCT
Source organism: Thioclava nitratireducens (assembly GCF_001940525.2). Taxonomy (NCBI): domain Bacteria; kingdom Pseudomonadati; phylum Pseudomonadota; class Alphaproteobacteria; order Rhodobacterales; family Paracoccaceae; genus Thioclava; species Thioclava nitratireducens. Next base: position 2,290,364 of record NZ_CP019437.1, read on the forward strand.
GGGGCGTCGAGGACGGCATCGCCTTCGGCGTCATCCTCTCGATCGCGCTGCGGTTGTGGCAAAGCTCGCGCCCGCATGTGGCCGAGTTGGGCCAGGTTCCCGGCACCGAGCATTTCCGCAATATCCGGCGCCACCGGGTGAACTGCGCGCCGGGCATCCTCAGCCTTCGCATCGACGAGAGCCTGTGGTTCCCGAATGCCCGCTTCGTCGAGGAGATGATCTACGACCGGATCGCGAGCGACGAGTCCATCAAGCATGTCGTGCTGAATTGCCCCGCGATCAACCATATCGACATGTCCGCGCTCGAGGCGCTGGAAGAGGTGAACGACCAGCTCAACGACGCGGGCGTGCGATTGCACCTGTCCGAGGTTAAAGGCCCGGTGATGGACCGCCTGACGCGCTCGGACCTGATCACCCAACTAACCGGGCAGATCTACCTTACCCATTACGACGCGCTGGCGACGCTTGCCCCCGAGACCACCCAAGGTTGCGCACACGAGAGCCGTGTCGAGACCCACCGCTAAGCGTCTTCGTGCCCCACGTGGGTTGCCATGGCGCGCGAAACATAAGACATTTGAACAGGGTCACCGGCGCGGGGAAACATGCGCCTCCGGAGTAGTGTTAATGAGCTACGCGAACTAACCGATTGTGGGGTGAAACGCGATGTTATCCTTCTGTGAGGCGGTCTTACGCGCAAAATCCGTGCAGGAAATTTGGTCCCGCCATTGCCGCGAAATGGAGCGGTTCGGCTTTGACCGTTTGATCTATGGGTTCACGAGTTTCCGAAAGGGAAACAACTTCGGCCACGAAGACGATTTGTTGATCCTCTCGAACCACCAGAAGGAATATCTCGACCTCTTCATCGGAGAGGGAAAATATCGCCACGCGCCGATGGTGCAATGGGCCGCGAAGAATGACGGGCCCTGCTCGTGGCGCATTGTCGCGGACCGCGCAATGCGGGGAGAGCTGACCCCGGCAGAGATCGACGTGATCGACATCAACCACCGTTTCGGCATCCGCGCGGGTTATTCGATCGGTTTCTCCGACCCGCTCTCCTACGCGCGCGGCGCGATCGGACTCGTGGGGCGGCCGGGGCTGAGCCAGGACGACGTCGACCGCATCTGGCGCGAGAACGAACGCGAATTGATGGTGATGAACAGCCTCGTTCATCTGCGCATCTCGACCATGCCCTATTCCACCGGGCGACGCCCACTGACGGATCGGCAGCGCGAAGTCCTCGAATGGGTGGCGGAGGGCAAGACGACCGCCGATATCGCGATCATCATGGGGCTGACCCCGTCGACGGTGGAGAAACACCTGCGACTGGCGCGCGAGGCGCTGGACGTGGACACCACCGCGCAGGCGGTCATGAAAGCCTCGGTGCAAAAGCAGATTTTCCTGAACGCCTCACACGCGGCGGCGCGTTAGGTTCGCATCCCAAACCCCTGCCCCACAATGAAAAACGCCGCCCCGATCAGGGCGGCGTTTCCTATTTCAAAGAAGACGCGCGGGCTTAGTTGCCAGCTGCGGTCTTCGCCACTTCAGCGGCGAAATCTTCTTCTTTCTTCTCGATGCCTTCGCCGACTTCCATCCGGACGAAGCCGGTGATCTCGACGCCAGCTTCTTTCGCGGCCTGACCGACGGTGAGGTCGGGATTGACGACGAATTGCTGGTTCAGCAGCGTGACTTCCGCGGTGAATTTCTTCATGCGGCCTTCGATCATCTTCTCGATCACCTGCTCGGGCTTGCCCGATTCACGTGCGATGTCGATCTGAACCTGCTTTTCCTTCTCGACGACAGCCGGGTCGAGATCGGATTCGGACAGCGCGGCCGGGTTGGTCGCGGCGATGTGCATCGCGATCTGCTTGCCGATGCCGTTGTCTTCGCCCTTCAGCGCAACGAGCACACCGATCTTGCCCATGCCGTCGGCGGCAGCGTTGTGCACGTAATGCACCAGCGTGTCGCCTTCGAGGATGTGCATGCGGCGCAGGTTCATGTTCTCACCGATACGCGCGATGGCGTCGGTGATCACGTCTTCGACCTTCTTGCCGTTGAGATGCGCAGCCTTGACGACTTCGACATCTTCACCGGTTTCCAGCGCGACTTCCGCGATGTCGGAGACGAGCTTCTGGAAATCGGCGTTCTTCGCGACGAAGTCGGTTTCCGAGTTCATCTCGATCGCGACGCCCTTGCCGTTGTTGACGGCGAGCGCGACGAGACCTTCGGCAGCCACGCGGCCCGATTTCTTCGCAGCCTTCGCAAGGCCCTTGGTGCGCAGCCAGTCAACGGCGGCGTCCATGTCGCCATCGGTCTCGGTCAGCGCTTTTTTCGCGTCCATCATGCCTGCGCCGGTAGCTTCGCGCAGTTCCTTCACCTGAGCGGCGGTAATCGCCATGGTCGGATCTCCTTCAAGAACTCTGCGAGGGCGGGATACCCCGCCCTCATGTCATCTGGGTGACGGTCGCGGCCTTACTTGGCCTCGGCCTCGGCCAGCGCCTCTTCAACCGGGGTCTCGGTGAGGGCACCGACATCGACGCCCGCCGCGCCCATCTGGGCCGACATGCCGTCGAGAGCTGCGCGCGAAGCGAGGTCGCAGTAGAGCGCAATCGCACGGGCCGCGTCGTCGTTGCCCGGGATCACGTAATCCACGCCGTTCGGCGAGCAGTTGGTGTCGACCACCGCCACGACCGGGATGCCGAGCTTCTTGGCTTCCGCGATGGCGAGGTCTTCCTTGTTCACGTCGATCACGAACAGGAGGTCCGGCAGACCGCCCATTTCGCGGATACCGCCGAGCGACGCCTGCAGCTTGGCCTGGTCACGCTCCATGCCGAGACGCTCTTTCTTGGTCAGGCCTTCAGCGCCCTGCTCAAGCTTCTCGTCGATCTCGTTGAGACGCTTGATCGACTGGGAGACGGTCTTCCAGTTGGTCAGCGTGCCGCCGAGCCAGCGGTGGTTCATGTAATACTGTGCGCATTTCTCGGCGGCTTCGGCGATCGGGCGCGCAGCCTGACGCTTGGTGCCGACGAAGAGAACGCGGCCGTTTTTCGCAACGGTGTCGCGGATGACCTGCAGAGCCTGATCGAGCAGCGGAACGGTCTGCGTCAGGTCGACGATGTGGATGCCGTTACGCTCGCCATAGATGTACTGACCCATACGGGGTTCCAACGCTGGGTCTGGTGGCCAAAGTGAACGCCAGCTTCCAAGAGCTGACGCAGGGAGAATTCAGGAAGCGCCATGTCCAATTCCTTTTCCGGTTTGCGCCTGAGCGGAGGGTCTCAGGGCATATGCCCCAACCGGTGGACTTTTGGGGATGTCTCCCCCATCGGCCCGCCTCCGCCTGTGAAGTGCGCGCGATATAGACCCATCGCGCCGCCTTGGCAACCCCTACCGGTCATGGGCGTCCCCGGGAAAACCAAGGCGCGCGCGCCCGCTTCGGCTTGGTGTAAATATCCCGGGTGAATTCGCGTCAGCGAAGAGGGGCAGCGCCCCTGCCCCGTCTCCGGCCCGGCTTACAGCGCGCGGAACCGGTTGCGCTGACTGCCGGTCCATTCGACCTCGAAGGTCCACCCCTCTTCGGTCTGCGTCTCGGCGCGGATCACGTTCTGCTCGTGCAGCCAAGCGCGTTTGCGGCCATCCGCAAAGCCCAGCGTGATCTCTTCCTGATAGCGTTCTTCCGAAAGCTTCTCGTCGATCGCCGTCAGAAGCGCGTCGAGCCCCTCTCCGGTCAGCGCCGAGATCGCCTGCAGATCGGGCTCGCGTGCCTCCTGTACCAGCAGAGCGCGGCGCGGCTCGGGCGGTACGGCGTCCATCTTGTTCCAGACCTCGATCAGCGGCACTTCCTTGGCGACGCCGAGTTTGGTGAGAATGTCGTTCACATCCTCCGCCTGCTCCTCGGTCTCGGGATGCGAGATGTCGCGGACATGCAGGATCAGATCGGCTTCGAGCACCTCTTCCAGCGTCGCGCGGAAGGCGGCGACAAGCTGCGTCGGCAGGTCCGAGATGAAGCCCACCGTGTCGGACAGGATCACCTTGCGGCCCGTCGGCAGCTCCAGCCCGCGCATCGTCGGGTCGAGCGTGGCGAACAGCATGTCCTTGGCCAGCACTTCGGCCCCGGTCACGCGGTTGAACAGGGTGGATTTCCCCGCGTTGGTATAGCCCACCAGCGCCACGATCGGGAACGGCACCTTTCGGCGTGCGGCGCGGTGCAGCTCGCGGGTCTTCACGACCTTCGCAAGCTGGCGGCGCAGACGCACGATCTGCTCGTCGATGGCGCGGCGGTCGGCCTCGATCTGGGTTTCCCCCGGGCCGCCGACGAAGCCGAGCCCGCCGCGCTGACGCTCGAGGTGGGTCCAGGCGCGCACCAGCCGCGTACGCTGATAGCTCAGCGCGGCCAGCTCCACCTGCAACACACCTTCACGGGTGCGCGCACGGTCGGCAAAGATTTCGAGGATCAGCCCGGTCCGGTCGAGGAGCTTCACCCCCCATTCCTTCTCGAGGTTGCGCTGCTGCACCGGGGTCACCGGCCCGTCGATGAAGACGAGATCGACCTCGTTCTCCTCCAGCCGCGCCTTGATCTCGGCCAGCTTGCCCTGGCCGAACAGCTTGCCCGGCTCGGGCTTGCGCAGCTTCACGATCTCCTCGCCCACCACCTGCAGATGCGGCAGGGCGGCGGCGAGCGAAACCGCTTCGGCCAGCGCAAATTCGGGCAAGTGTCGCTGGCCCTCTCGCGACGGAATGTCGGGATGGATCACGTAGGCCCGCGTATCGGGCGTCTCGGTAGAGGTCGTTTCGCTCAAGATATGTATCGCTAAAGCCGCGCGCGGCGCCGCTTAGTCGTCGCCTTCGTAAAGCGAGATAGGTTGTCCCGGCATGATCGTCGAGATCGCGTGCTTGTAAACAAGCTGAGATTGCCCGTCGCGGCGCAGAAGCACACAGAAGTTGTCAAACCAGGTGATGACGCCCTGCAGCTTCACCCCGTTGATCAGGAAGATCGTGACAGGAACCTTTGTCTTGCGCACATGATTGAGAAATGCGTCTTGCAGGTTCTGTTTGTCGCCAGCCATATTATTCTTGCCCTTGTTTTTCGTATCGCGTTTCGCATCGCGCGTGATCGGACGGGCCTGATTTGCCCTTTCTTCAAGTATGCAGCGCATAGCGGGAGATTCCAGCCCAAAAAACAGTTTGTTAGGCCCTGAGCCAGAAATTGCGTATCGAATCCGGGATTCAGGCGCGCCAGAATTCCGGGTTGAACAGGGCGATGATCGCCAATGTCTCGAGCCGGCCAAGCACCATGGCGAAGGCGAAAACGGCCTTGATTGGCTCGCTCAGATGGGCCCAGCTCAGTGGCACATCGGCCGCGATCCCCGCCAGCGGTCCGGTATTCGACAGCGCCGCGATGGTCAGGATCGTCGCGGGCTCGAACGACAGACCGAACAGCGACGCCGCCATCATCACCCCGGCGATGGAAATCGCGAACAGCATGAACACGATCCAGCTGATATAGGCGCCTTCGCGGCGCAGCCGCCTTGCCATCATGCCGCCGCCCGCGATGGAGTTCGGATAGATCAGCTTGTCGAGTTCGCGCTCGCCGTGACGCAGCAGCGCGTAAACCCGCAGCAGGCGCACCCCGCCCGCGGTCGTTGCGACGCCGCCCCCGATGATCGCAAGCCCCGCGAGGATCAGGCCCGGTGTGCCCAGCCCCGACCAGTCGCGCGCGTCGTGCCAGCCGTTCGATTCGAAGCCGGTCGTGGTCAGGAAGGACAGCGAGGTGAACAGCGACCCCCAGATCGAGCGGAAGATCGCACCGAAATCGCCCGGCGTGCGCACTTCCAGCGCCGCGATCCAGTGACGCAGGAACAGGAACAGCGGCACGAGGATCACCAGCCCCGCAGCCAGACGCAGCTCTGGGTCGTCGATCAGCTTCGGCGAGGCGCGCAGCTCGCCGCCCCCCGGCCAGAGCCTGCGCGACAGCGCGGGCAGGAAGAACACGAAGATCACCATCTCGCCCGCCACCCCAGAGCGCGCATTGGCCATCCCGCCCACTGGCGAGATGCCGGAGGTCGAGAGAGTGGACATCGCATGGATCAGCGCCGTCAGCGACCGGTCCCCCGCCATCAGCAGGCAGACCCACAGCAGCACCGTCAGCCCGGTATAGATAGGAGCCAGCGAGACCGCGTAATGGGCGATGCGCTCGGACATCTCCGCGCCACCATCTGCGGCCGGGGCCGCGGCGGCCGGGGCGCCAGAGGGGCCACCCGAGAAGAACACTTCGAAGCCGCCAAGCCGCATCGGCGCCAGCACCGCGATTGCCATCACGAGGATGAAGAAGCCGCCCATCCACGCCACCAGCCCACGCCAAAGATGCACCGAACCGACCAACCGGTCGGGCTCGTAAAGCGTGCCGCCCGTGGTGGTGAAGGCGGAAACCATCTCCCACCAGCTATTGAAAAACGACGTGTCGCGCACCGCGATATAGAACGGGACTGCCAGCATCACGGGCAGCACGGTGAAAGCGGCCAGCATGATCAGAAGGCTCGCCCGCCCCGCCCGCGCAGGCCGCGGGTTCGACCCGTTGGCCAAGCCGATCAGGGCGGTCGCGAAGAGAAACAGCGTCGCCGAATAGAAGAACGATCGCGCGGTATGGTGATGATGCGTCAGGAGCGCGTGGATCGCCGGCACATACATCGCTAGCGCCGAAACTCCCATCAGGAGTATCGGCAGCGGCAAGGCCTTGATCATGCGTTCCATCGCGGACCGGCCCTTAGAAGAAGTCGATGGAGACCTGCAACAGGCGCTCCACTTCGGGCACGTCGGAGGTCAGAGCGAAGAGAACCACGATATCGCCCTCTTCGATCCGGGTATTGCCGGTCGGCTTGACGATCTTGTCGCCCTTGCGGATCGCGCCGATCAGAACCCCTTCGGGGAAATCGACATCGCGCACAGCCTTGCCCGACATCGGCGACGTGCCCATGACCTGCGCCTCGATCGCCTCGCCCTCGGCATCCCCGATCGAGTAGATCGCGCGCACCCGGCCATGGCGGATATGGCGCAGGATCGACGACACGGTGGTTGCCCGGGGGTTGATATAGGCATCGATATCGAGCGCGCTCAGCAAGGGCGCCAGCGTCGGATCGTTGATCAGGCAGATCGCCATCCGGCAGCCCGCCTGTTTCGCGCGCACCGAAACGAGAATGTTCGTCTTGTCGTCATCCGTGATCGCCAGAACCGCGTCGGCGGTGGCGATATTCGCCTCCTCCAGCAGTTCCGAGCTCATCCCGTCTCCGTTGAGAACGATCGTACGGTCCAGCGCATCGGCGGCCTTCTCGGCCTGCGCGCGCGAGCGCTCGATGATCTTGGCACGCACGCGCTCGGTCCGCGCTTCGAGGGACTTGGCCACGCTGAGACCGACGTTTCCGCCGCCGATGATGACGATGCGTTCCTGCTTCTGCGTGGATTTGCCGAAGATATCGAGCGTGCGGTTCACGTCCTCGACATGGGCGAAGACATAGATCTGGTCGCCCGCGAAAAGCTGGTCGCCCGGCTCGGGCGCGAACAGCCGCCCCTCGCGGCGAATGCCCACCACGACAGCGCGCAGCGTCGAGAACAGATCGGTCAGCTGCCGCAGCGGCGTGTCGAGCACAGGGCAATCAGCGTCCAGCTCGATCCCCAGCAACTGCAACTGCTCGTCGAGGAAGCTTTCGGTGTCGAAGGTCGAGGGCGCCGCCAGACGGCGCAGCGCGGCCTCGGCCACCTCGCGCTCGGGCGAGATGATGACGTCGATCGGCAGATGATCGCGGCGGTAGAGATCGGAATATTCCGGCTGCAGATAGCTTTGCGCCCGGATGCGGGCGATCTTGCGCGTGATCCCGAAGACCGACATCGCGACCTGGCAGGTCACCATGTTGACCTCGTCGGAATGGGTTGCGGCGATCATCAGGTCGCAATCGCGCGCCCCGGCCTGCTCGAGAATGTCCGGATGCGAGGCGAAGCCCACCACGCCCTGGACGTCGAGCGTATCGGCCGCGCGCCGCACCAGTTCAGGATTGGAATCCACGACCGTGACGTCGTTGCGCTCGCCCGCCAGATGGCGCGCGATCTGCCAACCGACCTGACCCGCACCGCAGATGATGACCTTCATGGCAAATGCCTCCGCGCCTTACTTGGCCCCTATCTAGGCCGCGTTGCCGGGGGTGGTCAAATGGCAAACACGCAAGCCGCATGTCAGCCTTGTAAACCTAAGCCCGTTCCTCTTGCCGAGAATAACCTTGGGGGTGAGGCAGGATAAACGAACTTCAAGCGGAAGGACGCCCCGCCACACGCCCCCGTAGCGCCAGAGAACGGCCGTGGCGAGCGGAGGCCGGCCCCTGCTCAGCCCCCTCGCAAGACCTAGCCGGTGCGCCCGCGCCGCGATCACCGGTCGCTCACGCAACATCCCATCCGCGTGTATCCGCGCCGGTCTCACCGAGCGGTGATGGCGCGTGAGCGGAACCGTCACCGAAGTGTCAAATGACGCCCCTAGCCAGAGGCCACGCCCCGTAACGCACGGGAAAGCTGCCATCTCAACGAGGGACTTCACATGATCGACACGCTCCGCCCGACCGGTGCCGTCAGCGCGCTCGCGCTGGCTTGCGCCGCCGCGACCGCCCAGGCTGGCACCGCCGCCGACACCCAGACCGCCACCCCGATCAAGCATCTCGTGGTGATTTTCCAGGAGAACGTCTCCTTCGACCATTATTTCGCGACCTATCCGAAGGCCGCCAACCCCAAGGGCGAGCCGCAATTCACCGCCGCGAAAGACACGCCCAAGGCCAATACGCTCGCAAGCGCCGGTCTGCTGAAGAACAACCCCAACAAGAGCAATGCCGTCAATGGCGCGAATGCCGCCGCCCCGTTCCGGCTCGACCGGACGCAGGCCGCGTCCGCCGACCAGAACCACGGCTACACCGCCGAGCAGGCCGCTTTCCACGGCGGCAAGATGGATGCCTTCCCGGCCAATACCGGCAAGGGCACGAAAGGCGGCACGGGCGCATTCGGCACCAAGGGCCAGGTGATGGGCTATTACGACGGCAATACCGTCACCGCACTGTGGAACTACGCGCAGGCCTACGCGATGAACGACAATGCCTTCTCGAGCACCTTCGGCCCCTCGACGCCGGGCGCGATCAACCTCGTCTCGGGCCAGACCAATGGCGCGGTGCTGCCCAAGGGCTACAAGCTCGAAGCCGACGGCACCTATGACAAGGGGCGCGTCGTGCCCGACGGCAATGGCGGCTGGACCATGATCTCCGATCTCGATCCGACCGGCGATGTCTGCTCGAACCCGAAATACCCCACGACGCTTATGGGCGGCAAGAATATCGGCGATCTGCTGAACGCCAAACACGTTACCTGGGGCTGGTTCGAGGGCGGCTTCGATCTGACCGCGGTGAACGGCAACGGCACCACCGGCTGCGACCGCTCGTCGCTCTCGCAGGTGACCGGCGAGACCTCGAAGGACTACATCCCCCACCACGAGCCCTTCCAGTATTACAAATCGACCCGGAACGTCGATCACACCCGTCCCGCCTCGGTCGATGTGATCGGCACGTCGGACGATGGCGGCGCGAACCACCAATATGACAGCAAGGATTTCTACGCGGCCCTGAAGAACGGCAACCTGCCGGCGGTGAGCTTCCTGAAAGCGCCCGCCTATCAGGACGGCCATGCGGGCTATTCCGACCCGCTCGATGGGCAGGAGTTCATCGTCAACGCGGTCAACGCGCTGCAGAAATCGAACGACTGGAAGGACACTGCGATCGTCGTGACCTACGACGATTCCGATGGCTGGTATGACCACGCGATGGCAGTGGTGAATGGCTCGAACATCCCGGTCGCGGGCTATGACGTGCTCAATGGCAGCAACTGCGCCAGCGACAAGACGCTGCCCGGGCTCGACGGAAAGCCCGCGCAGGGCCGTTGCGGCTATGGCACCCGCATCCCGATGCTGGTGATCTCGCCCTATGCCAAGAAGAACGCGGTGGATCACACACTGGTCGATCAGTCATCGGTCACCAAGTTTATCGAGGATAACTGGCTGAACGGTCAGCGCATCGGTCAGGGCTCCTTCGACGCCCAGGCGGGCGAGCTGAACGGCATGTTCGACTTCTCGAAAGCGGCCAATGGCAAGCTGATCCTCGACCCGGCCACCGGCAACCCGAAAGGCTGAGGCGATGAGACTGCCGAACCTGAGATTGATCACTCCCAGAACGATCCGTTCGGCACAGGGGGCCGCGAGCATCACGCTCGCGGCTTTCCTTTCGGCCACCCCCGTCGGGGCAGCGTCCGACGCCGGTTCGAAAACGACCGCGCCCGGAGATGCCGATCTGAGCGCCGTGGCCACGATCGGCAAGGCACTGTTTTCTGACCCCAAGCTGTCAGCCAGTGGCCAAATGAGCTGCGCGAGCTGCCACGACCCGGGCAATCACTTCGCGCCCTCCAATGCCCGCCCGGTGCAGCTTGGCGGGGCGTATCTCGACCAGCCGGGACTGCGCGCGGTGCCATCGCTCACATACAAGCGTCAGACGCCACCCTTCACCTTCGGGATGCTCGACCCGACCTCGGAGGCGGGCGAAGCCGCGCCGCAGGTGGTCGCACAGCAAGGGGCGGGCGCGAAAGGAGCCGCAGGAGCAAGCGCATCTACGCAGCCCGCGCCGCAAAAAACCGCCGGCACGTCCGCCGCCGCGAGCCCGGTGCCGCGGGGCGGTCTGTTCTGGGACGGGCGCGCGGATACGCTGCAAGAGCAGGCGCTGGCCGTCCTCTTCACTCATTTCGAGATGGCAGAGCCCGACCGCGCAACCCTCGCCGCGACCCTGCGAGCGCGCTATGGCGACCGCTTAGCGCAGCTCTTCGGCGAGGCGGTGCGTGACGACGACAAGATGCTGATCGACGAGGCCGCCTTCGCTCTGTCGCGCTACCAGACCGAGGCGGTGGAATTTCATCCCTATACCAGCAAATACGACGCCTTTCTCGCGGGCGAGACGCAGCTTTCGCCGGCAGAGGCGCGGGGCCGTGCGCTCTTCGACGATCCGAAGAAGGGCAATTGCGCGGCCTGTCATCTCGACACCCGGTCCGCCGATGGTCGCCCGCCGCAATTCACCGATTACGAATACGAGGCGCTCGGCGTGCCCCGCAACCCGGCGATCCCGGCCAATGCCGATCCGCATTATATCGATCTCGGTCTGTGCGGCCCGCTGCGCCACGACACGATTTCGACGCAGCCCGGCAATTGCGGGATGTTCAAGACCCCGAGCCTGCGCAACGTCGCGACCCGGCACGTGTTTTTCCACAACGGTGTCTACACCAGCCTGCAACAGGTCCTGCGCTTTTACGCCAAGCGCGACAGCGATCCCCGCGCGATTTACCCCACGCGCAACGGAAAAGTGGCGCGGTTCGACGACCTGCCCACTCGCTATCAGGGAAATATCGACCGCACCGACACGCCTTTCGGACGCAAGCCCGGAGAAGGCGACGCGCTGACCGAGGCCGAGCAAGCAGATATCATCGCCTTTCTCGAGACCCTGACAGATGGCTACGCACCGCCGGAGGAGTGATCAGAGCCACTGGCGAGGCCCCTCTTGCGAGGCCGCTTCCACCTTTGAGCCATGCTGCACTCCGGCGACGGGGCAGCGCCCTGTTCCCGCCCAAATCATCGCCCGGACGCCAAATTTGACGAGGAACTCGGCTGAAGGGGGGTCTGGTGCATCGCGTGAGGTTTCATTCCGAGCCGCCTTCGGGCTCCGCGCACATCAGTAGCGGCGCAGTCGTGTCTGTTTCCAAAATTAGGGCGCAGGCACACCGATTGAAGCGATTGTATATATATTCGCCCGAAACAGAGCCATATTCGTAGGAAAATTCTTGAATATGAGGCTGCGTTGAATTTTTCTTGCTGTGTGGTGGGGAAGATTTGGGGGAGAGAAAAATGACGGAAATTGCGGCATCGGCCGAAAGATCGGACGAAGCGGGACAAGAACCGATCTCAGGCATTTCCGTCGTCGTGCCGATTTACAACGAAATCGAGAATATCGATCTCCTCTGCAAAGAACTGACCGCAGCACTCGAGCCAATCGGCAAACATTACGAAATTGTTTTCGTGGATGATGGCTCGATCGACGGTAGCGGCGAGGCGCTCGCGGAGAGGGCCCGGCAGGACGAGCACCTGCGGGTGATCCGGTTCCGCCGCAACTATGGCCAAACCGCCGCGATGAAGGCCGGGCTGGATTTTGCCTCGCAGGACGCGATCGTCACTATCGATGGCGACCTTCAGAACGACCCTGCGGATATCGCGCCGATGCTGGCCAAGCTGGAGGAGGGATATGATCTCGTTCATGGCTGGCGGCGGCATCGGCAGGACGCGATGCTGAACCGCAAGTTGCCCTCAATGATCGCGAACCGGCTGATCTCGTGGAGCACGGGCTTCCCGATCCACGATCTGGGCTGCACCCTAAAGGTGATGCGGCGAGAGCTCGTCGCGGAGATCGAGCTCTACGGCGACATGCACCGGTTCATCCCGCTCCTGCTGTTTGAACGCGGTGCGCGCTGTGTCGAGATGGAAACCCATCACCGGCCGCGGCTCCATGGCGAGACGAAATACGGGATCGGCCGCACCTTCGTGGTGATCCTCGACCTGCTGACGGTGCGCTTCTTTCTGGGCAATGCCGGGCACCCAATGATGGTCTTCGGCGGGCTCGGCATCTTCAGCTTCGCGCTGTCTTTCGTCGCGACCATGGTCACCGTCATCATGAAGATCTGGGGCGGCGTCGACATGACGGGCAACCCGTTTCTCTTGCTGTCGGTCCTGTCGGCTCTGGCGGGCTTCCAGCTTCTGAGCATCGGCCTGATCGGAGAAGTTCTCGCGCGGGTCTATTTCAACCAGCGCGGACGCAAACCCTACACCGTGCGGCAATTCCTGAATTTCGAAGACGATCCCGTCGCGGCGGGGGCAGCCCAGTGACCGCGGCCGAGATGGAACGCATGTCCTCCGCCTCCGAGCCGATGACCAACGTTCTGCCGTCGGCGACAGTAGACCGGGTTGTCCTCTTCGCGCTGCTCGCGGTTACCTTGTGTCTCCGGCTTCCCTACTTGACGCAGCCGCTCGTCGACGTCTTCAGCTGGCGCGAGGCCAGTACGGCGATGATCGCGGAAAATTACTGGCAACACGGCTGGAATATATTCCTTCCGGAAGTGAACTGGTCCGGGCCCGGCCCGAGTTACCAGGGGCGTGAATTCGGGCTCTACGCCTATATCGTCGCGATCCTGAACGCGCTTTTCGGCTGGCATGACTGGTTCGGGCGGATGGTCGCGACCGCGTTCGGAATGCTGACAGTATTCTCCCTACATCGGCTCGTCGCGTTGATCTGGGACGAGCGCCACGCGCATGCGGCGGCCCTTGCCTATGCGGTGATGCCGGGCACGATCATCATCGAAACCTCGGCCCTGCCCGATCCGGCGATGCTGGCGTTGATCACCTTGGGCATATGGCTCTACGTGCGCTACTGGATCACGCAGCGCGAGGGCTATCCGATCCTGGCCGCCGCGATTTTCACGCTGGGCGCGCTGTCGAAACTGCCGGGGCTCGGCGTCGGTCTCGTCGTGCTGTGGCTGATGCTGGTCTCGCTCCGACGTGGGGATCGCACGACCGTCCTGAGGACGCTGCTCCCCCTTGCCATCGGCCTCGGGGCCATCGCTGGTTATTACGCCTGGGCGATCTACCTCGGCCGCTCCACCCCGCCCTACCATGTCGCGGGCAGCGGCTACATCTGGGACCACAAGTTCTGGACTTTCGTCTCCGAGGCCTTCTACGCGCATAAACTCTGGGTCATCTCGGTCTGGGGGTTCTACGGCTATTGGTTCATGGGGCTGATCGCACTCGGCCTCTGGGTGCCACCGGACTTCTCCAAAGCAGAGCGACGGGATCCGGGCCTGACCGGGATTCCCTATGTGTGGTTGCTAGCCGCGATCATCGTCTATCTCTGCGCCGCCAAGGAGATCAGCAACAATCCGTGGAACCTGCACGTCTTCCATGTCCCTTTGGCAATTTTCGCCGGGCGCGGGCTCATTCTGCTTGTCGAATTGGGCGGTAGCGCCTTCGCCTCTCTCACCGGCGTCGTTCGCCTGGGCGTCATCGGGGTGATACTGGCGGCCCTGTCGCAGTTTCAGACCGTGCCGCGCCTGAAAGACCCGCAAGCGGAAGAAGCCCGCCTGATGGGGCAGGCCCTCGACCGCCTGGCCGGGCCAGATGATCTCGTCGTCGCGATCAGCCCCCAGGTCGGTGACCCCATTGCAATTTACTACAGCCGCCGGAACGGCTGGACCCTGCCGCCCGGCGGTGGCGACGAGGACTGGTCGATCTTCGCCGAGGACGATGCGACACCGATCGCCCAGCTTGAGAAGATGAAGAAACAGGGCGCGCGCTGGTTCGGAGTGACCAAAGTCTCCAAGGATCGCAAGGGGCGTCCCTTCCTGGACCATCATGCCGGCGTAATTGCCTATCTCGATCAGACGGCGGAACGCGCCTTGGAGACGTCGGATTTCTTGATCTTCCATCTTCCTTGACCCGAGAAGCGGGGGCCACGGGAGGCGCGAAGACGCCCGCCGCGAAGGGATCGAAGACTTCGAGCCGTTCCACGATTTCGAGCGCGCGCAGGGACGCAGTGGAATAGTGTCACCCGCTCACTACCAGAGACAATGAAACCGAAGGGATCCATCTGACAACTATCGGTCGGGTTAGCCCCCTGCCCCGGTCACCGGAACAAAACGAGCGCTCCCGGCGACCATGCGACGCGGGTGCGGGTGCCGACTTCCAGCACGGGGCGGCCGAACACGTTGCGCATCGAGATACGGACCGGTTTTTCGGTGCCGTCGAGGCGCACGTCGTAATAGGTCATGTCGCCGTAATAGACGACCTCGTCGATCGTGCCGGGCGCTTCGCGGTCGGAGGCCTGTTGACCTTCGTAAAGAAGCGTCAAGGTTTCCGGGCGGAAACCCACCGCGGCGCCATCGCCCGCAGGTGCGATCGAGATCTGGCTCGGCGCGACCTCGAGCCGTCCGAGACCTGCGACCTCTGCGGTGACCGCTTCGCCGGGCCCATCCGTGACCGTCGCGGGCAGGAAATTCATCACCCCGATGAAATCGGCCACGCGACGCGAATTGGGGCGACCATAGAGCACTTCCGGGTCGGCGAGCTGGGCGATCTCGCCCTCGAACATCACCGCGATCCGGTCCGACATGACCAGCGCCTCTTCCTGATCGTGGGTCACGAGAACGAAGGTGATGCCGACCTCGCGCTGCAGCTTGATCAGCTCGACCTGCATCTGCTCGCGGATCTTGCGGTCGAGCGCGGAGAGCGGCTCGTCGAGCAGCAAAACCTTAGGCTTAAGGATCAGCGCGCGGGCCAGCGCCACACGCTGCCGTTGCCCGCCCGAGAGCGCATGGGCCGCGCGAGTGCCGTAGCCCTTGAGCCCCACCATCTCGAGCGATTCCTCGACCAGCTTGGCCTTCTCCGATTTCGAACGCGGATCGCGGCGCAGGCCGAAGCCGACATTCTCGGCCACGCTCAGATGCGGGAAGATCGCGTAGGACTGGAACACCATATTGGTAGGCCGCTTGTTCGGCGGAACGCCCACCATCGTCTTGCCGTCGATCAGCACCGCGCCTTCCGAGATCTCCTCGAATCCCGCGATGGTGCGCAGCAGCGTGGTCTTGCCGCAGCCCGACGGACCGAGCAGCGAGAAGAACTCGCCTGCGCGGATCTCCGCGGTGATGCCGCGCAGCGCGTGATAATCGCCGTAATATTTATGAACGTCCTGAAAGGCGATCATCGGTTTATCGGTCACAGGAAGCCTCCGGTATCCTTGGCGCCGGTCCGTTTGACCCCGCGCCGGCGGAAGAATTCGGCCACGCTCAGAAGCAGGATCGAGGCCGCGACGAGGCAGGTGCCAAGCGCCATGATGACCGGGATCGCTGACGGGAAACGCAGCTGGGAAAAGATATAGGTGGGCAGCGTGGGCTGATTGCCCGCGAGGAAGAAGGCCACGATGAACTCGTCGAGCGAGATCGTGAAGGAGATCAGGAAGGCCGAGATGATACCGGGCATCACCAGCGGCAGCACGATCAGGCGGAAGGTCGACATCCGCGTCTCGCCCAGATCGACCGCAGCCTCTTCCAGCGACTGATCCAGCGTCGCGAACGCCGTCTGCAGGACCGCGATGGCATAAGGCAGCGAGATGATCACGTGGCCCAAGATCACCGTCGCGATCGACAGGTTCACCTTCAGCACTTCGAGCATCACCAAGAGCAGCGACATCCCCATCAGGATATCGGGCAGCACCATCGGCAGCAGGATCAGCCCCATGATCCCGCCCTTGCCCTTGAAGCGGTAGCGCGTCGAGGCGCGGGCGGCGAAAACCGCGAGGATCGTGGCGCCCGCCGAGGAGGTCAGCGCGATGATCAGCGAATTCGACAGCGCGTGGCGCAGCGTGTCGTTCTCGGCCATTTTCGCGAACCAGTCGGTCGTGAAACCCTTCAGCGGAAAGGCGATGATCGTGCCGTCATTGAAAGCAAACAGCGGCAGCAGGAAGATCGGCGCGTAGAGGAAGATCAGATAGGCGATCGCGTAAATCTTGAGGGACGGTATTTTCATGCGCGGCTCACTTTCCGACCTTCAGGAAGCGACGGTTGAGCCACAGGAAGACCAGCGACAGGGCCGCGACCACGAGCAGCGAACTGACCGCAATGGCCGAGCCCAGCGGGCGATTGTCCAGGGGTAGCATCTGCGCCTGAATGAGGTTCGCGACCATCGGCATCTTGCCGCCCCCGATCAGCTCGGGCGTGACGTAATCGCCGACCGTCGGGATAAATACGATCAGCGTCGCGGCTACGACACCGGGCATCGCCAAGGGCAGTGTCACGCGCAGGAAGGTCCGCCAGCGACTTTCGCCCAGATCCTGCCCCGCCTCCAGCAACGAGCGGTCGATCTTCTCGAGGCTCACGAAAATCGGCAGGATCGCGAAGGGCGCATAGGCATGGGCCAGCGTCAGCGCGATCGCCCCCACCGAATTGAGCATCTGCAGCGGATCGGCGATCAGCCCGTTCGGCCCGATGATCCCGATCCCCTCCAACGCGGAATTGATCACGCCATTATAGCCAAGGATCACCTTCCACAGAAACACGCGGATCAGATACGACGTCCAGAACGGGATGGTGATCAGAAAGATCCAGCGCGCCTTCCGGTTCGGCGCCAGACCGAAGCTCAGATAATAGGCAATCGGGAAGGCCAGCGCGACCGTGACCAGCGTCACCAGCCCCGCCACCAGCAGCGAGCGAACCAGAATCACGCGAAAGATCGGATCGGTCCATGTGGCGATGTAATTCTGCACGGTGAATTCATGCACCACCGTCAGATAGCCATCCTTGAAGAAGGAATAGGCAAGGATCGTGACCAGCGGCGCGGCCAGCAAAAGAACGGCATAGAGGAAGGGGGGCGAAATCAGCGCATAGCCCTGCGCGGACTCGCTGCGCAGCCAGCTCTCCCCTTTACCCGCCATCCATCTCTCCCGATTTGCACCCGTCTCGGGCGTCGTTGGCTGTCACGAAAGCACAAGGGCGCGGGCGTGAAAAGAGGGCAAGCGCCCCTACTCGCGCAAGGGCAAGGCAGATGCCGTAATTTTGTGCAGCGCGCTTCGGCGGCGCGGCGTCAGGCCTCAGCCCTCAGACCGGTAGATCGTCGGGCATCCGCTCCAGCAGCCCCGTCAGCGTGCGCAGCGCGGTACGGAAGCGCTCTTCGGGGACCGAGCCCGCCATCGCGATGCGCACCGCGTTGGGCGCCTGCCCGTCCTGCACGACATATTCATCGGCCGAGCGCAGCAGCACGCCTTCCATCTCCGCCATGCGCGCGAAGGTGGAGCCACGCCAGCCCATCGGCAGCTTCAGCCAAAGGAAGCTCAGCCCCGGCAGCCAGTTGAAATCCTGTCCCGCCAGCGATTGCACCGTCATCTGCAACCGCCGACCCATTTCCTCCTGCGCGGCATAGCGCAGACGCATCGCCTCGCCGCTCTCGAAGAGCCGGGCGACCATGTCGGTGATCGGCCGTGCGAGGCCGAAGAAGCTGTGCTGGGCGGCTAGCCGCCCCACTTCGCCCATGCCTTCGGGGGCTGCGACGATGCCGAAGCGCATGCCCGCCGAGATCGTCTTCGACAGAGATGTGATGTGCCAGCTGCGCTCGGGCGCGATCACCCGGAAGCTCGGCAGGCCGGTGACCGGCGCGGTGTAGCAATCGTCCTCGATGATCTGCAGGTCATGGCGGCGCGCGACCTCGACCAGCGCCTCGCGGCGCGCGACATCCATCCGCCCCGCCGTGGGGTTCTGTGCGTCGGGCGTGATGCAAACGATCTGGCCGCCATGTTTGCGGCAGGCCGCGTCGAGCGCATCGGGCATCATTCCCTGTTCGTCGATGGCGACGGGATGGACCTCTGCGCGGTTGAGCCGTGCGGCGTGACGGAAGCCGGGATAGGCCAGCTCCTCGATATAAACGCCGGGCCGATCGCCACGCAGGCAGGTCTGCATCACGAGGTTGATCCCGTTCTGCCCGCCATGGGTCAGCACAAGGTCATCCGCGTTCAGGATAGAGGCGAGCGAGCAATCTTTCGGAAACCAGTCGAGCACCGCCTCGCGGCAATAGGCGTCGCGGCGCAGACCGGGATATTGCAGGTAGGTCTTGCCGATCGAGCGCGCAGCTTCCTCCATCGCCCATTGTAACGCTTTTGTCTGGCCGACATCGGGCAATTGTGGCGATCGGAGGTTGACCAGATCGCCCGGGGTTGCATCGATCTCCTCCCCGGTATGGCGGTAAAGCGGCTCGCGCGGGCCGAGTCGCTGCGTTTGTGTCGATACAAAGGTGCCGCGTCCCACCTTGGCCTCCAGCAGCCCCTCCTGCGTGGCGATTTGGTAGCCCCGCGCGACCGTGCCGGGGGTCACCCCCAGTGACCACGCCAAGTCCCTGACAGTAGGGAGTTTTGCGCCCGGTTTCAGGTCTCCGCGACGGATCCCTTCGCGCAGCGCGCGCACCAGCGCGAGATATTTCGGTCCGGCGATATGGGCGAGTTGGGGAGACCAGCTTGTATCAGTCACAATATTTCTCTGGTTGCTTATTTTGAGGTATTGTATCCCTCCTATAGCAACAAACGCCACATTGTATCAATACAGAAAGGCATCGCAATGTTTACCCTGTCGCGGACCCGTCCCGTTCCCGCTCGTCATGGCCGTCTGAGCCTGATCGCGCGCGTTGCGCGCGTCCTCGAAGCGCGCCGTTCGCGGATGGCGCTGGAGAAACTCGATGACCATCTGCTCAGAGATATCGGAATCAGCCGGGAGATTGCCCGGCAAGAAGTGCGCCGCTTCCTGTGACGCGAACGATCCGGGCAATTCCCCTGACCGGAATCGTCTATTGGCCGGGCCTCAGTGCCCGGCTCTTTTTTGCGGTTGATGAAAATCACTCGGTGGGGTGCGTCTCGGGCAAGGCGGCCTCGGCGTCGCGCCGGGACAGATCGGGGCGCAGCGCCAGAAGCTCCGCCCGCTGCGCCGCATCGAAGCCCGCCAGCATCGCCAACTCCGGTCGGAAACTCTCGACCCATAGCCCGTCGCAGAGCAACATTTCCGGCGCGTCGAGTAGCAATTGCAGATAGCGCACGCCGCCCGCCGCCCGCTCGGCCTCGACCCCGTCCAGCCCGACAAGCTCTTGCGCGGAAACGAGATTCCCCCGTAGCGGCGACATCAGACGGTGATTGGGTGATACGCGCATATCCTGCACCGGATGCCCCTCGCCAAGCGCGCCCGCGCGGATACGCACCGGGCTCAGCAGAGGATTGAGCGCGAGATCGGCAGCCGTGAACACTCGTGAACCGATCCAGCGCAGCGTCTGAACACCGGACTCGCGCGTCACCAGCCGCGCACCGGGGCGCAAATCGCCCGCAGGAACACCGCCAGCCTCGGTTGCGACCCGCGTCTCGGGCGTCACGCAGGGAATGGCCGCGCGAAACGCAGCGATGGAGCCGGAAAAAACCGTATCTCCGGATGCGTCAAAGCCACTGATATGGCCGTCCGTCTCGTCATGGCTGTCGAATTCCAGGCGCAGCGACTCGGTGCGCGCCATCGCGGTACATCGCAGCCCCTGAGCCGGCGATTGCGCCAAAATCTCCGCGATATCCGTTGCGCGCATGCTCCGCGTCATCCGATCCTCCTGCCTCCCAGCAGTCGAGGCCCCCTTCCATCACACGATAGCGACAAAACCCTGAGGCGAAAACGCGTGATGGCGTCTCTACGTGCGGATTAGCGGAAACGAATTGTTCGAGTTGCGGAAACAACACGGCAGCGCCGCGCCCCGGAAACATCCCGGACGCGGTCGCAGTTATTGGGCTGGCGGGGCCTCTGACGAGGCCTGCGCGTCAGCTCATGCGCAGGACGTTGGCTTCATGCTTCTTGAGCGTCTTGCGCGCCGCCTGATAGGCCTCGCGGCCCTTCGCGGTCTGCAGTTCCGGGAAGATCTCGAAGATTTCCTGACGCTGCGAATTGCCCATCCCGCCCAGCGTCTGGTCGCCGGGCTGGAAGCTCTCGGTCCAGGCACCATTGGCGAGCAGAACCTCGTGGCGGTCGAACATGAAGTGCAGGTAGCTGGTGCCCAGCGTCTCCACCGTGTCCACGCCCTGATTGCCGACGAGATGCTTGGCCGCGACGAGAACCTCGTGCTCTTCGAAATAGAGCGCAGTCTTGTCATTGGCGACGAGCATTCGGTGGTTCGGCGAGACCATCATGTCGCGCTCGGGCAGGTCGTTGCCGAGCGAGCCCTTGCGGATCAGCACCGGCTTGAGATGCGGTGCGCGCGCGAGCTGCTCATGCGTCATGTCGGCGCGGCCGGCCCAGCGGACCTCCTGAATGCCGTTATCGCGGGTCAGGACCTTGTCGCCTTCGCGCAGCGTCTCCACCGGAACCTCGCCACGCGGCGTCGCGATCAGAGTACCCGGCGTGAAGCAGGGGATGACCTCTTCCATGTTGGAGAATTCGAGCGTACCGGTGACATTTCCCGAGCCGTCGAGGAAGTCGACCGTCCCGGCATAGGTGCTGACACCCGAGACCGGATCGTAATCGGTGACCGTGGAATGAACACGCAGCGGCCCCGCGCCCTGCAGGTCGAGCGTGTCGTAATCGTCGCCGCCTTCGCCGCCGTCGAGCGTGTCTCCGATGCCATCGGTCGAGGACCCCACGATGAACAGATCGCGATCGTCGCCACCGGAGACGGTGTCCGCATCCGCGCCGCCATCGAGCGTATCGTTACCCTGGCCGCCATCGAGATTGTCCGATCCGTGACCGCCCTCCAGCGTGTCGTTGCCTTGCTGACCGTAGAGCACGTCATCGCCCAGACCGCCCATCAGGCTGTCGTCGCCGGGCTCGCCCGGATCATTTTCCACCGGGCAGGTGTCATAGGTCATGTCGGTGATCGAGATCGCCTGATCCGTCGCCCCGCCATTCGAATAGGCGATGCTCAGCTTTGCGGTCGGATCATTGATGGTGACCTTGACCGAACCGATCTTGTCGTCCTGATGCAGGCTGCCGTCGTCCTGATCGCCACCGGTGATGGTGTAGGTGCCGTCGCCATTGTCGGTGACCGTCTGGTTGCCCTCGGGATCGATCGTGATCGCGACCGGGTTGCCGTCGGTATCGAAGGCCGAGAGCGTCACGACATCGACATGGTCGTCATAGCTGTCCGAACGATCGAGATCGTTGATCCGGAAGCTCAACCCCTGAACCTCACCGGTGTAATCGCTATTGTCCGAAGAGAAGGTCAAGACGGTCGTCGAGGTCGGCGACACACCGCCTTCGCAATCGCCGCCCGCACCGTAGAGCTGCAGCGCCGAGCAGCTGTCGAAGTTCTCGCCAGCTTCGGTATATTGCGCAGAGGTCGTCAGCGTCGCCTTCGCCCCGTAATCCTGCGACTGGAAGTCGAAATGGACCTTGGTCTCGCCCAGATCGACAGTCTGGTCCTTCACCTCGCCGCAATCGGTCTGGAAATGGCTCCAGTCCACGGTTTCCGAGACCGGATCGGCCGCGGGGCCACCGGCCGGATCGTTGTCGCCATAGATCGTGTCGTTTCCGGCATCGCCCGAGATCGTGTCGTTGCCGCCCTCGCCATAGATCAGATCGTCGCCCTGGCCGCCCTCGACGGAGTCGTCGCCCTGACCGGCATAGACCGTGTCATTGCCGTCGCCCGCGATGATGTAGTCGTCATTCGGCGCGGCGCCCGGAAGGATCGCGTCGTTATTGTCGACCATGTCGCCTTCGGGATCGCCGGTGTAATGATCGTCGATCAGGTCGCCGCCGGAGGTGCCTTCGACGATACCGTCGGGCGCGCTCACGTTGATCGTAACGGTCGCGGTGTCGTAGCCGCCCTGCCCGTCATAGATCTTGTAGGTGAAGCTGTCGGTGCCGGAATAGTTGGGTTCGGGCGTGTAGGTGATCGTGCCATCGGCATTCACCGTGACCGAGCCATGCGCCGGGTCGCTCGCCCACTGCACCTTGAGCGGGTCGCCATCGGGGTCGCTGTCATTCGCGAGAACGGCGATCGTCTGCGCGGTGTTGTACTTAACGCTCGCGCTGTCGTTGGTAGCATTCGGATCGGAATTCTTGTCGCAATCATCGTCGTCGTGATGATAGTAGAAATAAGTCATCCCCAACTCTCCTTTGCCGTCCGCTTGGCTCCCTGGCCCCGCGCCGTGGCGTATCTTCCCTAGGGCGCAAAGCGGCGGCGCCGTGACGTGTCCGGATCCGAAGTCCGAACGTGTTTTTTGAGAAGAATTGGCCAGCGTCGGCGCGCGCGGGCGCTGCCGGCAAAGTCGCCGCAGATCGCTCTGCGTCTCATTTGCCCTCATGGTCGAGGCCGTTATGGATCGGTCCCCTTGGCAGCGCCGGGCGAGCTCTCTTTCGACAACTCTTCTCTTTGGCCACCCCCATGGCCAATCGCCCCCCAGCAGGGCTTGGCCTCAATCTGCCCTCGCGACCGCCACAAAGAAAAGGGGAATTTGCCGCTTTCTTGCCTCATTTCGAGGAAATGCCCGGGAAACGGTCATCAATAATCCGAATCGCGAAGTGACTGTTTTTAAACACCGTTTCCGTTTACCAAAAGATCGACCTATCTTTTTAGACAGGAGCCATGCCTAAGTTTCGCCACATTTAAACCGGTGGTTGAAAGGTATTTGTCGGACCCGTTGCGAAAGGCGAAAAACTGTTTTCGATTTAGCGACAATAACCGGGCGAGTTTGTTTCCTGGGATGCCCCCAATCGCAGCGATATTTCTCCCACGGATAAGTCTTAATTGTCCTCGACCGCGCCGCAATCCGGTATCTCGCGCCCGTTTGTTCTGAGAACGAAACGAGATTACTTCGAATCATCTTTTGCTAACCACGTTCCAAGACGCCGCTTTTCACGATGACGCCAAATTTGGACAAAGTCTTGCGAGGCCGGAAAATGCGGGCCTGACAAGACATAGGAACGAAGATGCGCCGGCCGGGTCACCATCGGCGCGCGGATCTGTCATTCTGCGGAAGGTCTGGTGCCCGAGGTCGGACTCGAACCGACACGCCTTGCAGCGGCGGATTTTGAATCCGCTGCGTCTACCATTCCGCCACTCGGGCCCAGTCCGAATCCTCTAGCGCGCAGCCGCGCCCGAGGCAAGTACGCTTAGAGGTTACGCGTTGAAAACGTGTCGCATTGTTTGAGCTCACCGCTCAGATAGCCCCGCTCGAACCAGCGTTGCCGTTGAGCGGAGCTGCCATGGGTGAAGCTGTCGGGCATCGGCACCCGGCCGGCCTCGCGTTGCAGCGTATCGTCCCCGATCCGTGCCGCGGCGTTCATGGCCTCCGCGATGTCGCCCGGCTCGATCGCGCCGATCTGATCTTCGGCGCGGCGCGCCCAGATCCCCGAGAAGCAATCGGCCTGCAACTCGATGCGCACCGAGAGCGCATTAGCCTGCGCCTCGGAGCTTTGCGCGCGCACTTCGTTAACCTTACCGAGAATCCCCAGCTCGTCCTGAACGTGGTGGGCCACCTCATGCGCCACGACATAGGCGGCGGCGAAATCGCCCCGCGCGCCGAGCTGCTGGCTCAGCGTGTCGAAAAACGCCGTATCGAGATAGATTTTCTGATCGCCCGGACAGTAGAACGGCCCCGTCGCGCCGCTCGCATTGCCGCAGGGCGATTGCGTGACCCCGCTAAAGAGTACCAGCACCGCCGGATCGTATTGCCGTCCCAGGTCGGATTGGAACACGCCCTGCCAGACCTCCTCGGTATCGGCCAGCGTCACCGAGACGAAATCGCCCATCGCCTTCTCGCGTTCGCTCAGCTCGCCCGATTGCGTGATCACCGGCCCCGAGCCCGACCCGCCATCGAGCAGCGGCGTCAGATCGACCCCGAGGAAATAGGCCACCACGATGATCGCGACCACGCCGAGGCCGCCGCCGCCCAGACGGATTGCGCCGCCCCCTGCCCTGCGCTGGCTGCGCCGGTCCTCGATATTGCGGCTGCCGCGCCGTCCCCGCCATTGCATTTGCGAATGCCTCCCTCGCTTTTTCGTGAAGTCTAGCGCGAGGCCCGCAAAAGCAAAGGTGCGACGCGCGTGACTTGACCTTGCGGCCCGCGCGGGAGATGAAGCGATCCGAGCAGCAAGGAAAAGGATGCCGCCATGATCCGCCGCATCTACGACTGGACGATGGCCCGCGCGAGCCACCCGCATGCGATGTGGTATCTCGCCGCCGTCGCCTTCATCGAGGCCTCGGTCTTCCCGATCCCTCCGGATGTGCTGATGATCCCGATGATCCTCGCCCGGCCCTGGGCGGCTTGGCGCATCGCGCTGGTGGCGACGCTGTCGTCGGTCGCGGGCGGCTGTCTGGGCTACCTGATCGGTTATGGTTTCATGGATGCGATCGGCAGGCCGGTGCTGGATTTCTACGGCAAGGCGGACGATTTCAACACACTCGCCGCCCGGTTCAACCAGATGGGCGGCTGGGCCGTGCTGATCGCAGGTGTCACGCCTTTCCCCTACAAGGTGATCACGATCTTCGCGGGCGCCACGAACCTGAGCCCGGTTCTCTTCCTTGGCGTCTCCTTCATCGCCCGCGCGCTGCGCTTCTTCGTGGTCGCTGGCCTCCTTTGGAAATTCGGCGAGCCGATCAAGACCTTCATCGAACGTTGGCTCGGCCCGCTCTTCACTATCTTCGTCATCCTGCTGATCGGCGGGTTCTATCTTCTGAAATATCTCTGAGGCCTCCGATGCAAGATCGCCTGCAAACCCAGACCTCTTTCCGCGGCCTCGTCGGCCTCGCCGCCGCAGGCTCCGCCGTCGTGCTGGCCGGGGCCTTCGTGTTTCAGGCCTTGGGCTATGCGCCCTGCCACCTGTGCCTGCTGCAACGCTGGCCGCATCTGGTCGCAATCCTGATCGGGCTTGCGATCCTCGCCTTCCGTCTGCCCGGCTGGACTGCGCTTCTGGGCATGCTGGCGGCGCTGACGACCTCGGTGCTGGGCTTCTATCATTCGGGCGTCGAGCGGAAGATCTTCCAAGGTCCGACCGATTGCACCTCGAATGGCGTCGACACCACCGTCTCCGCCGCCGACCTGCTCAAACAGATCAACGAAGCCCCGCTGGTGCGCTGCGACGAGATTCCGTGGGACATCTTCGGCATCACCATGGCGAACCTCAACGCAATCGGCTCGCTCGTTCTTGCGGGCATCTGGCTCTGGGCGTTCCTCAAGTCGCGCCGCGCCTGAGCCACCCGAGCGGGGGCCAAGCCCCCTTGCCCCGCTCCCGAAACCGCGCCAAGAACCGCGCATGAGCGAATCCAGACCTGATATTTTGTGCATCGGTTCGGTCCTGTGGGACATCATCGGCCGCGCCTCGGTGCATATGCACGAGGGCTCCGACGTGCCGGGGCGGATCGAGCGGCTGCCCGGCGGCGTTGCGATGAACATCGCGATGACGCTCCATCGGTTCGGGCTGAAACCGGCCGTGCTGACCGCGCTCGGGCGCGACAGCCAGGGCAACGACCTGATCCGGACCGCCGAGGTGCTGGGCGTCGATTGCAGCTATCTCTACCGCTCCGACGACCTTCCGACCGACCGCTACATGGCGATCGAAGGGGCGAACGGACTGATCGCGGCCATCGCGGATGCGCATTCGCTGGAGGCGGCGGGCGAGAAGATCCTCGCACCGCTTTCCGACGGGCGGCTCGGCACGGAAAACGAGCCGTGGACCGGCGCCATCGCACTCGACGGCAACCTGACCGAGGCTCTGCTCAGCCAGATCGCGCATTCGCCTCTGTTCGCCAAGGCCGACCTGCGCGTGGCGCCTGCCAGCCCCGGCAAGGCGGAAAGGTTGATGCCGCTTCTGAGGCATCCGGCGGCGACGCTTTACGTCAATCTCGAAGAGGCGGGCATCCTGTGCCAGGGCCGCTTCGACAGCGCCCAGCACGCCGCCGAAACGCTACTGGAGCGCGGGGCGCAGCGCGTGCTCGTGACGGATGGCGGCAAGGCGGCCGCCGACGGAAGTGCTGTCGCGGGCAACGTGATCGCCTCGGCGCCGCCCCCCGTCCTCGTGACCCGCGTGACCGGCGCGGGCGATACTTTCATGGCCGCGCATCTCGTGGCCGAACAGCGCGGCGCGGGTCGTGAGGAGGCGCTGGAGCGCGCTCTGACCGCCGCCGCGCGCTACGTTTCCGGAGAACTGGCCACATGACCGCCCCCCTCACCTTCGCCGCCGAAGTCGCTGATGCGAAAGCACTAAACCGTCCCATCGTCGCGCTCGAGTCGACGATCATTACCCACGGGATGCCCTATCCGCAGAATCTTGAAACCGCGCAGGCGGTCGAGGCCGAGATCCGCAAGGCGGGCGCGGTACCGGCTACGATCGCGGTGATGGGCGGCAAGATCCATATCGGGCTGGAGCCGGAGGAACTGGAGCAGCTCGCGCAGACCAAGGACGCGATGAAGGTGAGCCGCGCCGATCTGGCGGTGTGCCTCGCGAAGGGCGCGACCGGTGCCACCACCGTCGCCGCCACCATGATCTGCGCGAACCTCGCGGGCATCGACGTCTTTGCCACCGGCGGGATCGGCGGCGTCCATCGCGGTGCCGAAGACAGCTTCGACATCTCCGCGGACCTTCTGGAACTGGCACAGACTCCGGTCAGCGTGGTCGCGGCCGGTGCGAAGGCGATCCTCGATCTGCCGAAGACGCTCGAAGTGCTGGAGACCCACGGCGTGCCGGTCATCGCCTACGGGCAAGACGCCTTCCCCGCTTTCTGGTCGCGCAATTCCGGCCTTCCCGCGCCGCTGCGCGCCGATAGCGCCGCCGAGATCGCCAAGTCGCAACTCGCGCGCGCGTCGCTCGGTCTGCCAGGCGGCCAGCTGATCGCGAACCCGATCCCCGAAGAAGCCGAAATTGCCCGCGAAGAGATCGTGCCGGTGATCGAACAGGCGCTGAGCGAGGCCGAGGCGCAGGGCATCGCGGCGAAGGCCGTCACGCCTTTCCTGCTGTCGCGCATCTTCGAACTGACCGAAGGCCGCTCGCTCGAGGCCAATATCGCCCTCGTTCTGAACAATGCCCGTCTGGCTGCCGCAATCGCGGGCGAAATCATCACAGCTCGCGGCGCCTGATACGCGGACCATTGCTCATCGTGGCGGCGCTGCCTAGATAGCAGGCAACGCATCGCCACGAGAGGGCGCATCCTGACATGACCAAAGACGATTCCCATCCGCGCCGCCGCTCGCGTTTCGGCGCACTGCGCGCCTCCTTCTTTACCGGGTTGATCGTCGTCGCGCCGATCGGCCTGACGATCTGGCTGATGTGGACGATGGCCGGTTGGGTCGACGGCTGGGTGCTGCCGCTGGTGCCGCCCGAGCTGCGCCCCGAACGCTATATCGGCATCAATGTACGCGGGCTCGGCGTCATCATCTTCCTGGTATTCACGGTCATCGTCGGCTGGCTCGCGAAGGGCTTTTTCGGCCGCACGATGATCCGCTTCGGCGAAAGCATCGTCGACCGGCTGCCCTTCGTGCGCACGGTCTATAACGGTCTCAAGCAGATCGCGGAAACGGTGCTAAGCCAGTCCGAGGGCAAGTTCGACCGCGCCTGCATCATCGAGTATCCGAGCGAGGGCCTGAAGGCGATCGCCTTCGTGTCGTCGACCGCGAAGGGCGAGATCGCGGCACAGGCCGAGGACGGCGACCCGCTGATCTCGGTGTTCCTGCCGACGACGCCGAACCCGACCTCGGGCTTCCTGCTCTTCGTGCCGGAATCGAAGGTCACCTATCTCCAGATGTCGGTCGAGGATGCGGCGAAGCTGATCATCTCGGCAGGTCTTGTCTATCCGCAGCCCAAACCGGTGAAGGAGCCGCGCAAGTCGAAGGCGAAGATTCAGTCGAACAACGCCTGAAGGTCGGTCGACGCCTCTTTGCCGATCTTGTCGGCGTGAGCTTCGAGCCAGCGATCCGCCGCCGCCCGGCCTGCCAGTTTCAGCTTTGCCAGCATCCCCCATTCGGGAAGGATTTTGGACTTCGCACCCAGCTCGGTCATGACGTCGTCATCGGCGATCATGTGGATCAGCACATCCTTCATCGACCCCTCCGGCAGCCGGTCTTCGCGGATCAGCCGATGTACGAAATTGATCGCGCGCAATTCCCGCAGCAGCGAGGTGTTGAAGCTGATCTCGTTGATCCGTTCGTCGATCTGCGCGGGCGTCCGGGGGATTTCGTCGCGCCAGAGGGGGTTGATCGAAATCACCACGACGTCGCGCGGATAGGCGGGTTCGAACAGCGGGAAAAGCGGCGGATTTCCGGTATAGCCGCCATCCCAATATGCCTCTGTGCGGCCCGTCTTCGGGTCGTCGATTTCGACCGCCTGGAAAATCTCGGGCAGGCAGGCCGAGGCGAGGATGGCATCCGCTGTAATTTCTTCGCCGGTGAAGACACGGACCTTGCCGGTGCGCACATTGGTCGCCGAGACATGCAGCCGTGGCCCCTCTTCCGCGCAGACATCGCGATATCGGAACCGTTCGACCACCGAGCTCAGCGGATTGACGTAGAACGGCCCTGCATCATAGGGCGAAAAGACGCGCGACATGCCGTCGATGAAGGCCGCAGGGGTGAAAGCGTCGAACCAGCGTTTCAGCGCCTCGGATCCGGGCACTTGCGCGGGCATCAACCGCTCGAGCCGCAGATCGACGCTTTCGGCCACCTGGCTCCAGAGCTCGTCGAGCGACTCGCGCGCGCCCTGACGGCCAGCTCGCGCATAGCCCGCCTTGAACGCAGCCCCGTTCAGCGCCCCGGCAGAGGTGCCGGAGATCGCCGCGTAGTCCAGCCACTCTTCATCCAGAAATCGGTCGAGAACGCCCCAGGTGAACGCGCCATGTGCGCCCCCGCCCTGCAATGCGAGATTGATGCTCTTGCGGTTCATCGGCTCGGCCCTTTCGCTGCCCGCCTCCCTGCCGCAGAGTTATGCTGCGTCGCAGCAAAAGCAAGTCTCTCGCCCGGGCGGTCGCCTCAGCCTAGCAGATCGTGGCAGAGTTCCAGCGCGGAAATCAGCGCGTCGGCCTCTTCGCGGGTGTTATACATCCCGAAAGACGCGCGCGCCGTGGCGGAAACGCCCAGCCATTCCATCAGCGGCCCGGTGCAATGTTGCCCCGCGCGCACCGCGACGCCCCGCTTGTCGAGGATGGTCGAGATGTCATGCGGATGCGCCGGCCCGTTCAGCGTGAGCGAGAAGATCGCGCCCTTGTCGGGCGCGGTGCCCTGCTGGTTGAGCCAGTTCAGCCCGCTCAGTTTCTCGGCCGTATAGTCGCGCAGGTCGCGCTCATGCTCGGCGATGTTCTCCATCCCGATCCCCATCAGGTAATCGAGGGCGACGCCCATGCCGATCTGCTGCACGATGCCGGGCGTGCCAGCCTCGAATTTCATCGGCGGCGTATTGTAGATCACCGTATCGCGGGTAACGGTGTCGATCATGTCGCCGCCGCCAAGGAATGGGCGCATCTCGAGCATCCGGTCGCGGTGAATGAAGAGCGCCCCGGAACCGCTTGGTCCGTATAGCTTATGTCCGGTGATGACGTAGAAATCGCAGCCCAGATCGTCGATGTCGACGGGGCCATGCACTGCCGCCTGCGAGCCATCGACCAACGTGGCGATCCCGCGGGCGCGCGCTGCCTGCGCGATCGGTTTCACATCGACCCGGGTGCCCAGCACGTTCGACATATGGGTGATCGCGATCAGCTTTGTACGCGGCGTGATCGCCTCCAGCACCTTTTCGGGCGGCAGCGAGCCATCGGCCTCGGGCTCCACCCAGACCAGCTTCACGCCCTGCCGCTCGCGCAGGAAATGCCACGGCACGATATTGGCGTGGTGCTCCATCACCGACAGGATGATCTCGTCGCCCGGCTCGAGGTTCGGCGCCCCCCAGGCGTAGCTCACTAGGTTGATCCCCTCGGTCGAGCCGGTGGTGAACACGATCTGCTCTTCATCTGCGACATGCAGGAAGCGCGCGACGATCCCGCGCACGCTCTCGTATTTCTCGGTCGCGATATTGGACAGCGTATGCAGCCCGCGATGCACGTTGGAATAGTCGTGCTCGTACATCTGCGTCATCGCGTCGATCACGACGCGCGGCTTCTGCGCCGAGGCCCCGTTATCGAGGTAAACCAACGGCTTGCCGTTCACTTCTCGCGTCAGGATCGGGAAATCCGCGCGGATTTTTCGATATCATACATGGAGCACCTCAGAGTGACGCGGGGTCTGCGGGCATTTGCACGAGGCCGGTCGAGACCAGCACGATCCCCGCGATCATCGCCGAGCCCAGAAAGGTCAAGATAACCCCGAAGCCGGTTGCCAAGGGGTTTTCGAACCCGTGCAGAACCATCGTGAACTGCACCAGCAAGTAGAACATCAGCGCCACCAGCAGCACCGACATCAGAGTGGCCGAGATCGGGAAGAACACCATAAGCACGACCTGGATCATCTGACCGATCATCAGAACGAACTCAATCCAGGTCAGAAGCAGCAGCGCATCCGAGAATTTCCCATTCCCGCCAAAGCGTTGGCCGACGAAAGACATTGCGAAGGCGCCATAGACCAGAAGGGCTGCCTGCAGCCCCACGACGGTCAGCGGCGGCGTCACCGTGCCGATATCGACCTTGGTGATGAACGAGAACACCAGCTGCGCGAGCGTGCCGAGGATCGCCGTCATCACGACAACCAGCACCATCGCCATGAACCGCGCATTGCCGCTCAGATTCAGCCCGATCAAATCGCGCGCAACCGATTTGGGATCGGTGAAGCTGCGGATAAGCCATTCTTTAAGGTCGGGCTGCATCAGTTTGTTTTTCCTTCGAATTCCACCACCCGCAACGCTGCGCCCCATAGCAGGACGAAGGCTACGGTCACAAGCGCGGAGACGAGCGAAAGTTCCGCGCCGCGTCCGATGAACCCCGCGACCAGCCCTTGCAACAGCATCAGCGGCGAGACCACCAGAAGCGACCAGAACAGTGCGACGCGCGCACCATACCAGCTTCCCTGCCCGCCAAGGAGGCGCAGCACAAGGTGGCTCAATGCCGCAATCGCGTAGAAAACGGGCACGGTGGCCAGCAGCGCCAGCACCGTGCCCATCATCAGCCCGACCATCGGCTGGTCGGGCATCTCATGGGCGATCCGCGACAACCGCGGCCATTGCGCGATGAAGATCACGGTCAGCGCCGCAAGCAGGAAGACCAGCGCGCGCGGCTCGGAAGCCGGGCGTGCGAGATGCTCGCGCATCACCACGCGCGGACGCCGGTAGCTGCGCCGGATATCGTCGGTCGCGGACATCGCGGCGCCTCAGCCGCGATGGCGCGAAAGCCACCCTTCCAACCGGGTGAGGATCGCATCGCGGAACCGCTCTTCCTCAATCTCTTCAATGGCATCGGCCACGAAGCTCAGAACCAGAAGCGCGGTGGCTTCCTCTTCCGGCACGCCGCGCGAGCGCAGGTAGAAAAGCGCCGTCTCGTCGATCGCGCCGGTGGTCGAGCCGTGCGAACACTGCACGTCATCGGCGTAGATTTCGAGTTCCGGCTTGGCGAGGAACTGGCTGTTCTCGTCGAGCAGCAGCGACTGGCTGATCTGGTAGCCATCGGTCTTCTGCGCGCCCGGCTTCACGAGGATCTTGCCCTGGAAGATGCCCTCGGCGCCGTTCTTCAGCACTTTCTTGAAGACCTGACGGCTCTCGCCGCGCTCGGCCCCGTGGGTGATGAAGACGGTGTCGTCGTGGTGGAACTTGCCGGTCTTGCCATCGCCAAGAGCCGCGCCCGCGACATGGGCGTTCGCGTCGTCGCCCACGATGTCGATCACGCATTCATTGCGCGTCAGCACCCCGTTCGAGGTCAGCGTGAAGCTCTTGAACAGGCCCTCTTCCGCGACGCGGGTGAAGATCGAGGTGATCGCACGACGCTCGTGGTCGCGGCCCTGCACGCGGATGTGGTGGAATTTCGCGTGTTTCGCGACCTCCACTTCCATCAGCTGGTTGAAGCGCGCCCCGGCCGGGCCGTTCTCCAGAACCGTGATCTCCGCGCCCTCTTCCAGCTTCACGAGGTGATGAAGGATCGGGTCGGAACTCTGTGACTCATGGGTATAAATCAGGCTCACGGGTTTCTCGGCGGCCCCGGTCACGCGGATCAGAACGCCATCGGTCGCCGACGCGGTGTTCAGCGCCGCGAAGGGGCGTTTCACCGGATCCTGACCGTTGGCTTCCAGCGTGCCGTAAAGGCTGCTGGCCCAGTTCACGTCGGGCGCATCGGCCAGACGCAGGATTTCGACACCGGACATCGCCAGATCGTCTGAGGCCTCGGCATCGAAAACACCGTCGCGGAATACGATCTTCAGCCGATCGATTTCCCCGAAAATTTCGGGCTCGTCATCCGCGAAGGGCGCGGCGCGCACCGGATCGGGCGCGATGAAATCGGTCGGGTTGGTCCAGCGCCAGTATTCGTCGCGACGGCCCGGCAGGCCCATCGCGTTCAGACGGTCCAGCGCTGCGCGGCGTTGCGGCCCAAAGCCCTCGGGCAGAGAAACGCGCGCCAGCCGCGTCTCGGCGGGGGTCATTTTCTCGACTGCCGACATTACGCCATCACCTCCGAGATCCCGTGTTTCGCGAGCAGGTCGGCGTAGCCGTTCTTTTCGACCTCGAGAGCCAGTTCCGGCCCGCCGGTCTCGATGATGCGGCCATCCGCCATGATGTGGACGACATCGGGTTTGATATGGTCGAGCAGGCGCTGGTAGTGGGTGATGACGAGGAAGGAACGGCCCTCGTCGCGCAGCGCGTTCACGCCTTCGGCCACCAGACGCATCGCGTCGACGTCGAGGCCGGAGTCGGTCTCGTCGAGGATGCACATCTTCGGCTCGAGGATCGCCATCTGAAGGATTTCGTTGCGCTTCTTCTCACCGCCCGAGAAGCCGACATTGACCGGGCGCTTCAGCATATCGGCGTCGATCTTGAGCGATTTCGCCTTACCGCGCACCAGTTTCAGGAAGTCGCCAGCGGAGATTTCCTCCTCGCCGCGGGCCTTGCGCTGTGCGTTGAGCGCGGTACGCAGGAAGGTCATGTTGCCGACGCCGGGAATTTCCACCGGATATTGGAACGCGAGGAACAGGCCTGCCGCCGCGCGCTCTTCGGGCTCGGAATCGAGCAGGTCGGTGTCGTTGAGATGCGCCTCGCCTTCGGTGACCTCGTAGCCATCGCGGCCCGAGAGCACGTAGGACAGCGTGGATTTACCGGACCCGTTCGGACCCATGATCGCATGGACCTTGCCGGACTCGACGCTCAGGTTGACGCCCTTGAGGATCTGCTTGTCCTCTTCTTCCAGTTTGACGTGCAGGTTCTTGATATCAAGCATGGTTCTTCCTCAGGATACGGTTACAGCGGTGCCGGAGGCCGACACCATAAGCATGGATTGGCCGACGACCTCGTAGTCGAGATCGACGCCGACAACGGCATTCGCGCCCAGCTCGCGGGCGCGGTCTTCAAGCTCGCCAAGCGCCGTGGCGCGCGCGTCTTGCAATTTGGATTCGTAAGCGCCGGAGCGGCCTCCGATGATGTCGGTGACCTGCGCGAAGATATCGCGGACGACATTGGCGCCCATGATGGCCTCGCCCACGACGATGCCATGATAGGTCGCGATCGGGCGACCCTCGATGGTGGGTGTGGTGGTGACGATCATGCGCGCTCTCCCCCTTGGCGACCCTTACGGGCCGCGGCGGGCGCGCATAGGGTCAGAAGCGGATGGTTGTCTCGGCGTAGCGCAGTGTGCGCGGCTCGAATTGCGCGGTCTGCTGCTCCACCCAGTCGGGCGTGAAGGCGAGCGCCGCCATATCCGGTTCCCAGAACGCGATATTGTGCAGCCCCACGAAGGCCAGCGCGACGCCCAGCAGCTGCACCGCCATCAGTTTCACCGAGGCGAGCCGCAGCACCATGCCCAGCCCGAAGGCCGTCAGCACTGCCGCGACCACGAGGACCAGATCCGGATTGGAGCCGACCTTCTCGGCGAGTTCCGGCGTCAGAAAGCGCATCTTGAGCGCCGTCACGATCATCATCCCGATCGCGCCGACCATCAGCGCGGGCAGGACCTTGAACACGGCCAGCCGCGAGTGACGCGGCTTGGCGATGACCCGACGCAGCATCGCGGAATCGTTGGTCACCCAGGCTTCCTGATCGCCGATATGCAGCTGAATCCGGCCCTTCGCCGATTTCCGCGTTTTCTCGATCCGCGCGAGGCGATCGTTGAAGCTGGCGCTCGATATCGTCATGGTCCTCACCTATCCATTTGGACAGGTTAAGACATGCATAAGGATTATGCCCGAAATGGGGCAGATCCTCGGCAATTTCGATATTTGCGCGCGTGAAGATCACCCGACGCTCCCCTCCAGCGAGATCGCCACAAGGCTTTGAGCTTCCATCGCGAATTCCATCGGCAGCGCCTGAAGGACTTCGCGGCAGAACCCGTTGACGACGAGCGCCACGGCCTCTTCCTCGTCCATCCCGCGGGCGCGGCAGTAGAACAGCTGATCGTCGTCGACCTTCGAGGTGGTGGCCTCGTGCTCGACCCGGCTCGAGTTGTTCTTCACCTCGATATAGGGAACCGTGTGCGCGCCGCATTTATCGCCGATCAGCAGCGAGTCACATTGCGTGTAGTTGCGCGAGTCGGTCGCTTTCGGGTGCATCGAGACGAGACCGCGATAGGTGTTCTGCGCCTGACCGGCCGAGATGCCCTTGGACACGATCCGCGAGCGGGTGTCCTTGCCGAGATGGATCATCTTGGTGCCGGTATCGGCCTGCTGCCAGTTATTCGCGATGGCGATAGAGTAGAACTCGCCCTGGCTTTCGTTGCCGCGCAGAATGCAGGACGGGTATTTCCATGTGATCGCGGAGCCGGTCTCGACCTGCGTCCACATCACCTTGGCGCGGTCGCCGCGGCAATCGGCGCGCTTGGTGACGAAGTTGTAGATGCCGCCCTTGCCGTCTTCATCGCCCGGGAACCAGTTCTGCACCGTGGAATATTTCACCTCGGCGTCTTCCTCGACGATGATCTCGACCACGGCCGCGTGCAGCTGCGCGGTGTCGCGCTTGGGCGCGGTGCAGCCTTCGAGATAGGACACGTAGGAGCCCTTGTCTGCGATGATCAGGGTGCGCTCGAACTGCCCTGTATTCTCCGCGTTGATGCGGAAATAGGTCGACAGTTCCATCGGGCAGCGCACGCCCGGCGGCACGTAGACGAAGGAGCCGTCCGAGAACACGGCGGAGTTCAGCGCTGCGTAGAAGTTGTCACCCTGCGGCACGACAGAGCCGAGATATTTCTTCACCAGCTCCGGGTGTTCCTGGATCGCTTCCGAGATCGAGCAGAAGATCACGCCCGCTTCGGCCAGCTTGTCCTTGAAGGTCGTGCCAACGGAGACGCTGTCGAACACCGCATCGACCGCGATCTGGCGATCTTCGAGGTTGATGTCCTCCGCCCCTTCGACGCCCGCGAGGATCATCTGTTCCTTCAGCGGAATGCCGAGCTTCTCATAGGTGGCGAGCAGCTTGGGGTCGACCTCGTCGAGCGACTTGGGCTTCTCGACCATGCTTTTCGGGCGCGCGTAGTAATACTGGTCCTGGAAGTCGATTTCCGGAACCTTCAGCAGCGCCCAGTTCGGCTTGGGCATATCTTCCCAGCGCGAGAAAGCCTGCAGACGCCATTCGGTCATCCACTCGGGTTCTTTGTTCTTGTCCGAGATCAGGCGGACGATATCCGTGTTCACCCCTTTCGGCGCGTATTCCATCTCGATATCGGTGTTCCAGCCGTATTTGTAGGTGCCCATATTCTGGACGGTCTCGACCGTCTCGCGATCGACGCCTTCACGTACTTCCACCTGATCAACGCCCGCCATATCCGGCTCTCCCATCTCTTACCCGCGCCGTGCGCGGTGTTTCGCTTCGCATTTCAGCCAGTGTTCGGCGAAACGCATGACATCTTCTTCGCGGCTCTGCGGCCCCAGCGAGACCCGCAATGCCGATCCCGCCTCGGTTTCCGAAAAGCCCATCGCGACCAGCGCGGCGGAGCTTTTGACCTTTCCGCTTGAACACGCGGAGCCTGCGGAGACCGCGAACCCGCCCAGGTCCATCTGCATCACCTGCGTCTCGCCCTTCCAGCCGGGCGTGATGAAGCAGGACGTGTTCGAAAGCCTGCGCGATTCATTCCCGACAAAAATAGTCTCGCTTGCCCGATCCGCAATGGCGTTTTCTAGAATGTTTCTAAGTTTTTC
The DNA here is from genome assembly GCF_001940525.2 of Thioclava nitratireducens. Lineage (NCBI taxonomy): Bacteria > Pseudomonadati > Pseudomonadota > Alphaproteobacteria > Rhodobacterales > Paracoccaceae > Thioclava > Thioclava nitratireducens. The sequence continues at coordinate 2,327,248 of NZ_CP019437.1, forward strand.
GATCTCGCGCCAGATTCCGCCCTCAAGATCACGCGAGGCGGCCTCGGCTGCCGCACCGAAGCCCGCGATACCGATCAGATTCTCGGTGCCGGCACGGCGTCCCATCTCCTGACCGCCGCCCTTGAGCTGCGCCGCGATATCCGTGCCGCGCTTCACGATCAGCGCGCCGACGCCTTTCGGCCCGCCCAGCTTATGCGCCGAAACGATGCCGCAGGTGGTGCCGAGCCAGTTGAACGCAAACGGGATCTTGCCAAACCCTTGGGTGAGATCGCTCAGATACAGGCCTTCGGGCATCTCCTGCACCACGCCGGTCTCGGAATTGGCCAGCTGCAGCGCCGAATTTGCGGGATCGGTGACGGTGATCCGCCCTTTCCGGTCCACAGGCAGATCCTCCACGCACCAGCTGCGCACCGCGTCATGTTCGACGCCCGCACAATGGACTTCGCGCCCGGCCAGCGCCAAGGCGGCGGCTTCCGTGGCGCCGGAGGTGAAGATCACGTCCTGTCCCTCTGCGCCCAAGGCGGCCGCCACCTGATTGCGCGCCCGCTCCATCAGTGCCTTCGCGGCACGCCCCTCGGAATGCACGGAGGATGGGTTGCCGACCACGTCCATCGCCTCGATCATCGCCGCACGGGCCTCGGGCCTCAGCGGCGTTGTCGCGTTCCAGTCGAGATAGCTGCGCGCCATGATACGCTCCGCGTGAATGAAATGTCGGATGCCTCCGGCGGGGATATTTGACCCAAGCCGAAGAAGAAAGGGCGTGCCTTCGCCTCGGCGAAAATATCCCCCGCGGAGCGTCCGCGAGCGACCATCATGCCCGGACGGACGGGATCACTCGTCGACGACCGAAAACAGGCTCGGCACCGCCGGACAGGGTTTGAGCTGGTTCTTCACCACGTCTTCGAGCGTCGTCTGATGCAGGAAGACGAAGACCTGCGCCGAGAGGCTCTCCCAAAGACGGTTCGCCATCGACTGCGCCCGCGAGCCCGAAATCGCGCCCGAGGCACCGGCGCCGACATGCATCGCCGAGACGGTCTCGTCCACGGCCTCGAAGATCTCCGAGATGCGGATTTCCGCGGGCGTGCGCGCAAGACGGTAGCCCCCGCCGGGGCCGCGGACCGAATTCACCAGCCCCGCACGGCGCAGCCGTACGAAGAGCTGCTCCAGATAAGGCAGCGAGATATCCTGACGCTCGGACAGCGCCGCCAGCGAGGTCCGGCTGCCTTCGCCCGCCAGCGCCAGATCGACCAGCGCGACCATCGCGTAACGGCCTTTCGTCGACAGTTTCATGCACCCTCCCCGGTCCGAGACCCATCCGAACCCGTATTTGACCGCAAATCGGCCCGAAAACTCTACCCGCGCAGGAGTGAATCATTGCTAAAGCATTGACGCAAGCGCGAGGGCCGATTACCTCCACCAATGCCCGATCTCCCGGCATGGCGCCGGGGGTGGCTTTCTCCTAGGCCAGCCGCGCCGACCCGTCAAGAAAGGCGGATGCGCTGGCGGCCCCGGAACCCAGAGCTGGCGCAATAAAAACGAGAGACGATGCCCGAAGTCATTTTTCCCGGTCCCGAAGGTCGCCTCGAGGGGCGCTACCACCCGCAGCCCGCACCCGACGCGCCGATCGCGATCATCCTGCATCCCGATCCGCAGTTCGGCGGCACGATGAACAACCGCGTCGTCTACAACCTGCACTACGCCTTTTTCAAAATGGGCTTCACGGTTCTGCGCTTCAACTTCCGGGGCGTGGGCCGCAGCCAAGGCGAATACGATCAAGGCGTGGGCGAATTGTCCGATGCCGCCTCGGCGCTGGACTACCTGCAGGCGATGAACCCGAACTCGAAGCATTGCTGGGTCGCGGGCCATTCCTTCGGCGCGTGGATCGGCATGCAGCTGCTGATGCGCCGCCCCGAGATCACCGGCTTCATCTCCGTTGCCCCGCCCGGCCCGTCTTCGCCCGGCCCCGGCAATTACGATTATTCCTTCCTTGCGCCCTGCCCGTCCTCGGGTCTGATCATCAACGGCACGAACGACCGGATCGCGCAGCCGAAAGAGACCGAGCAGCTGGTCTCCAAGCTGCAGGAGCAGAAGGGCATCACGATCACCCATGAGGTCATCGAGGGTGCGGACCACTTCTTCAAGAACGAAGAAGCCCATATGCAGCCGATGATCGAGACCGTTCAGACCTATGTGCGCCGCCGGCTGACGGAGGGCACGCGCTGATGGCGCTGATCGACGAACTGGCCGAGAAGCTCGCCACCGACACGATGGAGGCGATGCGCAAATACGACGACGATCGCCTCTTCATGGAGGTGAGCAACTATATCGGCACGTCGTCGCCCTCCCTGCAGGAGGCCTACATGACCGCCTGTCGCCTGCACATGGCCGAGCAACGCGGCCGCGAATTCTTCGAGCGCAAGCTGGTGGAGTTGGAAAAACGCGCACAGGCGGCGGCGAAAACACCGGATTCCGGGACCGGGGCATGAGCCCGGGGGCCGCGCGCGTCCTCTTCGCGGCAGCCCTCTCCCTCGCCCTGTCGCTGATCATCGCGACGGCCTTTCATGCAGGCCAGATGCTCTGCAACGGCGACTGGGCCGGATCGCATTCGCGTGGTGAGGCGTTGCGGCTCGGGCTTGCAGACCTGCTCGCGCGGCCGCTGCACCTGATCGTCGTGGCGGTGCCGCTCTGGCTTGGCTGGACCGGGCTCCTGCTCGCCGCCGCGAACCGCGCGATCCCGCCGGTGCTGGGCATGGGCATCGTCGTTTTCTCGATCTTCGGCACGGTTCTGTTCTACGCTTTCGCGGCGCCGAACCTCGACTGTGCTGCCTATACCGATCGCGCGATGAGCTGGCGCGCGGGCGGTCTGTTCGCCTTCGTGGCGCTTCTTCTGCTTCTGCCCCGGCTCTGGAGACGTTCATGACCCGGCTCGATCAGCAATTCACCTTTCTCGCCGAAGCCGAGAAACTTAAATCGGTGACCCGCGCGACGCCGATCCACGACGCCTCGCGCCCTGAGAATTCCGGCGAGCATAGCTGGTCGCTCGCGCTTTATGCGCTGACACTGGCCGAGCAGGCGCCCGAAGGTGTTTCGATCGACCGGGTGATCCGCATGCTCCTGCTGCACGATCTGGTCGAGATCGACGTGGGCGACGTGCCGATCCACAGCCAAGGCGGCACGGCGCACGGCGCGGAAGACATCCAGAAGGCCGAAGCCGCCGCCGCCGAGCGCATCTTCGGACTGCTGCCAGAGGACCAGGGGGCAGCGATGCTGGCGCTGTGGCAGGAATTCGAGGCCAACGAGACCCCCGACGCGATCTTCGCGAAATCGCTCGACCGGGTGCAACCGGTCCTGCTGAACCACCAGTCAGGCGGCGGCTCGTGGATCGATTACGATGTCAGCTTCACCCAACTCGAAGAGCGCATCGGCACCAAGATCGCCCGTGGCGCGCCCGCGGTGTGGGACTGGGTGCGCGATCGGGTCGAAGGCTGGTTCGCGGCGCGCAGCTGATGCGTGCAGCCCCTCAGCGCCCGTTGCATGGGGATTTCGGGCAACCTCCGTATACAATCGCATACCGTCTAGCCAAGCGCATCTGAATCGGGTAAGAGGCAGCAAACCGAGGCTTCAACCGAAGAGGGCTGTGCCATGAGCGACAAGAACACTCCTGACATCATTTACACCAAGGTCGACGAGGCCCCGGAACTGGCAAGCGCATCACTGCTGCCGATCGTGCGCAAATTCGCGCAAGCGGCCGGGATTTCGGTGGGCACCAAGGATATCTCGCTCGCGGGCCGCATCCTCGCCACCTTCCCCGAAGCGCTTACCGAAGAGCAGCGCCAGTCGGACGATCTGGCCTGGCTCGGCGATTACGTGAAAACGCCGCAGGCCAACGTCATCAAGCTGCCGAACATCTCGGCTTCGGTGCCGCAGCTGGTCGCTGCCGTCCGTGAATTGCAAGGCCAAGGCTACGCCCTGCCCGATTACCCGGAAGAGCCGAAGACCGATGAGGGAAAAGCCGTCCGCGCGAAATACGACTCGATCAAGGGCTCGGCCGTGAACCCGGTGCTGCGCGAGGGCAACTCGGATCGTCGCGCCGCCGCTGCCGTGAAGAAATTCGCGCAGAACAACCCGCACCGCATGGGCGAGTGGACCGCCGACAGCAAGACCCGCGTCGCCTCGATGTCAGAAGGCGATTTCTTCTCGAACGAAGTCTCGGCCACCCTGCCGAAGGCGGCCACCGCGAAAATCGTGCTGGAAGGCGCCGATGGCGAGACCGTTCTCAAGGACGGCGTGAGCTATCCCGAAGGCACCGTGGTCGACGCGACCTACATGTCGGCTGACAAGCTCGACGCCTTCCTTGCCGAGGAAATCAAGAAGACCAAGGACGAAGGCGTCCTGTTCTCGCTGCATATGAAGGCGACGATGATGAAGGTCTCCGACCCGATCATCTTCGGTCATGCGGTGAAGGAATGGCTCAAGCCGGTCTTCGAGAAATACGGTGACAAGATGAAGTCGCTCGGCGTCGATCCCGCCTCGGGCATGGGCGACCTGCTGGAGCGCGTGAAGGGCGAGCCGGAAATCCTGGCTGCGATCGAGGAAGTCCGCGACCAGCGTCCGCCGATGTATATGGTGAACTCGGACAAGGGCATCACCAACCTGCACGTGCCCTCCGATGTCATCATCGACGCCTCGATGCCCGCGCTGATCCGCGCCGGCGGCAAAGGCTGGGGCCCGGACAACAAGGAACACGACTGCGTCTGCGTGATCCCGGATAGCTCCTACGCGCCGGTCTATGACGCGACGATCGAGTATTTCAAAGCCAACGGCAAACTGAACCCCGCCACCGCGGGCACCGTTCAGAACATCGGCCTGATGGCGCAGAAAGCCGAGGAATACGGCTCGCACCCGACCACCTTCGAGATCCCGAACGACGGCACCGTGAAGATGGTTCTGGACGACGGCACGGTCCTGCATTCGCATGACGTGAAGAAGGGCGACATCTGGCGTTCGGCCTCGGCCCGCAAGGCGCCGATCGAAGACTGGGTGAACCTCGCCATCGACCGTCAGAAGGCGACCGGCTACCGCGCGATCTTCTGGCTCGACGAGACCCGCGCTCACGATGCGGAGCTGATCTCCTACGTGAAGCCGATCCTGGAAGCCAAGGGCGTGGCCGACAAGTTCGAGATCATGGCCCCGCGTGAGGCGACCATCGCCTCGCTCGAGACCATCACCAAGGGCGAGAACACTATCGCGATCACCGGCAACGTGCTGCGCGACTACCTGACGGACCTGTTCCCGATCCTGGAGCTGGCCACCTCGGCCAAGATGCTCTCGATCGTGAAGCTGATGCAGGGCGGCGGTCTGTTCGAGACCGGCGCTGGCGGCTCGGCCCCCAAGCACGTTCAGCAGCTGGTGGAGGAAAATCACCTGCGTTGGGACAGCCTCGGCGAATTCTGCGCCCTCGGCGAGAGCTTCAAGTTCTTCGCGGACCAGACCGACAACGCGAAAGCGCGCGTGCTGGGCGAGACGGTCGAGACCGCGACGCAGGGCATTCTCGACAACGACCGGTCGCCCTCGCGCAAGGTCGGCGAGCCCGACAACCGCGCCAGCCACTACTGGTTCGCCCGCTACTGGGCCGAGGCTCTCGCCGCGCAAGGCGACGATACCGAACTGGCCGCCGAATTCGCCCCGATCGCCAAGGCGCTGGCCGAAGGCGAGGCGAAGATCGTGGCCGAACTGGCAGAGGTTCAGGGCAAGCCCGCCGATATCGGCGGCTACTACCACGCCGATCCGAAAAAGCTCGCCGCGGTGATGCGCCCGAGCGAGACGCTCAACGCCATCATCGGCTGAGAGCACTGAGACCAGGGGGCGGCGCGGGCCGCCCCTTTCAATTCCCGGCCTCCCCGGCACACGAACCCGTGAATTAAGCCCGATCTGAAAAGGAACGCGCATGACCAAGATCAAGGTAGAGAACCCCGTCGTCGAACTCGACGGCGACGAGATGACCCGCATCATCTGGGACTTCATCAAGCAGAAACTGATCCTGCCCTATCTCGATATCGACCTGAAATATTACGACCTCGGCATCGAGAGCCGCGACGCGACCGACGACCAGATCACCGTCGATGCGGCCGAGGCGATCAAGCAATACGGCGTCGGCGTCAAATGTGCGACGATCACCCCCGACGAGGCGCGCATGGAGGAATTCAACCTCAAGCGCATGTATCGCTCGCCCAACGGCACGATCCGAAACATCCTCGGCGGCGTCATCTTCCGCGAGCCGATCATCTGCAAGAACGTCCCGCGCCTCGTGCCCGGCTGGACCAAGCCGATCGTCGTGGGCCGTCACGCCTATGGCGACCAGTACAAGGCCACCGATTTCCGCTTCCCCGGCAAGGGCACGATCACGCTGAAATTCGTGGGCGACGATGGTGAAGTGATCGAGAAGGAAGTGTTCCAGGCGCCTGACGCAGGCGTCGTGATGGGCATGTACAACCTCGACAAGTCGATCATCGACTTCGCGCGCGCTTCGCTGAACTACGGCCTGATGAAGGGCTGGCCGGTCTATCTGTCGACCAAGAACACGATCCTCAAGGCCTATGACGGCCGCTTCAAGGATCTGTTCCAGCAGGTCTTCGAGGAAGAATTCGCCGAGAAGTTCAAGGAAGCCGGCATCTGGTACGAGCATCGCCTGATCGACGACATGGTGGCGAGCTCGCTGAAATGGTCGGGCGGCTATGTCTGGGCCTGCAAGAACTACGACGGCGACGTGCAGTCGGATACGGTCGCGCAGGGCTTCGGTTCGCTGGGTCTGATGACCTCGATCCTGATGACGCCCGATGGCAAGACGGTCGAAGCCGAGGCCGCCCACGGTACGGTCACGCGCCACTACCGCCAGCACCAGCAGGGCAAGGAGACCTCGACGAATTCCATCGCCTCGATCTTCGCCTGGACCGGTGGCCTGAAGCACCGCGCCAAGCTGGACGGCAACGCGCAGCTTCAGACCTTCGCGGAAACGCTCGAGAAGGTCTGCGTGCAGGCGGTCGAGGATGGCCACATGACCAAGGACCTCGCGCTGCTCGTGGGCCCCGATCAGAAGTGGCTGACCACGATGGGCTTCCTCGAGAAGATCGACGAATACCTGAACAAGTCGCTGTCGCTCTAAAGCGCGCGAAATGGGTTGAGGAAGGCGGGGTTCTCCCCGCCTTTTTCGTTTGGCGAGAAACGATCGACGCCCGACTGGCACGGGGCGACCAGCCCCGGGCCGCGCCCATTCGTCAGGCTTACGCCGCGCCACAGGCGCGACGGTCCCTCCTCATTCCTCCCGGGAGGGCGCATCGGTGGTGTCTCCGCAAGCACGCAGTCATTCGGGCTTGCGAGATAAAACACCCTCACACAGGCGGATCAAAGCGCCCACCCGAGGTCGGGCGCGCCCCTCATGTCCTTGCATGGGCCGGGCGCATCACACGCCCGACCCTTTCGTTTACCGCATCATGCTCCACGGCTCTGGCGGAGGCTCAGCGGGCCCGAGCCCGATATCTCTGCGCAAGTGGTCGCTCAGCTGCCCGGCATCGAGCGGACGCGGCTTGTTTCCGCGGGAAATAAGCGCGAGCAGCGCCGAGCGCAGCACTTTACCTGCGCCGAACTTGGCGATCGTGGCTTCGATGGTGAAGGCGTCGTTCGGACGCTCGAGAGTCTGGATCATGTGATGTCCCGGCGCGGGTCCAATCCCGCAACCGGCCTTTCTTCGATTGATGTGAAAGAAGACCCGACGGGAACCGCGAGAGCGCGGCCAGGATGCGTCGCGACAGGATCGGGACGCGGAAATCGGGTCAGTTTGCGGGAGTGGGGCCTAGGCCCCGGGTCGGATCGGGACGGTCAGGCGAGGCGTCGTGCGACGCGGGCGGTGACCGAAAAACCGATACGGGTTTCGCAATACGCTGCGAGGGCTTGGTGATATGACATCATGGCGGCCCTCCTCTTGACTTGGGCGTTGCGAATGGCGCCACTTGGCCCGATCTCCGACAGCACGGCAACTCGCGCGACGGTGTTTGGGAGGTATTGAGGCACCTCTGTTGCCGATGCGCATCAGTTCTTGCGCTTGGCGTTGCCTCATGGCATCTGAGCGCCATGAGCCAGACCCGCATCCAAGACCCGCATCGCCATACTCTGCCCGAGGACACCCAAGGGCTTCTCTCCGGCACGCTGATGATGGCGCTCGCCGTAGCGCTGCTGCACGGCGCGGGCTTGTTTACCGGGCAGATCGCGGGGCTGTCGCTGGTGCTCTCCTACGTCACCGGATGGAGCTTCGGTGCGATCTTCTTCACGCTCAACCTGCCCTTCTATTGGCTTGCCTTGCGCCGGATGGGGAAGCGATTCACGGTGAAGACGGTGATCGCAGTGGCCATCCTGTCTGTCTTTACCGAGATCTTGCCGCTTCTTCTCAGCTTCGCCACCCTTCACCCCGGTGCGGCGGCTGTCTTGGCGGGGGTCGTCTCGGGCGCAGGGCTTCTGGCGCTTTTTCGCCACGGCGCGAGCCTTGGCGGCGTGGGGATCGTGGCGCTTTATCTGCAGGACAAGACCGGGTTCAAAGCGGGCCGCACGCAGATCCTGTTCGATTGCGGCGTGTTCCTGTTCGCGCTGTTCGTGCTACCGCTCGACAAGGTGCTGTGGTCGCTTCTGGGCGCGATGGTTTTGAACGTTATCATCCTGATCAACCACCGCCGCGACCGCTATATCGCCACCTGATCCGGACGCGATCGGCCGGCCACGGGCCCGCGCGCCCTGCCCGACCCTTTCGAGTACTGCAAGGCGGACCTGCGCCCAGCGAGTTGGTAGGTCAGCGATTATGCCCTATTATTAGGTCATGACCACTGACGCACATATCACCGCCGACCAGATCGCCGCCAAAGACGCGACCCGTCCGCATTACTCGAAGCTCGAGGATCTGCAGGGCCTTGTCGTGGCCGCCGCTCAAGCCGCGCTGGGAATTCACCTGCTGCGCGCCGCGGGCCTCGTGACCGGGGGCACCGCAGGCGCCGCGCTGATCCTGTCCTATATCACGGGAGTCAGTTTCGGGGTCGTGTTCTTCGTGATCAACATCCCCTTCTACGCCTTCGCCTATTACGCGCGCGGCGCAGGCTTTGCGCTGAAAAGCCTCGTGACCGTGACGCTCGTGTCGCTGATGGCCGAGGCGCTCAAGCCCGTTCTGCATGTCGCGGATATCCACCCTGCCGTGGCCGCCGTGCTGTTCGGGATCTCCGCAGGCGTCGGCCTTCTCGGCCTCTTCCGTCACAAGGGCTCGCTCGGTGGCGTCTCCATCGTCGCCGTGATCTTGCAGGACAAGTTCGGCTTTCGCGCCGGCTGGACGCAGCTGATCCACGACCTGTGCCTGTTCGTCATCGCGAGCTTCATCCTCGCACCGCCTTTGGTGCTCTACTCGCTTCTGGGTGCAATCGTGCTGAATTTCGTCATCGCGATGAACCACCGCCGGGACTGGTATATCGCCGAGTGATCCGGCAGAGTGCCGGCCATGCTCAAGACCTATGTCATCCTGCTCATCGCGGTCGCTTTCGAGACCTTCGGCTCGGCCTGCCTGCAGGCCAGCCAGCAATTCACGCGGCTCTGGCCGACGGTGGGCGTGGCGGTGGGCTTCATCGGCGGGCTCTATTTCTTCACGCTGGTGCTGAAGGTGCTGCCGCTCGGGATCACCTATGCGCTGTGGTCCGGGATCGGAATGGTCCTGATCGCGGGCGTGGGCTGGCTGATGTTCAATCAGCGGCTGGATTTGCCCGCCCTGATCGGGATCGCGCTGATTCTGACAGGCATCCTCGTGATCAACCTGTTCTCGAAATCGCATTTCCACTGACACGATGCCGCATCGCGGCGAGATCGCCATGCTGGGGGGCTAGCCGAGAGGCGATCTTTCCTTTATGGGCGGGGCAACTCAAGAACAGGACGACCTCCCATGGACCTTCGCAACATTGCGATCATCGCTCACGTGGACCACGGCAAGACGACGCTCGTGGACCAGCTTCTGCGCCAATCGGGCGCTTTCCGTGAAAACCAGGCCGTCGCGGAACGCGCGATGGACAGCAACGACATCGAGCGCGAGCGCGGCATCACCATTCTCGCCAAGGCCACCTCGGTGGAATGGGGCGGCACCCGCATCAACATCGTCGACACCCCCGGCCACGCCGATTTCGGCGGCGAGGTCGAGCGTATCCTCTCGATGGTGGACGGTGTCGTGCTGCTGGTGGACGCAGCCGAAGGCCCGATGCCGCAGACCAAGTTCGTGACCTCGAAGGCGCTTGCGCTTGGCCTGAAGCCGATCGTCGTGCTCAACAAGGTCGACAAGCCCGCGGCCGAGCCCGACCGCGCGCTGGACGAGGTGTTCGACCTCTTCGCGAATCTCGGCGCCGATGACGAGCAGCTCGACTTCCCGCATCTCTATGCCTCGGGCATCGGTGGCTGGGCGGATACCGAGCTGGACGGCCCGCGCGAGAACCTCGACGCGCTGTTCGAGCTGATCCTGAAGCATGTCGAGCCGCCGAAGCAGGAATTCCGCGCCGACGAGCCGTTCCAGATGCTGGCCACCACGCTCTCGGCCGACCCGTTCATCGGGCGCATCCTGACCGGCCGCATCGAGGCGGGCACGCTCAAGGTCGGCGATCAGCTCAAGGCGCTCTCGCGCAAGGGCGAGCGCATCGAAGCCTTCCGCTGCACCAAGATTCTCGCCTTCCGTGGCCTGTCGCAGCAGCCGATCGACGAGGCCGTCGCTGGCGACATCGTCACCGTCGCAGGCATGACCAAGGCCACCGTCGCCGACACGCTCTGCGCGCCGGAAGTCGATACCCCGATCGACGCCCAGCCGATCGATCCGCCGACGATCTCCGTGACCTTCGGCATCAACGACTCGCCGCTCGCCGGCAAGGACGGCTCGAAGGTGCAGTCGCGCGTCATTCGCGACCGCCTGATGAAAGAGGCCGAAACCAACGTCGCGATCCGCGTCGAGGACACCCCCGGCGGCGAGGCTTTCGTGGTCTCGGGTCGTGGCGAACTCCAGATGGGCGTGCTGATCGAGAACATGCGCCGCGAAGGGTTCGAACTGTCGATCTCGCGCCCGAAGGTGATCTTCCGCGAGGAAGACGGCCAGCGCATGGAGCCGATCGAGGAAGTCATCGTCGACGTGGACGACGAGTATTCCGGCGTCGTGATCGAGAAGCTGACCGGCTACCGCAAGGGCGAACTGGCCGAGATGCGCCCGGCCGAGGGTGGCAAGACCCGCATCGTGGCCCATGTCCCCTCGCGCGGCATGATCGGCTATCAGGGCGAGTTCCTGACCGACACGCGCGGCTCGGGCGTGCTGAACCGCCTGTTCCATAGCTGGGCGCCCTACAAGGGCCAGATCGACGGGCGTCGTCAGGGCGTTCTGATCTCGATGGAGAATGGCGTCTCTGTCGCCTACGCGCTGTGGAACCTCGAGGAGCGCGGCAAGCTGTTCATCGGCTCGCAGGAGCAGGTCTATACCGGGATGATCATCGGCGAGCATTCGCGCGACAACGATCTCGAAGTGAACCCGCTCAAGGGCAAGAAGCTGACCAACGTCCGCGCCTCGGGCACGGATGAAGCGGTCCGCCTGACCCCGCCGGTGCGTCTGTCGCTCGAGGAGGCCATCGCCTATATCAACGACGACGAGCTGGTCGAAGTCACGCCCAAGGCGATCCGCCTGCGCAAACTGCACCTCGACCCGCACGAGCGGAAGCGCGCAGCCCGCGAAGGCTGATCGGCTGCGGCACGGGCCGCGCCCCGATCGCCCTAACCTGACGTCACGAAGAAGGCCCCGCGCACCCGCCGGGGCCTTCTCCATGATTGCACCCGCCGCTTGCGGCCTTTATAAGGTTCCACAACAATATCTAGAATATCGAGGCGCGCGTGACCGACACTCCTGAACCGCCGGAAACCGAAGAAGAAGGCCCCGGGCGGCCCGCTTATCTCGGCCCCACCGTTTCCATCGCGGACGAGATGAAAACCGCCTATCTCGATTACGCGATGAGCGTGATCGTGAGCCGCGCGATCCCCGATCTGCGCGACGGTCTGAAACCCGTTCACCGGCGCATCCTCTATGCGATGCACGAGACCGGGAACACTTTCGACAAGCCCTATCGCAAGTCGGCGCGTCCGGTTGGCGACGTCATGGGTCAGTATCACCCGCATGGCGACGCCGCGATCTACGACGCGTTGGTGCGGATGGCGCAGCCCTTCTCGATGTCGCTGCCGCTGCTCGACGGTCAGGGCAACTTCGGCTCGATGGACGGCGACAACGCGGCGGCGATGCGCTACACCGAAGTGCGCATGGCGAAACCGGCCAATTACATTCTCGCCGATATCGAGAAAGACACGGTCGATTTCCAGGACAACTACGACGGCAAGCAGGAAGAGCCGACGGTTCTGCCCGCACGCTTCCCGAACATGCTGGTCAACGGCGCGGGCGGTATCGCCGTCGGCATGGCGACCAACATTCCGCCGCACAACCTCGGCGAGGTCTGCGACGCGACGCTGGCGTTGATCGAGAACCCCGACATGTCGGACGAGGCGATCATGGAGATCGTCCCCGCCCCCGACTTTCCGACCGGCGGCCAGATCATGGGGCGCGGCGGTGCGCGCAAGGCTTACCTCGAGGGCCGTGGCTCGGTCATCATCCGGGCGAAGACCCGCGTGGAAGAGATCCGCAAGGACCGCTTCGCGATCATCCTCGACGAGATTCCCTATCAAGTGAACAAGGCGGCGATGATCGAGAAGATCGCCGATCTCGTGCGCGAGAAGAAACTCGAAGGCATCTCGAACATCGCCGACGAATCCGACCGCGTTGGCGTGCGTGTCGTGATCGAGCTGAAGCGCGACGCGACCCCCGATGTGGTGCTGAACCAGCTTTTCCGCTTCACGCAAATGCAGACCTCCTTCGGCTGCAACATGCTGGCGCTGAACGGCGGCCGCCCCGAGCAGCTGACGCTGCGCCAGTTCCTCACCTATTTCATCAGCTTCCGCGAGGAAGTCGTCGCACGCCGCACCGCATTCGAACTGCGCAAGGCGCGCGAGCGCAGCCACATCCTCTGCGGTCTGGCCGTGGCGGTGTCGAACGTAGACGAGGTCGTGGCGACCATCCGCTCCTCGGCCGACGCGGCAGAGGCCCGCACCCGCCTGATGGAGCGGCGCTGGCCCGCGCATGACATCGTCGAATATCTCAAGCTGATCGACGATCCGCTGCATCCGGTCAACGATGACGGCACCTATAACCTGTCGGAAACGCAGGCCCGCGCGATCCTCGATCTGCGTCTTCAGCGTCTGACCCAGATCGGCGTGAAGGAAGTCACGGACGAACTCGCCCAGCTGGCCGAGAAGATCCGCGAATACCTCGCCATCCTCGCCTCGCGCGAGCGGATCATGGGCATCATCGCCGACGAGCTGCGCGAAGTGCGCGAGCTGTTTGCCGTGCCGCGCCGCACCGAGATCATCGACTGGGCCGGCGACATGGCCGACGAAGACCTGATCGAGCGCGAAGACATGGTCGTGACCGTCACTCAGGGCGGCTACATCAAGCGCACGCCTCTGGCCGATTTCCGCTCGCAAAAGCGCGGCGGCAAGGGGCTGTCGGGTGGCGCGCTGAAGGATGACGACACGGTCACCACGCTGTTCGTCGCCAACACCCATACGCAGCTTCTGTTCTTCACGACCGAAGGCATGGTCTACAAGATGAAGTGCTGGCAGCTGCCGCTCGGCTCTCGCCAGTCGAAGGGCAAGGCGATCGTCAACATCCTGCCGATCCCCACAGGCGTGTCGATCGCCGCGATCACCCCGGTCGATCGCGACGAGGCGGAATGGGACGACCTGCAGATGGTCTTCGCGACCTCCAAGGGCACCGTGCGCCGCAACCGCCTGTCGGATTTCACCAACGTCATGCGCAACGGCAAGATCGCGATGAAGTTCGAGGACGAGAACGCCGGAATGCGCCTGATCAATGCGCGCATCTGTTCCGAGGACGACGACGTGATGCTGGTCACCGCCAGCGGTCGCGCGATCCGCTTCCCGGTGCCGGAAGTGCGCGTGTTCAACTCGCGCAACTCGGTCGGCGTTCGCGGCATCAAGCTGAAGGGCGATGACGAGGTCGTCTCGATGTCGGTGATCCGCCACTTCGAAGCCAGCTCGGAAGAGCGCGCGGCCTATCTCAAGCAGCGTCGCCTGATGGCGGGCGTGACCGAGGACGAGGTCGAGCCCGACGAGGACGAGGAAACCGTGGCCGAGGGGCCGCTCTCGATGGAACGTTATGCCGAGATGTCCGCCGCCGAAGATCTGATCCTGACGATCACCTCGAAGGGGTCGGGCAAGATCTCGTCGAGCCACGACTATCCGACCCGCGGTCGCGGCGGTCAGGGTGTGACGGCGATCGACAAGGCGATGCGGGGCGGCCCGCTGGTGGCCTCCTTCCCGGTCGAGATGAGCGATCAGATCATGCTCGCCACCTCGACGGGTCAGTCGATCCGCTGCCCGGTGGAAGACATCTCCTTCCGCTCGCGCTCTGCCGGTGGCGTGCGTGTGTTCAACACCGCCAAGGGCGAAGTCGTGGTCTCGGTCGCGCGGATCGCCGATCAGGGCGACGACGACGATCTGGATCCGGATTCCGATGGGTCGACCGATGCACCCGATGCACCTTCCGCGCCGGACGCCTCCGGGAACGGCGGTGCGGAGGATAGCGAAAGCTGATCCCGCGCAGGTTGCTCGCAATTCGCAACGGCTTCGCAAAAAGCAATGAGATCAAGCCCCCGTTCCGCAAGGACCGGGGGCTTTCCCATTATGGCTTCCACGCTAGAAGGATAGTCGCGATGGCGAGTTCGATCTCTGGAACGTCGGCCTCGGCGTCACCCTTGGAAAAGGTTCGACCACGAACCTCTTCCGCCACAACCTCGCCTTCTGATCGCACGGACTTTCGATGTTGCGGCTCAGCCACGTGCCGCGCCGTTTCGACTCTTTGTTGCTCTCAATTCGCCATTTGCCCGGAACCACCCCTGAAGCCACCCGTTGCGGTTGCACTATTCAAAAAAGGGAGAGTTTCATGAAAGCCTTGGCAGATAGGCTCGGCCTAAGAACCGACCCGACGATCTTCTTCGTATCGGCAGGCTTCACGATCGTCTTCGTGCTCGCCCTTGTGATCTTTCCCGGCCCGATTGGCGACGCGTTCGCCGCGGGCCGTTCCTGGATCGTCGCCAATCTCGGCTGGTTCTTCATTCTCGGCGTCAATATCTGGCTGGGCTTCCTGATCTGGGCCGCGCTGTCGCGCCATGGCCATATCCGGCTCGGGCCGAAGGACAGCCGCCCGGAATATGGCAATCTGTCATGGTTCACGATGCTGTTCGCGGGCGGTATCGGCACGGTGCTGATGTTCTGGGGCGTGGCCGAACCGATCAGCCATTTCTCCGAACCACCGCTGCCGGGCGTCGAGCCTTTTTCCGACGAGGCCGCGAAAGACGCGATCTCCATCGCGATCTATCACCTCGGCCTGCACACCTGGACGATCTTCACGCTGCCGGGGCTGGGGTTTGCCTATTTCATCAACCGCTACGACCTGCCGGTGCGGGTCTCTTCGGTGTTCTACCCGCTCCTGAAAGAGGGCATCAACGGGCCGATCGGAAAGGCGATCGACATCGCTTCGATCCTCGGCACGCTGTTTGGCGTCGCCGTCTCGCTCGGCCTCGGCTCCAGCCAGATCGCCGCCGGCCTCGATGCGCTTCTCGGTACGGGCGACGGCACCTTCGTCAAGATCGCGATCCTCACCGCGCTGACCGCCGTTGCGATCACCTCCATCGTCGCTGGGCTCGACAAGGGCGTGAAGCTGCTGTCGAATATCAATATCGGCATGGCGGTCGGCCTGATGGTCTTCGTGCTGATCTTCGGCTCGACCCTGTTCCTGCTGCGCGGGATCGTCCAGACCTTCGGGCTCTATTTCTCCAACCTGCCGCATCTGGCCTTCTGGAACGACATGCTGGCCAACGAGAACCCCGACACGCCCGGCTGGGGCTGGCAGGGCTCGTGGACGGTGTTCTACTGGGCCTGGACGGTGACCTGGTCGCCCTTCATCGGGCTCTTCGTCGCGCGCATCTCGCGCGGTCGCACGGTGCGCGAATTCGTTTTCGGCGTGCTGCTGGCGCCGTCACTCTTCACCCTGATCTGGTTCGCGATCTTCGGCTGGCAGGCGATGGAGTTCGACGGCATCGGACAGGCGGCGCGCGCCGCGATGGGCGATCAGGCGGGGCAATTGTCGAAAGCGGTCTCCGATAGCGTTCCGCTCGCGATGTTCGCCTTCTTCGAGCATTTCCCCTTCGTCCATATCGTTCAGGGCATCGCCGTCGTCGTGGTGGCGATCTTCTTCGCGACGTCGTCGGACTCGGCCTCGCTGGTGGTCGACATGCTCTGCACCGGCACGCCGACGCCCGGCCCCGTCCATCAGCGCGTTTTCTGGGGCGCGGCCGAAGGGCTGGTCGCGGCGATGCTGATCATACTCGCAGGCGATGCCGGGTTGACCGCGCTGCAACAGGTGATCACCGTCGTGGGCCTGCCGATCTTCATACTGGTGTCGATGATGATCCCTTCGATCATCAAGGGATTTGCGCTTGAAGACATCGACCATGTCTCGATCGGCAAGAGACCCAAGCTCGACGATTTCTGATCGCAAGAAACGGCCCGGGGATGCTCCGGGCCGTTTCCCGTTTTCCCTCCGCGGATCGGCCTTCCCTTTTGCCGCTTTGACCACTACATGAGCGGCCATGACAGAAGAACTCCATATCGTCGGCGGTGGCATGGCGGGCTCGGAAGCGGCCTGGCAGGCGGCGAATGCCGGCATCCGCGTGGTGCTGCACGAGATGCGGCCCAAGGTCGAAACCTTCGCGCACCAGACCGGCAACTATGCCGAGATGGTCTGCTCGAACTCGTTCCGCTCGGACGATCACGAACGCAACGCCGTGGGTCAGCTCCATTGGGAGATGGGCGCCGCGAACGGGCTGATCATGGAGACCGCGCGCAAGCACCGTCTGCCCGCAGGCGGCGCGCTGGCCGTGGACCGCGAGGCGTTTTCGCAATCGGTGACCGAGGCGCTTCGCGCCCACGAGAACATTTCCTTTACGGAGGAAGAAGTTACGGAGCTTCCTTCAGAGGGAAAATGGATCTTTGCGACCGGGCCTCTGACGTCTGAGAGCCTCGGCAAAGCTATCCTGCAAGCCACCGGCGAAGAGCGACTGGCCTTCTTTGACGCCATCGCGCCCATCGTCTATGCCGACACGATCGACATGTCCGTCGCATGGCGCCAGTCGCGCTACGACAAGGGCGAGACCGAGGAAGAGCGCACGGCCTATATCAACTGCCCGATGACGAAGGACCAATACGAGGCCTTCATCGACGCGCTGCTCGAGGCCGACAAGACCGAGTTCCACGAGGGCGAGACCGCGGGCTATTTCGACGGCTGCCTGCCGATCGAGGTGATGGCTGAACGCGGTCGCGAGACCCTGCGCCACGGGCCGATGAAACCGGTCGGCCTGACCAACGAGCACGATCCGCAGACCAAGGCTTGGGCGGTGGTGCAGCTGCGCCGCGACAACGCGCTCGGCACGCTCTACAATATCGTGGGCTTCCAGACCAAGATGAAGTACGGCGCGCAAGCTGCTGTTTTCCGGATGATTCCGGGACTTCAGGATGCCAAGTTTGCGCGTCTCGGCGGGATTCACCGCAACACCTTCATCAATTCGCCGACGCTGCTCGATGCTCAGATGCGGCTTAAGTCGCACCCGAACCTGCGCTTCGCGGGCCAGATCACCGGCGTTGAAGGCTATGTCGAAAGCGCCGCGATGGGCCTTCTGGCGGGTCGCATGGCCGCTGCGGAGCTTCAGGGCCGCGAGTTGCCGCCACCGGGACCCGAAACCGCGATGGGGGCGTTGATCACCCACATCACAGGCGGGGCCGAGGCGAAGACGTTCCAACCGATGAATGTCAATTTCGGGCTCTTCCCGCCGATCGACGCCAAGGGCGGGCGGCGTGGCCGCAAAGACCGCTACAAGGCCTATACCGATCGCGCCAAGACGGTCTTCGGCGACTGGCTGGCACATCAAGGAGAGACCGTATGAACTACGTTCTGGCCCTGTTTCTGCCACCGCTTTCGATCCTGCTGATCGGGCGCATCTTCCTTGCGATCCTCGTCTTCGTGATCTGGGTTCCGGCGATCATCTTCTCGGGCGGCCTGACGCATCCGATGTTCATCGCGCTCGCCTGGATCCTGATCTATCAGGCGCATGCGGATCGCCGCGCGGGCGGCTGATTTGGCAGGGTGCGCGCGTCGATGATCACACGCTTCGCCCCCTCGCCAACGGGCCCGCTGCATCTGGGCCATGCCTATAGCGCGATCCTAGCGCATGACATGGCGCGCAAGGCCGGCGGGCAGTTCTTGCTGCGCATCGAAGACATCGACCAGAGCCGCGCGCGCCCGCACTGGGAACAGCAGATCTACGACGATCTACACTGGCTCGGGCTGTCTTGGGACGGGCCGGTTCTGCGCCAATCGGATCGCTTGAACCTCTATCGCGAAGCCCTTGAAAGACTTTGGGAAAGCGATCTTCTCTTTGCATGCTCCTGCACCCGCCGCGACATTGAGGCAGCCGCCTCCGCACCGCAGGAAGGCGCGCAATACGGGCCCGACGGCCTGATCTATCCCGGCACCTGCCGCGACAGCGGCGCGCGCCGCCCCGGGGCTCCGCTGCCTGAAAGCGCCTTGCGCCTGAATATGACCCGCGCCGCCCGCGATATCCGCTTCGAGGAAGTCTGCGCGCTGCACAAAGGCACGCATCACATCTCTCGCGCCGATCTGATCGACAAGGTGGGCGATGTCGTGCTTGCACGCCGCGAGATGGGCACATCCTATCACCTCGCCGTCGTGCTCGACGACGCCGCGCAAGGCATCACCCATGTCACCCGCGGCGCGGACCTGTTCGACGCCACGCAGATCCATGTTCTGCTTCAAGAGATACTTGAACTTCCGACGCCAACCTATTGTCACCACAAGCTAATCCGAGACGAGAACGGCAAGCGCCTCGCCAAGCGCGACGACGCCCGCGCGATTGCGAAATACCGCGAGGATGGGGGCACCCCGGACGAGATTCGCCGCATGGTCGGGCTACCCGCTTCCTCTTGACGGAAATATCCACCCCGAAGGGTCGCTCTCAATCTTCCATCGGCGTGAGGATCTCGACCTCCTCGCCATCACGGATCGCGGTATAGAAGCACGACCGGCGATTGGTGTGGCAGGCCGGGCCTTCCTGCTCCACCAGCACCAGAAGCGTGTCGCGGTCGCAATCCACCCGCATCTCGCGCAGGCGCTGCACATGGCCCGAGGTCTCGCCCTTTACCCAGAACGATTGCCGCGAGCGCGACCAATAGGTTACGCGCCCTGTTTCGAGTGTCCTCGCAACGCTCTCAGCGTTCATCCATGCCATCATCAGGATATCGCCGGACAGCGCATCCTGCGCGATGGCGGGGATCAAACCGTTGGCGTCATAAGTCAAGCTGGCGGGATCGAATGGCATCTGCTCTTTCCTTCCTGTGGCTCAGGTCCTATCTACGCCGGACGGGCCGAAGGGGAAAGAGATGAGCGACACCGATCTGATCAAGCTCTATTCGCAGCGCATTCTGGCGCTCGCCGCCGATATGCCGGGCACCGATCCGCTGCCCGAGCCCGACGTGACCATGCGCAAGCGCGCGCCGCTTTGCGGCTCCACAGTCGAAGTCGCGCTGACCTGCGCAGACGGCCGCGTGACCGGCTATAGCCAGACCGTACATGCCTGCGCGCTGGGTCAGGCTTCTGCTGCGATCTTCGGGGCCCAGGTCGTGGGCCGCACGCGCGATGAGATCGCGAAGCTGCGCGATCAGCTGGCCGAGATGCTCAAGGGCGGCCCTGTCCCCGATGCGCCCTTCGGCGATTATGAAGTGCTGCAAGCCGCGCGCGACTACCCCAACCGGCATGGCTCGATCCTGCTCGCCCCCGAGGCGACGCTCGAAGCGCTCGAGCAGTGCTGAGCCGCTAAACTCTCTTCTACGCGATAAAAAAAGCCGCCACTCGAAAGAGCGGCGGCTGAAGGTTGCGCTTTACGGACAGGCGGGGCCTGGGGGACAGGCAAAGCCGCGGGTTTGGGACAGGTGCGGCAGCCAAAAAGCGCGAGGCAGTAACGATGAGACAGGTCGGGCTTAGAGGAGCCCCGGCAGCCAAAGCGCCATGATGAAGCTTGCGCAAAGCGCGATGCCCCCTACGGCGTCGGCCAGCAGCGTGCTGTGATTGCGGTCGAGAAGCTCCTTGATTTCCTTGGCCATCTGGCACCTCCATTCCCTCTGTTGCTACTTTGTTCTCATAATTGACGTCGCGTGTAAAGAACTTTTTAGGAACATTTGAGAACACTAGGGGGAGAACGTGAGTCGAACCGGGCTCAGCCGATTCCGATCAGGCGGATCGCGCGGTCCTGTTCCATCAGCCACAGCAGCACCCGCGCCGCCTGTCCGCGCGGGCCGCTCAGCTCGGGATCGTCGGACAGGAGCTTGCGCGCATCCGACTGCGCCACCGCCATCAGACCGGCCTGACGTTCAAGGTCCGCCACGCGGAAACGCGGCAGGCCCGACTGCGCCGTGCCGATCACATCGCCCGCGCCCCGCATGGCGAGGTCTTCCTCGGCGATGCGGAACCCGTCCTCGCTTTCGCGCAGGATCGACAGGCGGCGTTCTGCCGTCTCGCTCAGCGGGCTCTGGTAGATCATCAGGCAGGTCGAGGCCGCAGCGCCGCGCCCGACCCGCCCGCGCAGCTGATGGAGCTGCGCGAGACCGAAACTCTCGGCCCGCTCGATCACCATGATCGAGGCGTTGGGCACGTTCACGCCCACCTCGATCACCGTCGTCGCGACCAGCACCCGGGTCTGCCCCTTCACGAAAGCCGCCATCGCGGCGTCTTTCTCGGCGGAGGGCATCTGGCCGTGAACCAGCCCCACGACATCGTCGCCAAGCGCTGCGCGCAGCGCCAGAAAGCGGTCGGTGGCGGAGCTCAGATCGACGCGCTCGCTCTCTTCGACCAGCGGGCAGACCCAATAGGCCTGCCGCCCCTCGGCCACCGCCTTGCGCAGATGCTCGACCACCTCTCCCATCCGCTCCATCGCGACGAGCGCGGTCTTGACCGGCGTCCGACCCGGTGGCTTCTCGTCGAGAAGGCTCACATCCATGTCACCATATTGCGCCAGCGCGAGCGAGCGCGGGATCGGCGTTGCGGTCATGACCAGCACGTCGACCGCCTGCCCCTTGGCACCCAGCTCCATCCGTTGCGCCACGCCGAAGCGATGCTGTTCGTCGATCACGGAAAGCCGCAAATCCTGAAATTCCACGTCTTTCTGAAAAACCGCATGGGTGCCCACGAGGATACCGATCGCGCCCGAGGCCAGATCGACGAGCTTGCGCGCCCGCTCCGCCCCCTTGTCGCGCCCGGTCAGAATCTCCAGCCGGACGCCCGCCGCCTCGGCCAGCGGCGCCAGACCTTCCAGATGCTGGCGCGCGAGAATTTCCGTGGGCGCCATCATCACGCCCTGCCCGCCAGCCTCGACCGCCGTCAGCAGCGCCAAGAAGGCGACCAGCGTCTTGCCCGCGCCGACATCGCCCTGCAGCAGCCGGTTCATTCGCCGCTCGGAGCCCATATCCCCCGAGATTTCGGCGATCGCGCGGGTCTGCGCACCGGTCGGCTTGTACGGCAGGCTGGCCAGAACCTGCGCCGAGAGCTTGCCGGTGCCGCGCGTCACCCGACCCTTCTTGCGCCGCGACTGGCGCCGCGCGAGCGCGAGTGTCATCTGATGCGCGAAAAGCTCGTCATAGGCGAGGCGCGCGCGCGCCGGCGCCGTGGCCGCGAGATCGTCAATCTTTTCAGGGTGATGCGCCGTTTGCACCGCGTCGCGCCAATCCGGCCAGCCCTCGCGGCGCTTGAGCGCAGCGTCGATCCATTCGGGCAGGTCCGGCGCACGCGCCAAGGCTCCCTCGGCCGCCTTCGCCATCAGCTTTTGCGTGACGCCGGCGGTGAGCGGATAGACCGGCTCGAAGCGGGGCATCTCGCCCGCATTTTCGGGCGGCAGGATGTAATCGGGATGCACGATCTGCGCCTGCCCGTCATAAATCTCGAGCTTGCCCGAAATGATCCGCCGCGCCCCGTTGGGCATCTGTTTCGCGAGCCAGTCGCCCCGCGCGCGGAAGAAGACCAGCGTGATGTCGCCCTGCGCGTCATGGCATAGAACCCGGTCTGGCGCGCCCTGTTTACGCGCAGGGCTATGGGCTCCGATCGTCACTTCGACGGTGACTGTGGTGCCCGCTGGCACGCCTTGCACGGTCGCGACAGGACGGCGGTCGATCACCGAATACGGTAAGGTGAACAACGCGTCGCGCGGGCGGGTGATCCCCAACCCCTCGAAATGCTTGGCCGTTTTCGGACCAACGCCCGCGAGACTGTCGAGCTCGGCGAAGAGCTCGAACAGTTCGGAGGGCCGGGTGCTCATGCGCCCCCCGCGAGCGCGATCCATTCATCCTCGTCGATGACGCGGATGTTCAACTCGGCCGCTTTCTTGGCTTTCGATCCAGCGCCCGGCCCCGCGACGAGCAGGTCGGTCTTGGCGCTGACGGACCCCGAGACCTTCGCGCCAAGCGCCTCCGCCCGCGCCTTCGCCTCGGCCCGGGTCATCTTCTCCAGCGTGCCGGTGAAAACGACGGTGAGGCCCGAAACCGGACTGTCGGATTTCGGCTTCTCGGCCTCCTCGACACTCAGATGTGCGGTAAGACGGTCGATCGAGGCGCGCTCGGCCTCTTGCTGGAACGTCGTCACGACCGAGGTCGCGAGTGTCTCGCCGACGCCGTCGATCGAGATCAGATCGTCCCATTCCGGGCCCTGGCCGCAGTCTGCCTGCGTCATCGCGGTCTCGAACGCGTCCCATGTGCCGTAATGTGTGGCAAGCATCCCTGCGCTCGTCTCACCGACATGACGGATGCCGAGCGCGAAGATCAGGCGTTGCAGCGGAATCCTGCGTTTCTCTGCGATGGCGGCAAAGAGGTTGCGCGCCGATTTCTCTCCCCAGCCCTCGCGGTTCTTGAGCTGCTGGATGCCCTGCCCGTAGCGCTCTTCCAGCGTGAAGATGTCGGCAGGTTCCTTGATCCAGCCATCCTCGTAGAATTGCTCGACCTGTTTCGCGCCGAGACCTTCGATGTCGAAAGCCGCGCGAGAGACGAAATGTTTCAGCTTTTCGACCGCTTGCGCGGGGCAGATCAGCCCGCCGGTGCAGCGGCGCACCGCATCGCCCTCTTCGCGGATCGCCTCGGATCCGCAGCGAGGGCAATGGGTCGGAAAGTCGTAGGGCACCGCATCTTCGGGGCGGCGCGCGAGATCGACATCGGCGATCTTCGGGATCACGTCCCCCGCGCGATAGACCTGCACCCAGTCGCCGACGCGGATATCCTTGCCGCCGCGAATTTCCGCGCCCTTGGAATCGCGCCCGGCGATGTAATCCTCGTTATGCAGCGTCGCGTTCGAGACGACCACGCCGCCCACCGTCACCGGCGTCAGCCGCGCGACCGGCGAGAGCGCGCCGGTGCGACCGACCTGAATGTCGATCCCTTCGAGCTGCGTCCAGGCAAGCTCGGCGGGGAATTTATGCGCGATCGCCCAACGCGGCGTGGTCGAGCGGAAGCCGAGGCGGCGCTGCAGCGCGAGGTCGTTTACCTTGTAGACGACGCCGTCGATATCGTAGCCGAGCGTGGCGCGCTTTGCCTCGATCTCGCGGTAATGGGCGAGCATGTCAGCAGGTCCGTCGCAAAGCTCGGTCAGCGGGTTGGTCTGGAAGCCGAGGGATTGCAGCCGCGCGATGGCCTCGATCTGGGTCTCGGCCAGCGGCGCGGAAAGCTCCCCCCAGGCATAAGCAAAGAACTTCAGAGGGCGCGACGCGGTCACTTTCGGGTCGAGTTGGCGCAAGGATCCAGCAGCGGCGTTGCGCGGATTGGCGAAACGCTTTTCGCCTGCGGCCTCGTTGCGGCTGTTGAGCGCCTCGAAATCGGCATGGCTCATATAGACTTCGCCGCGCACTTCCAGCACGTCGGGCGCATCCGCGATCGAGGTCGGAATGTCGTCGATGGTGCGTGCGTTCTCGGTCACGTTCTCACCGACCGCACCGTCGCCGCGCGTGGCGGCATGGATCAGCTTGCCCTTCTCGTAGCGGATCGAGAGCGACAGCCCGTCGATCTTCGGCTCGGCCGTGTAGTTCAGCTTTGCGTCGGATTTCAGACCGAGGAAGCTGCGGACGCTTTCGTCGAACTCGGTCACCTCCTCGTCAGAAAAGGCATTGGCGAGGCTCATCATGCGGATCGCATGGGTGATCTTGCCGAAGCCTTCCGCGAGTTGGCCGCCAACCTGTTCGGTGGGCGATTGCTCGGATTTCAACGCGGGAAATTTCGCCTCGATCGCTGCGAGGCGTTGCTTGAGCGCGTCATATTCCGCATCCGAAATCTCGGGCGCATCATGAGTATGATAGGCGGTATTGGCCGCCTCGATCTTGGCGATCAGGCTGGGCATTTCTGCGCGGGCCTCGGCCTCGCTCAGCGCGTCGATCTCGGTGCGGCTTGGCTCGGACATGGAAAACCCCCTCGTGCTGACCTTGGTTTAGGCAAGCGCCGAGGGGGCGTAAAGAGCCGTGACGACGGAGATCGCCGGCTTTGTGAAGTCAGGCGCCCATGGCGATGCGCCGCTCCAACTCCGAAGGGTCGGGATCGCGCAGCACGTAGCCACGGCCCCAGACGGTTTCGATGTAATTCTCGCCCTCGGTGGCATCGGCGAGTTTCTTGCGCAGCTTGCAGATGAAAACGTCGATGATCTTCAATTCGGGCTCGTCCATGCCGCCGTAGAGATGGTTGAGGAACATTTCCTTGGTCAGGGTCGTGCCTTTGCGCAGGCTCAGGAGTTCGAGCATCTGGTATTCCTTGCCGGTCAGATGCACCGGCTTGCCATCGACCTCGACCGTCTTCGCATCGAGATTGACCGAGATCTTGCCGGTGCGGATGATCGATTGCGCATGGCCCTTGGACCGGCGGATGATCGCGTGAATGCGCGCCACCAGTTCCTCGCGGTGAAAGGGCTTCGTCATGTAGTCATCGGCGCCGAAGCCGAATCCCTTGATCTTGTTTTCGGTATCGTCGGCCCCGGTGAGGATCAGAATCGGCGTGTCGATCTTCGACAGGCGCAGCTGGCGCAACACCTCGTGCCCGTTCATGTCGGGCAGATTGAGGTCAAGCAGGATCAGGTCGTAATCGTAGAGCTTCGCGAGATCGATGCCTTCTTCACCCAGATCGGTGCAATAGACGTTGAGATTCGCATGGGTCAGCATCAATTCGATACTGCGCGAGGTCGTCGGGTCGTCTTCCACCAATAAAATACGCATTCTGGGTTCTCCGCATTAATCCCTCGATCAGGTCGAGACTTACATCAAATGGTTAACACCGGGTTACCTTCTCACGTTTCCGCGAGGGTGCAACCTAAAGCTGTTTGAGCTTCTGGATCGCGGTCACCTTAAGCCCTTGAATCCCGTGCCTTTCGATCGCTTCGATCCAGAGGTCGAGCTCCTCGTCGGAGAGCCCGTAGCGCTCCAGCACCTCATCGCGCGAGATCAGATCATGCGCGACCGCCTGCACGATTACGGCTTTTCGGCTGGCCACCCATCTTCGGGTTTTCGGAGAAGGCAGATCGGCACGGGTCAGGATCGTGCCGTCGGCGAGGGTCACCGCGCGCGGGCCGTCGACTTTCTTGAGATACATGGGCTCACCCCTTCAAGCTCTTCACGCCGGCCACATTGGTGCGCACGCCGTTAACACTGCGTGAAACGCGGGGTTGAGAGTGGGTCGCATTTTCCTATATTGCTGCACGTCTCGTTAAAGGACGCTTCATCATGCCCAAGGATCTGCCGCTCAATTCGCTCGGTTTCGCCAAACCGCCCGCGGACACCCGCGTCGTCGTCGCCATGTCGGGCGGCGTCGATAGCTCGGTCGTGGCCGCGAAACTCGCCGAGGAAGGCTATGACGTGGTGGGCGTGACGCTGCAGCTTTACGACCACGGCGCGGCGCTGGCCAAGAAAGGCGCGTGCTGCGCGGGGCAGGATATCCACGATGCCCGCCGCGTCGCCGAGGAGATGGGCTTCCCGCATTACGTGCTCGATTACGAGAACACGTTCCGCGAGGCGGTGATCGACGAATTCGCCGACGCCTATCTGGGTGGCGCGACGCCGGTGCCCTGCATCCGCTGCAACGAGCGCGTGAAGTTCAAGGATCTGCTGGAGACGGCGAAGGATCTCGATGCCGATTGCATGGCGACGGGCCATTACATCCAGCGCAAGGACGGCGCGGCCGGGCCCGAGTTGCATTGCGCAGCCGATCCGAACCGCGATCAGAGCTATTTCCTGTTCTCGACCACGCCGGAGCAGCTCGATTACCTGCGCTTCCCGCTGGGCCACCTGCCCTCGAAGGATGCGACGCGGGAACTGGCGGCGAAATACGGGCTGGCGGTGGCCGACAAACCCGACAGTCAGGATATCTGCTTCGTGCCGAACGGGAACTACGCAAGCGTCATCGAGAAGCTGCGCCCCGGCGCCGCCGATCCCGGCGATATCGTCGACATGGAGGGCAACGTGCTCGGCCAGCATCGCGGCGTGATCCATTACACGATCGGTCAGCGGCGCGGGCTCGGCATCGGCGGACTGGAAGATCCGCTTTACGTTGTGAAGCTCGACCCCGAGACGCGCCATGTCGTCGTCGGCCCGAAAGAGGCGCTGTCGACCCGCATCATCCCCGTGCGCGAGATCAACTGGCTAGGCGACGAGCCCTTCACCTCGCGCGAGGAATGGCACCTGAAGGTCAAGGTCCGCTCGACCCGCCCGCCGCGCGAGGCGATCATCCGCCCCGTCTCGGAGACCGAGGCCGAGGTCGAACTGGTCGTGCCAGAGGAAGGCGTCAGCCCCGGACAGGCCTGCGTGTTCTACGCGCCCGAGGACAGCCGCATCTTCGGCGGCGGCTGGATCTACAAGAAGTAAGCCCGCAGACTGGCCGCAAACGGCACTGCGCGCGGCGAGCCCCTCCGGCTTGCCGCGCCAACGCGTTTTCGGATCGCTCAGACCGGCACGTCGCCGAGGCTCACCCCGTGCTTGCCGACCCGAGTCGTCACTTTTTTCCGACCGCCTTGGCGAGCGCTTCGCCCTCTTCGGTGGCAGAGCGCACCGCGCGTTCCGCGATCCCCGTCATCGAGGTGGCGAGCTTCGTCATCTCGGCGGTGTAATCGCTGGCCGTACGCTGCCAGAACTCACCCCAGAGCGTCATCGCGCGCATCGGATCGGCAGTTTCCGACAGCTGGTTGACCATTTCCTGATCACGCTCGAACCGGGCTTTCAAGAATTCGAGCAGTTCGATGTTCTGCGCGATCATCGATTCCATCATTTTGAGCTGCGGTGCCATCACCGAGCTTACCGAACCCATATCCGGCACCGGCATGCAGCCGGCCATGTTCATGCCGGGTGGGGATTTCTTCTCTGCCATGTAAGCCTCCCTTGTGACTGGATAGCGCAACCCTAACATGGGCGCGCCGAAGATCGTTTGATTTGGAACAATCGTCGCGCGAAAAGCTTGCCCTAGGGCGATTGCCGAAAATTTGGGCCGGGCGCGCGCCCTCGCGTATGCATTTCGAGCGTTACCGTAAGTGAAAGACCGATGGCCGAGCCGCTTCTGATCCCGCGCCCCGAGGGGCTCTATTGCCCGAGCGGCAATTTCTACATCGACCCGAGTCGTCCCGTGGCGCGTGCGCTGATCACGCATGGCCACGCCGATCACGCGCGCGCAGGCCACGGGCATGTGCTGGCCACGCGCCAGACGCTGGAGATCATGGCGATCCGCTATGGCGGAGATTTCGCAGGACAGCGGCAGGCTTACGAGGGGCCGCTCTCGGTGGGGGGCGTGGATGTCAGCTTTCATCCGGCGGGGCATGTGCTCGGCTCGGCGCAGATCGCGATCACGCATCGCGGCCAGCGGATCGTGGCCTCGGGCGATTACGCGCGCGTCGCGAACCCGTCCTGCGCGCCTTTCGAGCCGGTGCCCTGCGACACGTTCATCACCGAGGCCACCTTCGCGCTGCCGGTCTTCAAGCATCCCGATCCTGCCGAAGAGATGGCGAAGCTGATGGCCTCGATGCGCGCAGCCCCCGAGCGACCGCATCTGGTGGGCGCCTATGCGCTGGGCAAGGCGCAGCGCGTCATCATGCTCGCGCGCGAGGCGGGCTATGACGCGCCGATCTACATCCACGGCGCGCTGCAGCGGCTCTGCGACTACCACCTGGAGCAGGGCATCCCCTTGGGCGATCTGCGCCCCGCCACGATGGACAAGGCAGAGGCGCGGGAGCTGCGCGAGGCGCTGGTGATCGCGCCGCCCTCGGCCTTTTCCTCACCTTGGGTACAGCGCTTCGCCGACCCGGTGATCTCTTTCGCCTCGGGCTGGATGCAAATCCGCGCCCGCGCCCGCCAGCGCGGGGTCGAGCTGCCGCTGGTGATCTCGGACCATATCGACTGGGTGGACCTCACGCGCACGGTGCGCGAGATCGACCCGTCCGAGCTGTGGATCACCCATGGCCGCGAGGAGGCGCTGATGCGCTGGGCGGAACTGGAGGGGCGCGTGGCCCGGCCGCTCCATCTTGTGGGCTACGAAGAGGAGCCGGAATGAAAGCCTTCGCAGTCCTTCTCGAACGTCTCGCCTTCACGCCCGGGCGCAACGCCAAGATCGACGCGCTGGCCGATTACCTGCGCCACGCGCCCGACCCCGAGCGCGGCTATGCGCTTGCGGCGCTCACCGGAGAACTGGAACTGGGCCGCGCGCAACCTGCGGTGCTGCGCGCGATGGTGGGCGAACGGGTCGATCCCGAGCTGTTCGCGCTGTCCTATGACTACGTAGGCGATCTGGCGGAGACGATCGCACTCATCTGGCCGCAGGAAAACACGCCCCAGGACCTCGATCTGGTGGAGATCGTCGAGACCCTGCAGGACACGCCCAAGACCCGCGTCGGGCCGCTGATCGCCGGGTGGCTGGACCGGCTCGAGCCCTCGGAACGCTATGCGCTCTTGAAACTCGCGACCGGGGGGCTGCGCGTGGGCGTCTCGGCGCGGCTTGCCCGGGTGGCTCTGGCCTCGCTCGGCACGCCCGAACTTGAGGAGATCGAGGAAATCTGGCACGGGCTATCGCCGCCCTATCAGCCGCTTTTCGACTGGATCGAGGGCGGCGAAAAGCCCGAGCGCGCAGGTTTTGCGCCGTTCCGTCCGGTGATGCTGTCGACTCCCACCGATCTCGACGCGCTCACCGATTTGACGCCCGACGACTTCGCCGCCGAGTGGAAATGGGACGGCATCCGCGTGCAGGCCGTGGCCGAGGGCGGCGAGAGGCGGCTTTATTCGCGCACCGGCGAGGATATTTCGGGGGCGTTTCCTGATGTAGTCGCGCATATGGCATTCGACGGCGCGCTCGATGGCGAGTTGATCGTACGGCGCGGCGATCAGGTGGCGCCATTCGGCGATCTGCAGAAGCGGCTGGGGCGGAAATCTCCGGGCAAAGCGATGCTCGCCTCTCACCCTGCGGCGCTGCGGCTCTACGATATCCTGATCGCGGGCGAGGAAGATCTGCGCCCCCTGCCCTTCGAGGCCCGCCGCACCCGGCTGGAGGCGTTTGTTGCTGACCTCAACCCCGAGCGCTTCGACGTCTCGGAACTGCTGCCCTTCGACACTTGGGAGGATCTCGCCGAGTTACGCGAAGCGCCGCCCGAGGTGGTGATCGAGGGCGTGATGCTGAAACGTCGCGATACGCCCTACATGGCGGGCCGCCCCAAGGGGCCGTGGTTCAAGTGGAAACGCGATCCGCGGATCATCGATGCGGTGATCCTTTATGCGCAACGCGGGCATGGCAAACGCTCGGGCTTCTATTCCGATTTCACCTTCGGCGTCTGGGAGGGAGAGCATCTCGTGCCCGTGGGCAAGGCCTATTCCGGCTTTACCGATGAGGAACTGCGCAAGCTCGACCGTTTCGTGCGCAATCACACGGTGGAACGCTTTGGCCCGGTGCGGTCCCTGTCGCCCGATCTGGTGGTGGAGGTCGCCTTCGAGGGGCTCAACCGCTCCACCCGACATAAATCCGGCGTCGCGATGCGCTTCCCGCGCATCTCGCGAATCCGCTGGGACAAACCCCCAGGTGAGGCCGACCGGATCGAGACCCTGCGCGCGATGCTGCCCGAGGTCGAGCAGCCCTAGCGGGTCAGCACGTACGCCCCCGGCGCATCGCAGAGCGCGCGGTATTTGCGCCCCTTGCCCATCGCGGGCGGCGCGATCTCGGACCCGTCCCCGGTCTTGCGCAGCCATTTCGCCCAAGGCTCCCACCACGACCCTTCGCGGGGCGCACATTCCGAGGCCCAGTCCACGGCGGAGGGATGCGGCATGCCGGGGCGATGCTCCATCAGGCGGTAATGCGCCCGCGGCGCACCCGGCGGACGCACGATCCCGGTATTGTGCCCGCCCGAGACCAGCGCGAAATTCACCGCTCCCGGCAGAGACCATGTCAGCTTGAAGACCGAGTGCCACGGCGCGATGTGATCGGCCTCGGTCGCGACGGCGAAGACCGGCGTCTCGATATCCTGCAGGAAGACCGGCACGCCGCGCGTATCCATGCGTCCCTCTGCCAGATCATTGTCGAGAAACAGCCGGCGCAGATATTGCGAATGCATCCGGTAGGGCATCCGCGTCGCGTCGTGGCTCCACGAGGCCAGCGCGCTGTCCGTCTCGCGCTCGCCCATCAGGTAGGTATGAACCGCCTGCGACCAGATCAGATCCTTCGACTTGAGCATGGTGAAAGTGCCCGCCATCGCGGTCTTGTCGAGATAGCCCTCCTCCCACATCATATCTTCGATCAGGCTCAGCTGGTCTTCATTGGTGAACAGGCTCAGCTCCCCGGCCTCGGTGAAATCGACCTGCGCAGCCAGCATCGTCAGCGAGGCCAGCCGCTCGTCGCCATCGCGCGCCATCGCCGCCGCCGCGACCGACAGGAGCGTCCCGCCGAGGCAATAGCCCAGCCCGTGAACCTTCTCCGCACCGGTGATCGCACAGACCGCATCGAGCGCCGTCATCACGCCCTTCTCGCGGTAATCGTCGAAGCCCAGATCGCGGTCGCCCTCGTCGGGATTTTTCCAAGAGATCGCGAAAACGGTAAAGCCTTGCCCCACGAGCCAGCGGATCAGCGAATTCGTCTCCTCCAGATCGAGGATGTAATATTTCATGATCCAGGCCGGCACGATCAGCAGCGGCACCGAATGGACCTTCTCGGTGCGCGGTTCGTATTGCAGCAGCTCGATCAGATCGTTGCGCAGCACCACCTTGCCCGGCGTCAGCGCCACATCGGTCCCCGGGATCAGCGTGGGTTCCGGCTTGGTATCGCCGGTGAGCGCCTTGATCGCATCCTCGCCCCAATAGCGCGCCCCGCGCAGGAGGTTCACCCCGCCTTCCTTCAACGTCCGCTCGATCACTCGCGGATTGGTCGCGATGAAATTCGTGGGCGCCACCATGTCGAGCCATTGGCGCGCGTAGAACTGCATCATCTGTTCGTGCCGGGCCTCGACCCCGCGCACGTCCGTCGTGGCGTTGTGCCACCATTGCTGGGCATGCAGGAAACTCTGCGCGTAGAGGGAGTACGGAAACTGCTGCCAGTCGGGCGCGGAGAAACGGCGGTCCTGCGGCAGCGGTTCGAGCGGCTGCGCCTCGACATCGTCGCTGCTGTGCGGCGCCATTGCGCGCAACAGGTGCATCCATTTGCGCCCGGCCTTCCAGCCAAGCTCGGCCTGTTTGCCGGGGCTGAGGGCCAGATGCGTCGCCCAATCGGCCCAGGCGAGGCTCAGCGAGATCGGAGACAGCCCGCCCTCGGCCCGGCCCATCAACGCGTGAGAGAGACGGTCGAGCGCCTCGAAGGAGGCCAGCGCCGCGCTGTGTTCCTCGGTCCGGGGCTGATCGACGCCCGCGAGCTTGCTCACCACATTGGCCGATCCCGCGCCCGCCGTCGCGCCCTTGCGCGGCGACCCCTTGCGTGACGTCCCCTTGCGCGGCGGCACCTTGTCCCCGGCCAGATCCTTCATCCCGCTGTCTCCTGCCTGTGCGATTCCACGCCAAACCTAGCGCAGAAAGCATGACATTGGTTTGACCTGACGCAAGGGAGGACGCTCCAGCAGCACCTCACGGAAAACCGGCGCGTTCTCACATGAACGGGAGGCGAATGAAATATCGGAACTGCGGCATTGCTGCATCGGTTCTCCCTGCACATCTCGAGACGCAAGGGCATAGGCAAGATGGCAGGCCGGGATACGCCACCCCCCGGACATCGCCGTCGAGCGCAGATGCCTCGCGACATTCGGAAAGGCCGGGTTTCTCTCTCTCCCCCTCCCTGCCCGGGTTTCCGCGACGACCTGCTTCCGGGTTCTCTCGTCTCTCCTGCCCGGAAGCAGGCCCCATCACTCCCAACTCCCCGCCCGTTCTCGGGCGGGGTTTTTCTTTGCCGATCTCACCTGCGCGATAAAGCACGGCGCTCTGCGCGCGCCCGGCGGGGTGACACCGCGCGGCAAAGTGCTAGCTATGCCCGGTCATGCTGAGCAGGCTTCGCGAAAATATCATTCCGCTGACGGTGGCGCTGTCGCTCCTGATGGAGCTGATCGACGCGACCGTGCTGGCCACCGCGATTCCGGTGATCGCGCGGGACCTCTCGGTGCCGGTGCTGTCGCTCAAGATGGCGATGGCGACCTACCTGATCGCGCTCGCGGCCTTCGTGCCGATTTCCGGCTGGATCGCGGATCGGATCGGCGCACGACGAACGTTTCTGGCCGCGATGGGTGTGTTTCTCGTGGCCTCGCTCCTCTGCGCGATCCAGACGAGCGTGACGGGACTCGTGCTGGCCCGCGCGCTGCAGGGCATCGGGGCCGCAATGATGAGCCCGGTGGGCCGGCTCATCGTGCTGCGCCACACCTCCAAGGAGGAGATGACCCGCGCAATGGTCTATGTCACCCTGCCCGCGCTGATCGGCCCGGCGCTGGGCCCCTTCGTGGGCGCGACGGTGACGACCTTCCTTGGCTGGCGCTCGATCTTCCTGATGAACCTGCCACTGGGCGCGCTGGCGATCTGGCTGACGCTGCGCCACATGCCCGCCGACGGCCCGCCCGAGCCGAAACCATTCGATTTTCCGGGCTTCGTGCTCTCTGCCGTAGGTCTGGCCTCCGTGATGACCGGGTTTTCCGCGTTGGGCGAGCATATCCTGCCGTGGCAGGCCGCAGTCGCCCTCAGCGTCGCGGGTGTGGCCCTGCTGGTCCTCTACTGGCTGCGCGCGCGCGATACGTCCGAGCCGCTTCTCGATCTGCGGCTATTCCGGCACAGGACGTTCGACGTTTCGATTACCGGCGGGCTGATCTTCCGGCTGTCGAACGGGGCGATCTCGCTTCTGCTGCCGCTGTTCTTCCAGCTGGGGCTCGGCGCTTCCGTGATGGTTTCCGGTGCACTGACCGGGCTGAACGCGGTGGGCGCGGTCAGCCTGCGGACCTTCGTGCCGCGCATCCTCGATCGGTTCGGCTTCAAATGGGTGATGATCTGGGCCGCCGTCATACGGGGCGCCACGATCTTCGGCTTCCTCACCGTGACCAGCATCCATGACTGGCAGTTGATCCCGCTTCTGCTGATCGGCGGCGCCGCGCAATCGGTGGTCTTCACCGCGATCAACTCCATCGGGTTTGCCGATCTCGACCTGCGCGAGATGAGCCCCGCCACCGCCTTCACCGCGATGAGCCGTCAGGTCTCGCTTGCGCTTGGCATCGCGCTGGCGGGCGTGGTTCTGGAACTGACCGCGGGGGCGGCCGCGACCACCACCGGGGCCGAGATGATCCCGATCCACGCTTTCCTCTGGGGATTTGCCATCGCGGGTGCGACGGGACCGCTCTCGGCGCTTTATTTCATGCGCTTGCGCCGGGGCGATGCCGACGGGCTGCGTCGCAAGCGCCGGACGGTCGAGCCCTACGGCTCCTCGCGCGAACGCTTCCACGCTCCGCAGTCCAAGGAGGCGCGCGAACCGGCCGAGTGAGCCCCAGGAGAGCAGCCGGAAAATCGGGGATGCACAAGGCGTTGAGCCGGTGTAGCGTGGCGCCATGATCAAGCTCGACCCCCGCGATATCGAAATTCTGCGCGTGCTGGCACGCGAGGGCCGCATCACCAAGGCGGCGCTGGCCGAGAAGATCAACCTCTCGCCCACGCCCGCATGGGACCGGCTGAAAAAGCTGGAGAAGGCGGGCCTCATCGCTGGCTATCGCGCGACCTTCAACCTCAAGAAGCTCGGGCCGCATGTGACGCTGTTCGTGGCCGCCGAACTGGCCGATCACACCGCCGCCAGTTTCCAGACCTTCGAGCGGTCGCTCGATCAGCACCCCGAGGTCGTGGGCTGCTGGGCTCTGGGCGGCGGCTTCGACTACCTGATGCAGATCGTGACCCGCGACATCGACGCCTATCAGCGGCTGATCGACTCGATGCTGGACGCGCGGATCGGGATCGCGCGCTACTTCACCTATATCGTCACGAAGGAGGTGAAGAACGCCGCCATGCCGCCCTTCGACCTCTTCGCAGACCAAATGGACTGACGGTCGGCGGTATTTCAGCCCAAATGCGGGGCCCGCGCAGCCCATTCGGACTATTACCCTGTCAAAACGGGCGCAGAGTGATCTCAACCAAGGAGGTCTCTCATGCTCGATACCGCCATTTCCGCCCGCCCCGATATCGCCGACAAGCGCCTTCTGCGCAGCTTTGCCTATTTGAACGGTCGCTGGGTCGCCGGCGAGACGGGCGAGGTGATCCCCGTCACCAATCCCGCCAACTCGGAACGGCTGGGCGATATCACCGCACTCAGCCGCAGCCAGTCGCTAGAAGCCGTCGATGCCGCACAGCGCGCGTTTCTCGATTGGTCGACGACGCTCCCGCAGGAGCGCTCCGCGATTATGCGCCGCTGGTTCGATCTGATCATCGAGGCCAAGGATGACCTCGCGCGGATCATGGTGCTCGAACAGGGCAAACCGCTGAGCGAAGCTCTGGGCGAGATCGACTACGCGGCGAGCTTCATCGAATATTACGCCGAAGAGGCCAAGCGCCCGAATATCGAGGGCGTCACCTCGCATCTGCATGACGCAGAGGTGGAGCTGTGGCTCGAACCGGTGGGCGTCGTGGGCCTCGTCACGCCTTGGAACTTCCCCGCCGCGATGCTCACCCGCAAGGCCGCCGCCGCCATCGCGGCTGGCTGCACCGTAGTCGCGCATCCCTCTCACGAGACGCCCTATTCCGCGCTGGCGCTGGCGGAGCTGGCCGAACGCGCGGGCCTTCCCGCAGGCGTGTTCAACGTGCTTACCGGCCACGCCGCCGAGATCGTCGAGCCTTGGGGAGAAGACACCCGTGTTCGCGCGCTGTCCTTCACCGGCTCGACCGAAGTAGGCCGCCTGCTCTATCGCCAATCGGCTCAGACGGTGAAGCGACTGGTCCTCGAACTGGGCGGCCACGCCCCGGTCATCGTCTTCAAGGGTGCCGATCTGGACCGGGCGGTGGAAGAGGTCATCAAGGCGAAATTCGCAACCTCCGGTCAGGACTGCCTCGGCGCGAACCGCATCTATGTCGAGCGCCCCGTCTATGAAGAATTCTGCCGTCGGTTCACCGAGGCCACACAGGCGCTGAGCGTGGGCATCGGCATGGACGACCCCGATATCGGACCGCTGATGAACGAAAAGGCCGTCGCCAAGCAGGAAGAGCATGTCGCCGACGCGCTGGCCAAGGGCGCGAAACTGGCCTGCGGTGGCAAGCGGCTCGACCGCGGCCCGCTGTTCTTCGCGCCGACCGTTCTCATGGATGTGCCCGACAGCGCGAAGATCATGCAGGAGGAAACCTTCGGCCCGGTCGCTCCGGTCACCGTCTTCGACACCGAGGAAGAGGTATTCGATCGCGCCAACGCTACCGAATACGGGCTCGTGGCTTACGTCCATAGCCAGAACCCGAAACGCATCTACCGCGCCACGCGCGCGCTGCAATTCGGCATGGTCGCGGTCAACCGCACCAAGGTCACCGGCGCGCCGATCCCGTTCGGCGGCATGAAGCAGTCCGGCCTCGGCCGCGAAGGCTCGCGCCGCGGAATGGAGGAGTTCATGGAAATCAAATACGTCTGCCGCGACTGGGGCTGATCGCCCCGCCCGCCCGGACGCCCCAAGACAAGAAGAAGGAGAGAAAATTGCTGACCAATGACCAACTCGACAAGTGGGATCGCGAAAGCTTCTTCCACCCCTCGACCCATCTCGCCCAGCACGCGCGCGGCGAGTCCCCCAACCGCATCGTCACCGGCGGCAAGGGCGTCTTCATCGAGGATCGCGACGGCAACAAGCTGCTCGACGCCTTCGCAGGCCTCTACTGCGTGAACGCGGGCTACGGGCGCACCGAAATCTCCGAGGCCATCGCCGAGCAGGCGAAGGAACTGGCCTATTACCACGCCTATGTCGGCCACGGCACGGAAGCCTCGATCACGCTGGCGCATATGGTCCTCGACCGTGCGCCCGATCACATGTCGAAGGTCTATTTCGGCCTGTCGGGCTCGGATGCGAACGAGACCAACATCAAGCTGGTCTGGTATTACAACAACATCCTGAACCGCCCCGAGAAGAAGAAGATCATCTCGCGCTGGCGCGGCTATCACGGCTCGGGGCTGATGACCGGCTCGCTCACGGGGCTGGAGCTGTTCCACAAGAAGTTCGACCTGCCGCTGAGCCAGGTGGTCCACACCGAGGCGCCCTATTACTTCCGCCGCCCCGATGAGGCGATGTCGGAAGAGGCCTTCACCGCCTATTGTGCCACGGAGCTGGAGCAGCTGATCGAACGCGAAGGCCCCGACACCATCGCCGCCTTCATCGGTGAGCCGGTTCTGGGCACGGGCGGCATCGTGCCCCCGCCGAAAGGCTACTGGGAGGCGATTCAGAAAGTGCTGAACAAATACGACATCCTGCTGATCGCAGACGAGGTCGTGACCGGCTTCGGACGTCTGGGGAGCATGTTCGGCTCGGATCACTACGGCATGAAGCCCGACCTGATCACCATCGCCAAGGGCCTGACCTCGGCCTATGCGCCGCTCTCCGGAACGATCGTGAGCGACAAGGTCTGGAAAGTGCTCGAGCAAGGCACCGACGAGAACGGCCCGATCGGACACGGCTGGACCTATTCGGCGCACCCGATCGGGGCGGCGGCCGGTGTCGCGAACCTCGAACTGATCGACAAGCTGGGTTTGGTCGAGAATGCGGGTAAAGTCGGCAAATACCTCAATGACCAGATGCGCGCCGCCATCGGCGAGCACGCGAATGTCGGCGATATCCGCGGCGAAGGAATGCTCTGCGCGGTGGAATTCGTCTCGGATCGCGACAACCGCACCTTCTTCGACGCCTCCGACAAGATCGGCGCGAAGATCGCAGGCGCGATGGTCGAGCGTGGCGTGATCGGGCGTGCGATGCCGCAGGGCGACATCCTTGGCCTCGCCCCGCCGCTGTGCCTGACCGAGGCGGAGGCCGACAAGATCATCGAAGTCACCGCCGATGCCGTGAAATCGGTGCTGGGCTAAGGCCCCTCGGCAGGGGTCGTCTTACGAGGCGAGCTCTGCCAGCCATGCGGCAATCGCCGCGCGGCTGTCTGGATCGGGCGAATGATGCGAGACTATGAAATCGTCGAGCCATTCGCGCCGCTCCTCCGGCGTCTTCGGACCGAGCGCCCAGCCGAGCCGTGCCATCAATCGCTCCGCATCGCGATGACAGCGCCCACAGGATTGCGTGAAAAGCTGCGCCGGATCGGGTTCGGCCAAAACGCTTCCCGCCCAAAATGTCAGCGTCATCACCAAAAAGACGCGCATCACGCCCTCCCGAGAAACTCCAGAACCGAACGCGCCGCACGAAGGCCGGGCGGCTCGCCGCCCTCGCCCAAACGGCGCATCACCTCTTCCATCGCGGCCATCTGCTCGTCACGCGCCGCATCTTCTTCCAGCAACTCCAGCATCTTTGCCGAAATCTCGCGCGGCTTGCATTCGGGGCCGAGGAATTCCGGGATCACCCGCGTGTCCGAGACCAGATTGACCAGCGTCACCGTGTCGATCTTGAGCATCCGCGAGATAATATGCCAAGTCAGGAAATTCGCGTCATAGGCGATGACCATCGGCACCCGGTTCGCCGCCAGCTCCAGACTGACAGTCCCCGAGGCCGCCAGAGCGATATCGGCGGCGGCGAAAGCCGCGCGCTTGTCATCGGCATTCTCGACCACGATCGGCGCGACCGGCCA
This sequence comes from Thioclava nitratireducens, assembly GCF_001940525.2. Classification (NCBI taxonomy): domain Bacteria; kingdom Pseudomonadati; phylum Pseudomonadota; class Alphaproteobacteria; order Rhodobacterales; family Paracoccaceae; genus Thioclava; species Thioclava nitratireducens. Next base: position 2,365,758 of record NZ_CP019437.1, read on the forward strand.
GCGCGCGGTCATCTCGCGCACCATTGGCGCCACGCCCCGCACCGTCGGCAGCACGACGCGCAGCCCCGGCTCGCGGTCGCGCAGCTGCATCAGCGCCTCGTCGAACCGTGCCCCGAGCCGCTTTACCTCGCCGCGCCGCGAGCCCGGCAGACACAGCGCCAGCGGTTGATCCTCGCCGATCATATGGGTCTCGCGGAAGGCCGCCGCGTCCGCACCGGTCGCACGCGGTTCGGCGACGACGGGATGGCCCACGAAATCGCAACTCATCCCGGCGGCTTCCATATAGGGCGGCTCGAAAGGCAGCAGCGCGAGCACGTGATCGACCACCCGCGCCATCTTCTGCGCACGCCCCGGACGCCACGCCCAGACCGAGGGCGCGACATAGTGGACCACCTTGAGATCAGGCCTTTTTTCCTTCACCAGCCGCGCGACGCGAAGGCAGAAATCGGGACTGTCGATGGTGATCAGCGCTTCGGCGCCGCTATCGATCACATGATCCGCGGTCTCGGCGATGCGACGTTTCAGATGGCGGTATTTCGGCAGAACTTCCATCAGCCCCATGACCGAAAGCTCTTCCATCGGGAAGAGGCTGGTCAGGCCCTGCGCGCCCATTTCCTCGCCGCCAATGCCGGACCATTCGACGTGCGGCGCAAGCTCGTTAATCCCCGCCATCAGGGCGCCGCCGAGCTTGTCGCCCGAAGCCTCGCCCGCGATGACGTAGAGCCTCATGACGCCCGCGCCCAGAGAAAGAGGCCCGCTTCCTCGGCGGCCTCGATGACCGCGTCGCGGTCGAGAAGCATCACGCCGCCCGCCTCGAAGGCGATACCGGACAGGCCAGCAGCGGCGGCGTTCTTCACCGTCTCAACGCCAATGGCGGGCAGATCGGCGCGACGGTCCTGATCGGGTTTCGGTGCCTTGTAGAAGACCCCTTTCACCGCTTTAAGATCGCCGCGCAAGCCTTTGTGGTGACGCACGAAATCAAGCATTGCGTCGGTGCCCGGCAGTGTCTCGACGGCAAGGCAAAGCCCGCGCCCAACGACCGCCCCCTGACCGATATCCGAGGCCCCAAGCGCGGCCACGATTTCGGCGCCACGCTCGGCGTCGTCTTCGTCCACGGCGGACGGTTTGCCGCACAGCACCCCCGCCTCGGGCAGCAATGCCGGCACTAATTCATGCGCGCCGACGACCTCCAGATCGAACTCCTCGAAGACCTCGATCACTGCCCGCAACGTCGCATCGTCGCCCGCCTGCATCGCCATGGCTAGACGCGGCACCAGTTGCGCCGAGCGCGGATCGAACTGCTCGGGGTCGATCGCGGGTCGCTGCATCGCGCCGGCGAACACCACTCGCTCGATCCCGCGATCGGCCAGTTCGTCGAGAAACGGCACCAGCCGCTCGATCCGGAATCGCAGGTGATAGCCGTCCAGATGGCAGGGCGCGCCGATCATCTCGCAAACGAGGATGTCCGGCACGGCCTCTTGCACGATCGCGGGCAGACGGCCAGAGCCGGCGATCAGCGCGGTATGCTTGCCCCCGCTCATTTGCCGGGCGTCAGGAAGCTGCGCTCGGACGGGCCGAGGATGAAGTCGAGCACTTCGCGCGCCAATTCGCCCTCGACACCCTCTTCGGAGAGGGTTCGCGCGCTTTCGCGGAAGCTGCCCTGACCGAGCGCCTCGACGGTCTTGCGCAATGCCGAGATTTCCTCGCGCGGCGTTCCGCGACGCTTCAGGCCCACGAGGTTCAGCCCTTCGAGCCCGGCGCGGGGCCCTGCGACCAGCGCGTGCGGGATAACATCCGCCGTCACCATCGACAGCGCGCCGATGATTGCGCCGCGCCCGATGCGGACGAACTGGTGCACGCCCGAGAGGCCCCCGACGATCACGTCATCGCCCAGCACGCAATGCCCCGCCACCGCGACCGAATTCACCAGAATGACCCGATCGCCCAGCTTGCAGTCATGCGCGACGTGGCACGACGACATGAAGAGCCCGTCATCGCCGATCTCGGTCAGCCCGCCGCCGCCCTCCGTGCCGGTATTCATCGTCACGTATTCGCGGATGCGGTTGCGCTTGCCGATCTTCAGCCGCGTCTTCTCGCCGTTGAATTTCAGATCCTGCGGGATCTGCCCGAGCGAGGCGAAAGGAAACACCTCCGTCTCGTCGCCGATCTCGGTCGCGCCTTGCACGACGACATGGCTTTGCAACGACACGCCGCGGCCGAGCACGACCTCGGGGCCGACCACGCAGAACGGACCGATCCGGCAGTCCGGACCGATCACCGCCCCGGGCTCGACCACCGCGGAGGCGTGAATCTGCGCGCTTGGGTCAATGCTCATGCATTCAGCCCTGAAGGTCCATCATCGCGGTGAACTCGGCTTCGGCGGCCAGTTCGCCATTCACCGTACCCCGGCCCTCGAATTTCCAGATCTTGCCGCCGCCACGCTTCACGGAGACGTGCAGCTCCAGCACGTCGCCCGGAACCACCTTGCGACGGAACTTGCACTTGTCGATACCCATGAAATAGGTCAGCAGCGGCTTGTCGATCACGTCGAGCGAAATCCCCACGACGACCGCCGAGGTCTGCGCCATCGCCTCGACGATGGTGACACCGGGCATGATCGGCTCTTCCGGGAAGTGGCCCTGGAAATGCGGCTCGTTCGCGGTGACGTTCTTGATTCCGACCGCGCCCTTGTTCGGAACGATGTCACGCACCTTGTCGATGAGCAGGAACGGATAACGATGCGGAATGATGCGCTTAATGAGCGACAGATCGGCTTCGGTATAGGGGGCGGGTTCGGTCATGAGCTGTCCTCGTTCTCGGGCAAATTGCGCCTGCGGCCGCATTAGGGCGCCGCATCACGCAATCGTCGCTTTTGGCTTGTTGCTAGCAATCGCGGCCTCGCTTGGCAAGCAGCGCGCGCCTGCTATTGCTCCGGCTTGGTGTCCGTCGGAGTGGCCTGAGTACCATCTACCACCGGCAGACCGAGCGGCAATCCGGGCGCATCGCGGGTCGCCCCGTCCAGCGTGGAATTGCCGTTGCCCTTGGGCTTCGTGTTCGGCGTCGTATCCACGAAAACGCCTGCCTCGCCACTCGAATCCGTCGTCGCGCCATTCGCAGGTTGATCCGGAGCGGGCTGGGAAGGCGCCGCCTGATCCGAAGGCGCGGGCGTATCGGTCGCCGCACCCGCGCTGTCATTGGAGGCGGGCGGGACCAGCGGTGTCACGCGCCCGGCCCCGTCGCCGATTTCCTTATCGACCCGCGCGCCGAGTTCCTGCGTCACGTCGGCCTGCGCGAGCCCGCGGATGATCGCGCGGGAATCGAGCACCACGACCGCACCGCGCGCCCGCAGTACCTCGTCGAGCAACGGCACCACCGTTTGCACGAAGGTCTGGTGCTCCTGATTGAGCTGGCGCTGGATCGCATCGGCCTTGGCCTTCTGGGCCTGACGAATATCGGTTGCCCGCTTATCGAACGCATCGGCGGCTTTCTGGAACGCGTCCGAAGGCATCGTCAGCCGCTCCTCGGTGAGCTTTCGCTCCTCCGCCTCGAGCTGACTCGCGATCCGGTCATTTTCCTTGCGCAGCGCGCTCGACGCGGCCTGAATCTCGGATTGCACCCGCTTGCCCCACAGCGAGTTGTCGTAAAGCTTCTCCCAATCGAGGGTCAGAACCGCGCTCTGTTGTGCGCGCGGCCCCAAGGCCTGCGCGTCGGGAGTCTGACCTGCCGATTGCGCGACAGCCGCGCCGGGCCCGAAGGCCAGCGCGGCTGCGATAAGGGTGACGGAGATACGGCTCAGACGCATCGCGCGCCCTTAGAACTGCGTGGAAAGAGACAGATCGAAGTTCTGCGTCTTGTCGTAGCTTTCTTTCTTGATCGCGCGCGAGAAGTTCAGACGCAGCGGGCCGATCGCCGATTTCCAGAACAGCGATACGCCGACCGCGGAACGGACATGCATCGAGTCGTCGACCTCGTTACCGCCAGTGCCCTTGGTGTCATCCAGACCCCAGACGGAGCCAACATCCCAGAACACGCCGCCGGTGATGCCGTATTCCTCGGGCAGACCGATCGGGAACTCCGCTTCGACCTTGCCGACCCAGTAGTAGTTGCCGCCGAGCGCGTCTCTGTTCGCTGCATTGAGATCACGCGGACCGATACCGTAGCTCTCGAAGCCGCGGATCTGGCTACCCGAGAAGCGTTGCAGGATCGTCGAACCATCCGTGGCATCGACCGCGCCGCCTTCGAGCGAGGCGCGCAGCGTCGCTTCCTCGTTGAAGATCTTGCGCTCGCCGACGATCTTCGCGGTGGTTTGGCCACCTTTCACGTCACCGCCCAGGCCCCAGAACTGCTGGTCGACGTTGAAGCGCCAGGTAAAACGCGGGTCGATCTGTTCGCGCGAGGTGTCGTAGCTGTAGCGAAGGCCCGGGCCGCTGTACCGCTGCGAGCCCTTGTCGGTTTCTTCGTCCCGCAGGATCTGCGACGAGTTGGTCGGCACGTTGTTCAGCGTGTCTTCGCCGATCTTGTAGCTCACCTGCAGCCGGCCGCGCTCGGAGACCGGGAATTCCAGCGCCGGTTCGATGCTGATACGGCGCGTGTCGTAATTGGTGTTCGTAGCCGAGCTGGACGTCGCATAGATCGCCGAGAATTTCAGCGCCACGTCACGGCCGAGGAAAGCCGGCTCGACGAAGCGGATGCTCGAGCTGTTGTTGTCCTTGGTCGTTCCGAGCGACAGGCCGAGATATTGCCCGCGGCCGAGGAAGTTCTTCTCTTCCAGCGAGGCGTTGAAGCCGATCCCGTCGGTCTTGGAATAGGACGCGCCGAAACCGAGCGAGCCGGTGGGTTGCTCCTCGACGTTCACGTCGACCACGACTTGATCGGAGTTGCTGCCCGGCTTGGTGTTCACGTCGACCGACTTGAAATAGCCGGTGCCACGGATCCGGTCAGCCGCGTTCGAGATCTCGCGCGGGTTGTAGGGGTCGCCTTCGACGGTGCGGAATTCGCGCCGGATCACCCGGTCGAGCGTCGCCGTGTTGCCTTCGATGTCGATGCGCTGCACGAAGACGCGCGGGCCACGGACCAGAACGAAATCGACATTGACCGACTGCGTGCGCGGGTCTTCGGTGATGCGGGGATCGACGCGGACAAATTGCACGCCCTTCTTGATCGCAAGCTGCTCCATCCGGGTCACGGCCAATTCGATCGCCTTTGGCGAGAAGGTCTGACCTTGGCGGATCTTGGTGAGCGGCGCGAACTCGTCAGGCGCAAGCCCGTCGATCTCGGAGCTCGTGTTGATCGCGTTGAAGTGGTATTTCTGCCCTTCGATGATGTTGAAGGTCATGAAGAACGCATCGCGCTGACGCGACATCTGCGAGGACACGCCGGTGACCTGCACGTTCTTGTAGCCGCGCGCCTGGTAGAACTCGATCAGTTTCTGACGGTCGACCGGAATGCGGCTTGCGTTGAACGTGTCGTTCTTCACGAAGGTGCGGAAAATCCCCGCCTGCTTCGTCTCGAGAACCTGACGCAGACGACGATCCGAGAAGGAGCGGTTGCCGGTGAAAGTCACACGTTCGATCGAGGTGACTTTGCCTTCCTTGATCTCGAAGGCCACGTCGACGCGATTGTTGTCGCGGCGAATGACCTTCGGCACGACACGCGCGGCCATGCGGCCATCCTCGGAATAGGCACGCGCCAGACGCTGGGCGTCCGCTTCGATCTGGGCGGGATTGTAGACACGGTTCGGCTTCGCCTGAATGATCGCGGCGAGCTGCGCATCCTTGATGATCTTGTTGCCTTCGAAATTGATCACGCTGATCGTCGGATATTCCGTAACGGCGATCTTGAGCGTGTTGCCCTGCGGCGTGATCGCAACGTTCTCGAACAGGCCGGAATTCGTCAGACGCTGGTAAGCCGCGTTCAGATCGGCGGCGGTGACGGGCTGATTGCGGGCGATTCTGGCGAAGGACAGAATCGTCGCCGCGTCGACGCGCTCGTTACCGGTGATGACCACCTGCGAGAAGCTGTATTGCTGCGCCTGAGCGATCACGGGAACCGCGAGGCAACTCATTGCAACTGCTGGAAATACTACGCTGGCCCGCAGTGCCTTTCGCGTCGCACAGAGTCTCAGCATAGTTTGCACGCTCATCGACATCGCCCTCTCCCGCCGGAAGTTCACTTTTCCCTTTGGTTAGGGTGGTAGCGAAGGGCGTAACCGATGTCAAAGCTGGGATGGCCCCTCGGCCCCGAGATTTTGTGGACCGCGATCATCTTGCCACGAAGGAAAGGGCCGCGAAGGCGGCCCCGGGATCAAGGAAGAACGGATTTTGCGGGCGTCGCGCCCCTGTCGGCTCCGGCTCAGATGCGCTGGAAGCTCGAAGCGTCGCCGCCGAGAATGTCGATCAGTTGAACACCGATCAGAGCCGCACCGAGAAGCGCGACCAGAACCGCCGCGATGAACAGCAGCCGGTCGCCGACAATATCCACCAAGGGGCGGAGTTCGCGATAGTGATGCGCGATGATCTCGGACATGGGTGGCCTCCTTCGCGCGAGTTGCGCCTAAAGGTTCCCTACCCGGCCTTCATGTCGGCATTGCGAGGCAAATGTGGCGAAACCGCGGCACCGCCCGGTCGCGCGCCCATCAGGCTCCGCTCAGTCAGTCCCCGCTCAGCAGGTCAGATCGTTCCACAGCCCGAAGACCATCAGCGTCAGCACCAGCGCCAGCCCGATCGACATGAAGACGTTCATCAACTGATCGGAGGGCGGCTTGCCCGTGATCGCTTCGTAGAGGTGGAACATCAGGTGGCCGCCATCGAGCACCGGGATCGGAAAGAGGTTCAGGAAACCCACAGCCGTCGACAGCACCGCGATGAACCAGATGAAGTCGAGCATCCCCGATTTCGCCGCCGCAGCCGAAGTCTCGGCAATGCGCAGCGCGCCGGTGAGATTACAGCTCGAAATCCGCTGCGCGATCATCGCCTGAATGCCCGAGACCGATTGCGTGATGATGCCCCAGGTCTGGGTCACGCCACCCACCAGCGCATCGACAGGGCCGACCGATTGGGTTACCGGCTCGAACATGAACGAGCCCGTGGCGCCGATCAGGAACCGGGTCTCGAATTGCCCGTCGCCCACCGGCAGATCGGTGCGGCGCGGCTCGAGCGTCACGGAGAACGTCTTGCCCGCATCCCCCTCGGGCCGCCAGATATCGAGCGCGACCGGCTTGCCCGCGCCCGCTTTCACCGCATCCTGCAGATCGATGAAACGATAGACCGGCTTGCCGTCGATCGCCGTGATCACGTCGCCGGCCCGCAGCCCGGCATCATAGGCGGCCGAGCCGGGTTGAACGCCCGCAAATCGCGCCGGGAAAAGCTGCGGTCCCGTGGCGTCGGTTTTGCTGCCATCGCGGGTTACGGTGTAATCGAGCGTCGGCCCTGCGGGCAGTTGATCGACCACGTCGGAGAGCGCTTGATAATCCGGCGTCGGCTTGCCCGCCACCGCGTCGATCACGTCGCCCTGTTGCAGATCGCCTGCCCCACCGGGCAGCGCCACGACAGTCTGGATCGCGGGCGTCTCGGTCGCCTTTCCGGCCCAGAGGCTCAATCCCGCGATCACGAGGATAGACAGAATGAAGTTGAAGACCGGCCCTGCCGCCACGGTCGCGGCCCGTGCCCAAAGAGGCGCGCCATGCATGGTGTGGCGGCGTTCCTCGGGGCTCAGGTGCTGCATCTCCTCGACATCGACCCCGGCCGAGGCCGCGTTCGCATCGCCCAGAAACTTGACGTAGCCGCCCAATGGCACCGCCGCGATCTGCCAGCGCGTGCCATGCTTGTCGACGCGGCTGATCAGCTTGGGCCCGAAGCCCAGCGAGAAAACCTCTGCCTTGATGCCGGAAATCCGTCCGATGATGTAATGGCCGTATTCATGCACCGCGACGATGATCGAGAGCGCGACGACGAAGGCCACCACGGTATAGAGCAGATTTCCGAATTGGGGCAGCAGGTCCAAAACTCAGATCCTTCCGTGTTCACAGATCGCCATTGCGCGCGCGCGCGCCTCGGCGTCGCAGCTCAGAACCATATCGAGGTCTTTCGCCGCGATTCCAAGCCCCTGATCCCGCGACATCTCGCCCAAGGTGGTCTCGACCAGCGCCGCCATGTCGAGAAATCCGATACGTCCCGCGATGAACAGATCGAGCGCCACCTCCTTGGCGGCGTTGAACACGGTGCCCGCCAGACCGCCCGCTTCCATCACCTCACGCGCCAATCGCAGCGCGGGGAACCGTTGCAGATCGGGCGTGCGGAAATCGAGCTGTCCGATCTTCGCCAGATCGAGCTTCTCGACCGGAAGCGGCTTTCGCGCGGGCCAGTTGAGCGCATAGCCGATCGCATGGCGCATGTCGGGCACACCCATATGCGCCATCAGCCCGCCATCGTGGAACCCGACCAACGAATGGACGATGCTCTGAGGATGCACGAGGACTTCGATCTGCTCTGGCGCGAAACCGAAGAACTCTTTCGCCTCAATAACTTCCAAGGCTTTGTTGAACATGGACGCGGAGTCGATCGTGATCCGCTGCCCCATGTCCCAATTCGGATGCGCCGAGGCCTCTGCCACGGTCGCATGGGCCAGCTTTTCCATCGGCCAGTCGCGGAATGCGCCGCCCGAGGCGGTGATGATAACCCTTTCGACCGCAGCGATATCCTCGCCCACGAGCCCTTGGAAAATCGCCGAATGCTCACTGTCCACCGGCAGGATCGTCGCGCCATGGGTGCGCGCCTCGGCCATCAGGAGCGGCCCGGCGGTGACCAGCGACTCCTTGTTCGCCAGCGCCAACGTCGCCCCTTGCGAGAGCGCCGCGAAGCCGGGTGCGAGCCCCGCCGCGCCGACGATCCCCGACAGAACCCAATCTGCGGGGCGATAGGCCGCCTCGATCAAAGCCTGCGGCCCGGCGGCCACCTCGATCCCGGTCCCGGCGAGTGCATCGCGCAAGGCGGGCAGGCAATCGTCGAATGCGGTTACGGCCAGATCGGCTTTCAGCGCCACGGCCTGCTCGGCCAGTCGCGCAACATTGCGGCCCGCACTCAGCGCCACGACGTCGTAGGCTTCCGCCCCGCCCTGTGCCATCAGCAGATCAAAGCAGCTTTCCCCGATCGAGCCGGTTGCCCCGAAGACCGAAACCTTCCGCATCGTTCAGCCTTCCGTCAGCGGCAGGGTCGTCACCTGCGAGATCAGCATCAGGAACACGACGGCCCCGGTCAGCGCGTCGAACCGGTCGAGCACACCGCCATGGCCCGGGATCAGAGAGGAGCTGTCCTTCACCCCGGTCGCGCGCTTGATCGCGCTTTCGGCGATGTCGCCCAGCTGGCCCGCGAAGGCCAGAAGCGGCGAGATCCAGATCATCGCGAGACCGCCGCCCATCTGGGCAAAGACGAAGCCCACGAGCGCCGCGCCGACCCAGCCGCCGATCGTGCCCGACCATGTCTTCTTCGGGCTGACCTTGGGCCAGAATTTCGGTCCGCCGACCGTCCGGCCGACGAAATATCCCATGATATCAGAGACAACGACCACCGCGACGATCCATGTGATCGCACCCAGCCCCGCGCCTTCTCGCAGCGCCACCAGCCCGTATCCCGTCAGCATGATCGCCAGCGCATAGGCCGCGCCGATCCGGCGCCGCCCGGTGCAGATCACCGCCGCCATGATCGGTACGATCAGCAGGTAAATCAGCCCGTAAGGTTCGTGGATCACGAAGACGAAGGTCAGGGTCGCCGCCGCCACGAGCCCCAGACCCACGGCTTTGCCGGGGCGTTCGGGGCGCAGCATCTCGGTCAGCTCCCAGACCATCAGCCCGGTGACGAGCACCGAGAGCGCCGCGAAGACCGGCCCGCCCCACCAGATCGCGGCAAGCCCGATCGCGACCATTGCAAGCCCGGAGGCGAGCCGCGGGACGAGATCGCCCCATTTGCCGGTCCGCGGCTGACGGGTCACGAGGCGACCCCGCCGAAGCGCCGCTCGCGCCCGGCGAACCGCTCGAGGATGTCCGCAAGCTCGGCCGGGGTGAAATCGGGCCAGAGCGTGGGCGTGAATTCATATTCGGAATAGGCCGCCTGCCACGGCAGGAAATTCGAGGTCCGCGTCTCGCCCGAGCTGCGGATCACCAGATCGGGATCGGGCATCCCCGCGCTGTCGAGCCGGGCCGAGATCAGGGCCTCGTCGACCGCATCGACATCGATCTTTCCCGCGGCCACGTCACGCGCGATGGATTGCGCGGCGCGCTTCAGCTCGTCGCGCCCGCCGTAATTGATCGCAACCGCCAGCGTCAGCTTCGAATTGCCCTTGGTGCGGGTCTCGATCGCGTCCATCGTCTCGCGCAGAAGCGGGTCGAGCGGCGTCCGGTCCCCAATGAAGCGCAGCTCGACGCCCTGACGCGACAGCTCCGCCGCCTCGCGTTTGATCATCAGCCGGAACATCTTCATCAGACCAAGAACTTCCTGCGTCGAACGCTTCCAGTTCTCGGTCGAGAAGGCGTAGATCGTCATGTAGCGGATGCCGAGGTCGGGCGCGGCCTGCACGACCTTCTTGATCTGCTCCGCCCCCTTGCGGTGACCGGCGAGACGCGGCCAGCCCCGCTGGGTGGCCCACCGCCCATTGCCATCCATGATGATCGCGACATGCAGCGGCGCAGGCGCGCCGCCGTCATGCCCCTGCGGGGTTTGGGCGATATCGGGAATGCTAGGGGCCATCGGCGATGTGATCCTTCTCGCGCAGGACGCAATGCGGGGCTGAGGCCGAGGCCTCAGACCTGCATGATTTCGGCTTGCTTGTCTTCCAGCGCCTTGTCGACCTTCGCGATATGCGCGTCGGTCATCTCCTGGACTTCGCTCTCCCAGAGCTTCACGTCATCTTCGGACATGCCGTCGGCCTTGGCCTTCTTGATCTGGTCCATGCCATCGCGACGTACGTTGCGGATCGCGACGCGGGCGTGCTCTGCATATTGGGCGGCGACTTTGGTCAGTTCGCGGCGGCGTTCCTCGTTGAGCTCGGGGATCGGCAGCATGATGATCGTCCCGTTGGTCTGCGGGTTGATGCCCAGACCCGATTCACGGATCGCCTTCTCGACCTTGCCGACGAGGCCCTTGTCCCAGACGTTGATCGTGACCATCCGCGGCTCGGGCACGTTGACGGTCCCGACCTGGTTGATCGGGGTCATCTGGCCATAGGCTTCGACCTGAACCGGCTCCACCATCGAAGCCGAGGCGCGGCCCGTGCGCAGCGACGCGAATTCATGCTTGAGCGAGCTCATAGCGCCATCCATACGGCGTGCCAGGTCATCGGTATCGATCTCGAAATCGTCGGACATTGGGTATTTCCCGTTCTTGTTGAGCCTCGGGCCGAGCTTTAGCGCAGCTCGCAGGCGAAAACTAGCATTTGTGATCGTCGCGCGGCGCTCAGCCCTGCACTTTGGTGTAGGTGCCTTCGCCTGCCAGAATGCCGCGGAAGCCACCCGGCTCGTCAAGCGAGAACACGATGATCGGCTTGTTGTTGTCGCGTGCGAGCGCGATCGCCGAGGCATCCATCACTCCGAGATTCTTCTGAAGAACCTCGTCATAGCTGACGGTATCGTACCGTTTCGCATCGTCGAATTTCTTCGGGTCCTTGTCATAGACCCCGTCGACCTTGGTGCCCTTGAAGATCGCTTCGCAGGACATCTCGTTGGCGCGCAGCGTCGCGGCCGTGTCGGTGGTGAAATAGGGGTTGCCGGTGCCGGCGGCGAAGATGCAGACCCGCTTCTTCTCGAGGTGGCGTACGGCGCGGCGGCGGATATAGGGCTCGCAGACCTGATCCATCGGGATGGCCGAGATTACGCGGGTGAAGACGCCCAGACCTTCCAGCGCCGATTGCATCGCCAGCGCGTTCATCACGGTCGCGAGCATCCCCATGTAATCGGCCGTCGTGCGCTCCATCCCCTGAGCAGAGCCCGCAAGCCCGCGGAAAATGTTGCCGCCGCCGATTACCATGCAGATTTCGACACCGAGATCGCGCACCGACTTCACTTCATGCGCTATACGCGACACGGTCGGCGGATGCAGGCCGTAGCCCTGGTCCCCCATCAGCGCCTCGCCCGAGATTTTCAGTAGCACGCGATTGTATTTGGCCGCGGGATGCGTCTCGGCGCTCATCTGATCCTCCGATGGGCTGTTGTCATTGGCGCGCAAAATGATCCAAATAGAGCCGGGGTTCAACCTCTTGCAGAAGCGTTGTTCCCCGAGCCCGACAGAAAGCCTGCAAGAGCCGCCGATGCCGCCTGCCCTGCCCGATATATCGCCGCGAACGCCCGTGCTGATCGCGGGCGCCACGGCGAGCGGAAAATCGGCGCTGGCACTGTCGATCGCCGAAGCCGCGGGCGGCATCGTGATCAATGCCGATGCGCTTCAGGTCTGGTCCTGCTGGCGGGTGCTGAGCGCGCGACCCTCGCCCGAGGAAGAGGCCCGCGCGCCGCATGCCCTCTACGGGCATCTCGATCCCGGCGCGGACTATTCCGTCGGCCATTGGCTGCGCGATGTCACGCCGCATCTGGAGGCATTTCACGCAGGCGGGCCGCGCCCGATCGTCGTTGGCGGCACCGGGCTCTATTTCACGGCGCTGACGCAGGGATTGGCGGAGATCCCTGAAACGCCACCGGAAATTCGCGCCGAGGCCGATCATCGGCGGCTCTCGGAAGGCCATGCGGGGATGCTGGGCGAGCTCGACGCGACGACCCGCGCGAAGATCGATCCGCAGAACCCGATGCGCGTCCAGCGCGCGTGGGAGGTGTTGCGCGCCACCGGCGAAGGCCTCGCCGTGTGGCAGGCCCGCACCCCGCCGCCGCTTCTGCCGCTCGAGACTGCGGCGCCCCTCCACCTCGATCCGGAGCGCGACTGGCTGGCCGAACGCATCGATCGCCGGTTCGATCTGATGCTTGAACAAGGCGCGCTCGACGAGGTTCGCAGGATGGAGCCGATCTGGGATCCGGATGCGCTTTGGGCGAAGGCGATCGGAGCGCCGGAATTGATCGCGCATTTGCATGGCCAACTCGATCTGAGTGAGGCGCGCAAACGCGCGCAGGCGGCAAGTCGCCAATATGCCAAGCGGCAACGCACATGGTTTCGTAGCCGTATGAAGGCGTGGCACAAGATCACGTAGACTGTGACCCAACGGCAACTGCGCATCCGGGCTTCTGTGGAAAATTCCTTGGTCGCTAAGCGGGTTGCGGGCTATCCTCCCGCCGTCATCGCTTGGGATCAACGCATCGTGAAGCTCTTTTCCACTCCGCCCCTGTCGCAGCTGTCGCAGGCCAAGACCGTAAGGCCCGGGTCGCAGTCCATGTCCGGCCCGACGCGCGGCGACGTCGGCCAGCCTTCGGAACTGCCCACCGTTCCGCGGGAACCACGGCTCGTGCAGATCGCCCATCTGGCCAAGGGCGGGCGTTGGCGGGTCGAGGCAATGCGCGCCCATTCCGAACCTTGCCTTCTGTGGTTCTCTCGAGGGCAGGGCCGGATCACGCTGGCGGGCGTGACGCGCGGCTATGGGCCAAATAACGCGATTTTCATCCCGCCGGGCGTGATGCACGGCTTCGAGATTTCCAACCAGACCCACGGTCAGGCGCTGTTCTTCGGGCGCGACAGCGACATCGTCTTGCCGCCCGCTGCCCATCACCTGCGCATCCGGGAGGCGATCGCACAGGGCGAAATCGGCTCGATCTTGGAAGCGATCCAGCGCGAGAACGAGAGCACGCGTCCCGCCGCCGACCGGGCACTGCGCAGCCATCTGGGCCTGCTCAGCGTTTGGCTCGAGCGACAGATCGCGAGCAATGCGAGCGAGGCGATCCGCCCGAGCGCGGCGCGCCGTCTGGTTACGCGCTACGCCGTTCTGGTCGAGCGCGAGTATCGCGCGGGAACGCCGGTCGCGGATATCGCGCGCGAACTGGGCGTAACACCGACCCATCTGTCGCGTGCCTGTCGCGACGCCTGCGGGAAATCGGCTCTGGAACTGATGCAGGAGCGGCGCCTTTACGAAGCCCGCCGCCTGCTGCGCGATACCCCCGTTCCGATCAAGGAGATCGCGCAGCTTCTGGGATATCGCAGCGCCGGATATTTCTCCCGCGCCTTTCAGGCCGGCACCGGCAGTACCCCGATCGCCTTCCGCCGCGCCACCTGAGCGGCGTCTCGCGCCGCGAGGAAGGGCCGGCGGGCTTGCCTTCCGAGCGGGCCCCGGGCCGATCGCCCCGGGGGACTGCGACCGGCCGACGCGTGGGTCGCGTCTGGGCGAATTCGACCCATCACGCCAAGGGCGACGATACCTCGCAGCCTCGATCCGTGCGCCGAGGCGGCGGGGAAATCGCCCTCGCGCGTTTGTCACACCGATGTGCGTCTTTGGAACGGGCCCATGGATCAGACGCATCATGCAGCGCTCGCGGTGCCATCGCGTTGCGGTAGGGTGAAACTCGAAACGGCGGCGATCAGCTGCGCGCTCTCGGACAGCATCGCGCGGCTGGCAGCGGCGCTGCGGTCGAACATCGCGGCCCCACGCTGCGTTGCCTGATCCAGTTGGTGCACCGCAGTGTTGATTTCGGCGATACCATTCGCCTGTTCCCCCGAAGAAGCCGCGATTTCCGAGACCCGGTCATGGATTTCGCGCACCGAGCCCACGATCCGCGCTAGAGCCGCACCGGTCTGGCCGACCAGACTCACGCCGGATTGCACCTGCCGGTCCGAGGAAGAGATCAGCTCTGAGATTTCCTTAGCGGCTTCGGAGGAGCGCTGCGCCAGCGCGCGCACTTCCGAAGCGACGACCGCGAAGCCCCGGCCCGCCTCGCCCGCCCGTGCGGCCTCGACCCCGGCGTTGAGCGCGAGCAGGTTGGTCTGGAAGGCAATATCGTCGATCACCGAAGTGATCCGCGAAATCGCCTTTGCAGAGGTCTCGATCTCCGCCATCGCGGCCACCGCGCTATCCACCACGTTGGAGCCGCTCTCGGCATGTCCGCGCGCGTCGCTGGCAAGATCGCGCGCCGACTGCGCCCCTTCCGCTGCCGATTGGACCGAGACCGTAAGTTCGTTGAGGGCCGCCGCAGTTTGTTCGAGCGTTGCGGCATTGCGCTCTGTCTGGGCGCTGAGTTCATCGGCGGAGTTTGCGATTGCGCGGGCCTCGCCGTCGATATGCCGTGCCCCGCTGTCGATCTGACTCAGCGAAGCGGCAAGCTGGGCCACGGCCGCGTTGAAGTCGTGGCGGAGCTTTTCATACTCGCCGGGCAGTTCGTGATCGAGCGAAGCACCGAGATCGCCGCGCGCGAGCGCATCGAGCCCCGCAGCGAGCGTATTCACGATGGTCTTCTGATCCGCGAGAGCTTGCCGCGACTCTTCCTCGCGCTGGCGCAGGGCTGCCTGTTCCACGGCTTCGGCTTCGCGCTCCGCGCGTTGCGCGGCCTCTGCCTCAGCACGGCGAGCCTCCTCGGCCTGCGCGACCTCTTCCTGACGCGCGCGATCCGCCTTTCGGGCATTTTCCTCTTCGAGACGCAGGCTCTCCTGCATTTCGGCGTTCCGCTCGATATTCTCGGCGAAGACCTGGAGTGCCCGTGCCATCTCGCCCAGCTCATCGCGCCGCTTGGCGCCCGAAACCTTGACCTGCGTATCCCCTTTTGCAATCGCATCGGTCGCCCGCGCCAATGCGCCGATCGGGCGCGTGATCCGTCCACCCGCGATCCAGGCGATCACCCCGGAGACGACGAAGGCCGCGGCAATCAAGCCGAGCGAAATCTGCCAGATCATTCGCCGCAGAGCCGCCAGCTCATCGGCGCTCAGTTCCACAGTCGCGGCACCGACGACGTCGCCGGAGAAATCCCGCACCGGTGTCGCGCGCAGCACGTAGTCCGCCCCGTCATGGGAGATCCACTTGTCGACCGTTTCGCCTGCGCGCAATGCCGCGAAATCCGCGTCGTTCAGCGGGTTCCGCTCATCCACGGTGAAGGCGAGCCGTTCTGGCTTCCCGTCCCCGAGGAGACCGAAATATTCATACTCGGAGCCGGTCTGGGCCTTGAGCGCGTCGAAGAAGGTTTGTCCGATATTGAGGCCGATCTCCACCGAACCGACCTGCTTGCCCTCGTGGAAGACCGGGGCGACGCCCCGCGCTCCGATCCCCGCTTTGCCCGATTCCAGCGCCGCGACCGGCTTGCCGGTCTCGTTCACCGCGACCACGGTCTTGCGAAACCCCGACAGATCGTCGCCGCGTTTTTCCAGCTTGTGGATACGGATCAGCGACGTTGCAGGCGCCAGATGGAACTGAAACTGCGCCACGCCAGTCTCGTCGCGCAAGACCGGCCAGTTCGGCGCGAAGATCGCTTCCAGCGCGGCATCGTCGCGGGCAGCCATTGCTGCCTGTACCTGCGGCAATCCTGCGATCAGCAGCGCCCGGTCGCGCGCACCGACACTCGCGGCCTCGATCGCGCTACGCATCCGTTCCTCGGCCGCATTCAGATTGCGCACGCGCGAGACATCCTCGAGCTTGCCACCGACCCAGAACATCCCCGCTGCCATCAGCGCGCAGGCGATGAGCGAGATCACGATTGGCAACAACAGGATTTGCCGGCGAATGGACATGTCGGACCCTTTCTCAAAGTCAGTCGGATCCGGACTAGAACGATTCTCCTAACATCTCGTTCACGCGATATCGGCGGCCCGCCGCGCCGCATAGAAATGGGCCGCGCCCTTGCAGGCGCGGCCCGGGTTTCGGGGAGGTAAACCCTATCAGAAGAACCCGAGCTTGTTCGGGTTGTAGCTGACCAGCATGTTCTTGGTCTGCTGGTAGTGATCGAGCATCATCTTGTGGGTCTCGCGACCGATGCCCGACTGCTTGTACCCGCCGAAGGCCGCGTGGGCCGGATAGGCGTGGTAGTTGTTGACCCAGACGCGGCCCGCCTCGATCCCGCGACCGAAGCGATAGGCACGCGAGCCGTCACGGGTCCAGACACCGGCGCCAAGGCCGTACATCGTGTCATTGGCGATCTCGAGCGCCTCTGCCTCGTCCTTGAAGGTCGTGACCGACACCACGGGGCCGAAGATTTCCTCCTGGAAGACCCGCATCTTGTTGTGGCCTTTCAGGATCGTCGGCTGGATGTAGAAGCCGTTCGCCAGATCGCCGTTGAAGCGCGCGGCGTCACCGCCGGTGAGCACCTCGGCCCCTTCTTCGCGACCGATGCTCAGATAGGACATGATCTTGTCATGCTGCTCCTGGCTCGCTTGCGCGCCGACCATCGTCTCCATCGCGCGAGGGTCGCCTTGCTTGATGGCTTCGACGCGGGCAATGCAACGCTCCATGAACTTCTCGTAAATGTCCTCCTGAATGAGCGCGCGGCTCGGACAGGTGCAGACTTCACCCTGATTGAAGGCAAACAGCACGAAGCCTTCGACCGCCTTGTCGAGGAATGCATCATCCTCGGCCATCACGTCGGAGAAGAAGATGTTGGGCGACTTGCCGCCAAGTTCCAAGGTGACCGGGATCAGGTTCTCCGTCGCGGCCTGCATGATCTTGCGGCCCGTCGCGGTGGAGCCGGTGAAGGCGATCTTGGAGATGCGCGAGGAGCGCGCCAGCGCCGCGCCGACTTCCGCGCCGTAGCCGTTGACGATGTTGAGAACGCCATCGGGCAGCAGGTCGGCGATGACTTCAGCCACGACCATGATCGCTGCCGGAGTCTGCTCGGCCGGTTTCAGCACGATGCAGTTGCCTGCCGCCAGCGCCGGCGCCAGCTTCCATGCCGCCATCAGAACCGAGAAGTTCCACGGAATGATCTGCCCGACGACGCCCAGCGGCTCGTGGAAGTGATAGGCGACGGTATCGGCGTCGATTTCCGACATCGTCCCCTCCTGGCTGCGCAGAACGCCCGCGAAATAGCGGAAATGGTCGACGGCGAGCGGGATGTCGGCGGCCGTGGTCTCGCGGATCGGCTTGCCGTTGTCCCAGGTTTCGGCCGCGGCGATCAGGTCGAGATTTTCCTCGATCCGGTCGGCGATCTTCAGAAGGACGTTCGAGCGCTCGGCAGCCGAGGTCTTGCCCCAAGCGTCTTTCGCAGCATGGGCGGCATCAAGCGCGGCTTCGATATCCGCCTCGTTCGAATGGGCGACTTCGCAGACCTTGCTGCCAGTGATCGGTGTGATGTTGTCGAAATACTTGCCGCTTTTCGGGGGCACGAACTTGCCGCCGATGAAGTTGTCGTAGCGGTCGCGGAACGGCGACACGGAAACGCCTTTGAACTCGGGCGTCATATCATTGGCCATTGGTCTTCCTCCCAGTTTAGAGCGCAACCGACAGGGCCGCGCAGTATGGGGCTCAGCTTGCCTAATCGCGCACGCTACGCATAGCCGGTCTGCGCTGGGGGAATACGTCATCTGTATCAGAGCTGAGACAGGTGCAGGCGCAGCATTCAGAGGAAGGAGGGGCGCCGCCCCGCACCCGCGGAGCCGCCGGGATATTTATCAGGACCGAAGGGGAGCGTCGCGCCAAGTAAGCCTCGCCCGCCATACCCTGCATCGGGATGCTAAGAGCTAGCACCGCACTTGCAGCTCATCATTCGCCTCTGCCCTATGCTTTGCCTCAGGCACGCCGCGGGTATCGGAGCGATACGTGCCGGAAGATTCCGAAGTCTTCATGCCTCAAGGAATCATCGAACTGTGGCGTGTTTTGGACGTTCGGGCGGCGATTTTCGTATGATCTTTACAACTCTGGGGCGCAGATCGTGCCGAGCGACACCGGACCGATCTATGTGGGAAACCGTTGCGAAAATGTGAGTGAAGCACTTTGCACAGCTAATTGGGCGCACGACGACTTGCAGTTGTTACGACAAGGCAGGCGCCCCACGGGGTGCCAGGCAAGAAACGGAGATCCGGAAACGCGATAGAGTAGCGCCGTGATCGGTCGGCCCAGCCCCCTGCCCGCCTCACCGCCACTCAAACGCCGAGGTTGAGCGCCTTGGCCTTGCGGTAGAAGGTCGCCCGACCGATGCCGAGATCGCGGGCGGCAGCCGAGACGTTGCCGCCGTTGCGGGCCAGTGCGCGGGCCATTTCGGCGCGTTGCGCTTCTTCGAGACCGTTGCGGATGCCATGCTCCAGCAGATCGGAAGCCGGAAGCTGGCCGATCTGCCCGGCCTCGATGCCGAGGTGCCGCCGGGCGGCGCGGGTGGCGCCGACGACGAGATCGTCGCGGTCGAGCGCCAGCAGCATCACGCCCTGCGCCCCGGTCTCGCCCGAGCCGGTCGAGAGGATGCGCGCGCCGTCATAGGAGGCGCGGAACAGGTCCGCCTCGATCCGGTGCGCCGCGTCCTGCACGGTCAGCGCCACGAGGCGCGCATATCCCTCGGTCATGTCGGAGCGCGCGGAGCTGACGTCGATCACGCCGGCCAGATCGCCCTGCGCGCCGAAAATGGGCGAGCCCATGCAGGTCAGCACCGTGTTGCGGGTGCGGAAATGCTGATCGCGCCAGACGGTGACGGGGCGCGCCTCGGCGACGCAGGTACCGATGCCGTTCGTGCCCTCGACCCCTTCGGACCAGTCCGAGCCGGGCGCGAGGTTGGAGGAATGGAAATCATCCTTATCCGCGTCGCGCAAACGCTCGTCCAGCACGAGCCCGCCCGCGTCGGATAGAAGGACCGTGCAGCCCGCATCGCCTGCCGCCCGCGACAGACGGTCGAGCACCGGCGAGGCGATCCGCATCATCAGTTCCGCCCGCTCGCGCCGCTCGCGCATCTCGGCTTGGGTCAGGCGCTCATTGCGCCCACCGGTTTCGGGGTCGATGCGGTGATGGATCATCGAGCGGCGCCAACTCGCCGCGAACCCCGCCCGCGTGGCGGATTTCGGCGAAGAGACGACTTCGCGCACGATATCGGCATGTTGGCGCGGAACGCCCGTATGCAGTGACGGCATGCGAAAGCCTCCCTCTCTTGCGCAGCCTATGAAAGTCCACGCAGGTTAGGCCGATTCGAACCGTTCACAACGTAAATTCCCGCTGAGCGGGCAGGCACCTGTCTCGGGGTTGAGACAGTCTAGGCTCACGGCTCCTCGTGCCGCCGCCCGCGAAAACCTTGCGCCACCACGAATTTCTCCGAGCTGTCCGAGCGCGAGGCTGGCGGTTTCACATTGGCGACCTTGGTGAAGTTTTTCTTCAGGATCGTCATCAATCCCTGCTCCGCGCCGCCTGCGAGAACCTTGGCGACAAAGGTGCCGCCCTCTTCGAGCACGTCGAAGGCGAACTCTGCCGCCGCTTCGCACAGCGTGATGATGCGCAGGTGATCGGTGTTCTGGTGCCCCGAGGACGCGGCCGCCATATCCGACATCACCACATCCGCAGAGCCGCCAAGCCATTCCTTGACCTTGTCGTCGGCGCCTTCTTCGAGGAAATCGAGCACGTGGATTTCGGCCCCGGCGATCGGTGTGACCTCCTGCAGATCGACACCCAGAACGGTGCCGACCTTCTTGCCGGATTTCTCGCCCAGGGCGTTCACACGCTTGACCGCCACCTGACACCAGCCGCCAGGCGCACAACCCAGATCGACCACGCGCGCGCCGGGCACGAGGAAGCGATACTTGTCGTCCAGCTCGAGGATTTTGTAGGCGGCACGGCCTCGATAGCCCTCTTTCTTGGCACGCTGAACGTAAGGGTCGTTCAGCTGCCGCTCCAGCCAGAGGGTCGAGGACAGCTTGCGCCCCTTCGCCGTCTTCACGCGCACGCGCAGGTCGCGCTGCCCGCGTCCCGAAGTGTTCTTGCCGCTCGGTGTCTTCGCCATCATTTAATCTCTTCTAACACGCCGTCTCCGGCCATTTGCGCATAGAGGAGCCCCTCGCGCAGGCCACGGTCGGCAATGGACATCTGGTCGGTGGGCCAGACCCGCATAAGGGCCTGGAGAATTGCGGCGCCGGACATGATCAAGGTGTGTCGGTCGCGCCCGATCCGCGGGTCGGAGCGCCGCCCGGCGGGCCCGAGTTGCAGGAAGGAGCGGATCACAGCGTCGATCTCGCCCGAGGTCATGGTCAGCCCGTCCACCCGGTTGCGGTCATAGCGCTTCAGGTTGAGGTGGCAGGCCGCGACCGTCGTGACGGTGCCGGAGGTGCCGATGATCTGGAATCCGTCCTGCGGGCTGCCCGCCGCGTAGGGCGTGAAGTCCGCGAGCTTCTCCTCGAAGAACCAGCTCATAAGCGCAAAGCGTGCGGCATCGTCTTCGACATCGGCGAATTGATCCTTGAGCGTCGCGACCCCGAGCGGCACCGAAATCCAATCGACAACGCGCGCCGCCGGATCGGGCCCGTCGGGCTGGTTGAACCCTTGCGAGAGGCGCATGATCGCGCGGGCCCTGTCGCCGGGCGGCACGTCTTCGAGGTCGATCCAGACGAGCTCTGTCGAGCCGCCGCCGATATCGACCACCAGAACCTGCTCGGAATTGGGCGACACCAGCGAAGCGCAGGAGATCACGGCCAGCCGCGCCTCTTCCTCGGGCGCGATGATCTCCAGCGGCAGGCCGGTCTCGCGGCGTACATAACGGATGAAGTCGCGCGCATTCTTGGCGCGCCGGCAGGCTTCGGTCGCCACCAGACGCATCCGGGTGACCCCGTGCGTTTCGATCTTGCGGCGACAGATTTGCAAAGCCTGAACGGTGCGCGACATCGAGCTGCGCGACAACCGGCCATAGGTTTCGAGACCCTGACCCAGCTGGACCGCTTTCGAGAAGCTGTCCACGACCTGAAACTGAGAACCCTTGGGACGGGCAATCAGCATCCGGCAACTGTTGGTGCCAAGATCGAGAGCGGCATATAGCCCCTCGCCGGACTTGGCGGATTTGGTCGCGGGGGACTCGACCTGAGCCGGTTTCACCGCCCGCGCGGGCGATGCAGCTGTCGGGAGCGCGCCCGCCGACCGGGGACGCTTGGGCGTCATCATTACGCCCTCCGATTTGAAGTTGCCATAAAGCTATCGGTTTGCGCGTCCCGGTTCAAGGGAGCGCGACGCGGAAGTGACAGAACGTCAGCGCATCTCGTCTAGCCGAAACCGAACCGTACCGGCGCGCTCTCAGGCCGCAGGCAGGATCACCGTGAAGCAGCTGCCCTCGCCCTTCTTGCTGTCGACGCGGAACCGGCCACGGTGGCGCGCCACGATATGCTTGACGATGGCGAGACCCAGCCCCGTTCCGCCCTTCTCGCGCGAGCGGTGGGTATCGACGCGGTAGAAGCGCTCGGTCAGGCGCGGCAGGTGCTGTTCGTCGATGCCCTCGCCGCGGTCGATCACATCGACGCGATAGGCTTTGCCGCGCAACACCGGCTCATGCGGGATCAGTGAGACCCGCAGCCGCACCTCGCCGCCCTGCCCGCCATATTTGATCGCGTTCTCCACGAGGTTCGAGAAGACCTGCGTCAGCTGATCGGGGTCGCCCTGCACCGGCAAGGCCCCGGCCTCGCCCTCGGAGATCAGCTTCACCTGTGCCGCTTCTGCCACGGGTTCTAGCGTCTGCGTGATCCCTTTGAGCACCAGCGCCAGATCGACCTTGCCAGTGGGACGCATCCTCTCTTCGCCCTCGACACGGCTGAGCGAGAGAAGATCGCCCACCAGACGGTTCATCCGCGCCGCCTCGCGCTCCATGATCGACAGGAACCGGTCGCGCGCCGCCGCATCGTCGCGCGCGCTCGAGCGGAGCGTCTCGATGAAGCCCATCAGCGCGGTCAGCGGCGTGCGCAACTCGTGGCTCACATTTGCAACGAAATCGCGCCGCATGGCTTCGGCAGATTCGAGAGCCGTGATGTCTTCGAAGCTTGCCAGAACCGAATTCGTCGCAAGCGGCCCTTCGGGCGCGGGCGGCAGCGGAGAGAAATGCACCAGCGTGATCGTCTCGGCCTGACCGGTGGGATGCAGCCGCAGGCGAACCGGATCGGGTCGCGCCCCGCGCAGCGCCGCGCTCACCGCCGCCCCGAAGCCGGGCTGGCGCAACGCCGTCACATAGGGGCGCCCGAGAAACTGCGTTCCGAACAGCCGATTGGCTGCGAGATTGCCCTGCGCGATCCGCTCGTCGCGCCCGATCAGCAAAACCGCGCTCGGCAGCGCGTCGAGAACCTGTCCGATCGCCCCTTGGCTCATTGCCGCGCCTCCCCGCCTGCCATCTCGTTCGGAGCAAGGTTTGAGCGATGCGAGGCGAGCTGTAAAGGCTTGTCATAGACATGAAATCCAACCCTGCATCGGCATTGCAACTCACGCTTCGCGGTTCGCAATCAATGGGTTGTAGAATGGCTACCGAGACGTTAAACCTAGGCGTGTATTTAGCCGAGCCCGGTCGGGTTCCGTCGAATACATCATCGGGGGCGATGAGGTTATTACGAATTATGCCAAGAACCCCGAGTTCCCGCCTTGCGCTACAAGCTGTTCTCTTTCAATGCGTGAAAACGTCCGAGAGCAGCAACCTTCTGCTTGTAGACCCGGGCGGAAAGTTGCCCCCGTCGCTCAACGAGATTTCGGGCCAGGCGATTCAGGTACTGCAATACGACCAGATCACCGCGAAAAAGATGGCGGCTCTGCGCCCCGAACTGGTGCTGGCGCCGCTGCTGACCACGCGGTTCGACATTCTCGATCTGGCAAAGCGTCTCGAACGGTTCGGGTTTGCCGGCAAGCTGCGGGCCTATTCCACTCCGCTTCCGAATATCGACTTCATCCGGCAGGAGGTGCGCGCCGCGCATCCCCAGCTCGATTTCGATATATTCACCTTGCCGGTCGACAAGCGTCGCGACAATTAGCCGATCGCTTTCAACCCCTTGGCGAAACGCGCCGCATTCTCGCGGTAATGCGCGGCCGAGCCCAGAAGCGCCTTGCGCGCGCCCTCGTCGAGTTCGCGAACGATCTTGCCCGGCGCGCCCATCACGAGGCTGCCGTCGGGAATTTCCTTGCCCTCGGTGATCAGCGCACCGGCGCCGATCAGGCAGCCCTTGCCGATCTTCGCCCCATTCAGAACCGTCGCCCCCATCCCGATCAGCGAGCCGTCCCCGATCGTGCATCCATGCAGCATCGCCTTGTGGCCGATCGTGCAATTTTCGCCGATGGTCAGCGGAAAACCCATATCGGTATGGCAGACCACGTTTTCCTGCAGGTTCGAGCCGCGTCCGACCCGGATTTCCTCGTTATCGCCGCGCAGGGTCGCGCAGAACCAAACCGAGGTTTCGGCCTCCAACACGACCTTGCCGATCACGTTGGCGTCGGCGGCGACCCATGCGTCTTCGGCGATTTTCGGGGCGATCCCGTCCAGTTCGTAAATCATCTTGCGTCGAACTCCCTGTTCAGTTTTCGCACGAATTCGCTGAGCCCGACCTGACGGTCGCGGCGGTTACGCTCCGCAGTCAGAATGGTGCGCAGCATCTCCTCGGCGCGGTCGAGGTCGTCATTGACCAGAACATAGTCATATTCCGACCAATGGCTGATCTCGGCGAGCGATTTCTCCATCCGGCTGCGGATCACGTCGTCGCTGTCCTGCGCGCGGCTGCGCAGACGGTCTTCCAGCGCCGCGATCGAAGGCGGCAGAATGAAGATCGAGACCACGTCCTTGCCAAGCGTGGAGTTGCGGATCTGCTGACCGCCCTGCCAGTCGACGTCGAAGAGCGTATCGCGCCCCTCGCCCATCGCCGCCTCCACCGGGCCTTTCGGGGTGCCGTAGAAATTGCCGAACACCTCGGCATGTTCCAGCATGTCGCCCTGCACCACCATCGCTTCGAACTCTGCGCGGGTCTTGAAGAAATACTCGACACCATCGGTCTCGCCCGTGCGCGGATCGCGCGTCGTGGCCGAGACCGAGAAGCGCAGCGTCGGATCCCAGCTCATCAGCCGTTTGGCAAGCGTGGATTTTCCAGCGCCCGAGGGCGAGGACAGGATGATCAGAAGGCCGCGGCGGGCAGTGTCGGGCATTGGTATCACTCTACGTTCTGGATCTGCTCGCGCAGCTGGTCGATCGCGTATTTCAACGCCAGACCGATCCGCGTCAACTCCGCATCGCCCGATTTCGAGCACAGCGTATTGGCCTCGCGCACGAATTCCTGCGCCAGAAATTCGAATTTGCGGCCCACGGGCCCGGTCTCGGCGAGAAGCGCGCGCGCGGCCTCGACATGGACGCGGAGCCGTTCGATCTCTTCGGTGACATCCGCCTTGATCGCGATCAGCGCCAGTTCCTGCGCGACCCGGTCGGGATCGGCCTCGGTCGCTTCCATCACCCGCGCGAGCGCCGCGCGCAGCGTCTCTGCAGCTTTCGGAGCGCGCGCTGCGGCGGCGATTTCCGCTTCATCGGTCAACGCCGCGATCTCGTCGATGCGGGAGGCCAGCAACGCGCCCGTCCGCGCGCCTTCCTCGCGGCGCATCGCGACGAAGCTTTCCAGAACGGGCGCAAAACTCTCCATCAAGGCGGCCAGCAGTGCGGCGGGATCCTCGATCGTGCTGCCCGAGTGGTCGATCACCCCGCGCATCGCCATCAGGTCGCTCGGCTTGAGCGGCGCCAGCGCCACGCCCTTGCGTTCGGCGGCGCGCTCGACCTTGTCGACGGCAGCAAGGGCGGCGTTCAGCACCTCCGGCTCGATCCGCATCGCGGCACTGCCTACGGCCTGCGTGAGCTTCAGGTTCAGCGTGACGTTACCCCGCGCGACCCGTTCGCCGACCGCCTTGCGCAGCGCCGGCTCCAGCCCCTCGATATCGGGCAGCCGCAACCGCAGGTCGAAGCCCTTGCCATTGACCGAGCGCAGATCCCAGCTCCAGTCATGCCCCGCGCCGCTCCCCTGTCCGGCGGCAAATCCGGTCATCGAGACGGTGGCGGCGGCGGGCGCCCCCTCCGGGCGCGGCTCTGGGGCGGGCTTAACCATTTAAGAGTTTCTTTCTCCATGTGACGAAAAAATGGCCTAACTTGGGGCCCGGTAAGAGTTCAGTAACGATTTCGTCCCGACGGTCAACCGCAAGGCGCCCCGCGCCACCGGCGCGCCGGGCGAGAGAAAGCGGCCCCGCGCCCGTGCCGCGCGGGACGAAACAAGGATGATAGAAATGGATCGCGAGACCGACAGCAACGCTGCATCCCCCGCCTCGGCCAAAGGTCGCCGGGTCGGCAACGAGCTGCACGCCTATTGGGAGGCGCTGCTCGACGGTCGCCCGATGCCCGCGCGCGCCGATATCGATCCGCGCGGCATCGACCGGGCACTGCAATTCGCCTTCATCCTCGAGCGCGTCGCGCCGGGCATGGCGCGGTTTCGCCTTGCGGGCCAGCATATCTGCGGCCTGATGGGAATGGAGGTGCGCGGCATGCCCCTGACCTCGCTCTTCGCGCCCGAAGCCCGCAAACAGATCGCCGATCTGACCGAGGCCGTCTTCGCGCGTCCCGCCATCGCCGAGGCGCAACTGACCTCGGCCGCAGGGCTCGGAAAACCGGAACTGACGGGCCATCTGCTGATGCTGCCGCTGACGGACGATTTCGAGGCGGTGACGCGCGCGCTTGGATGTTTCGTAGCGGAGCCTCTGCGCGCTCCGGAGGCGGCGGACGGTAGCCTCGACGCAGGACGTGCCCCGCGCCGCTTTACCGTGTCAGCCGCGCGGATCAAGCCTTTGGAGATGCCGCCCCTGCGCGACCCGCAGCCTTCGCCCCGACCGACTGGGCGCAGGTCTCCTCCGGCGCACTCCTTCGAGCAGCCCGTGCCGACCGCCGCCACCTCTGGCTTCGCCGAAAGCCAGACGCCTTACACCCCGCGGCCGAAATCCCGCGCCGCACATCTGGCGGAAATGACCCCGGAAGAGCGCCGCGCGATGTTCCGGGTGGTGCGACAGGAGGGTTAAGACCCGTGATGGATGACCTCTGCACCGCCGACAGCAATAAATAGGCCCGGACGCAAAGGTCCGGGCCGATCTATTTCGGAAACTGTGCCGCGGCGCGACGATCGCGCCTTATTGCGAGGCCGCTTTCGCCAGCTTGCGGCGGTCCTGCAGCTCCTCGGCCACGAGGAACGCCAGTTCCAGCGATTGCGAGGCGTTCAGGCGCGGGTCGCAGGCGGTGTGGTAGCGCGAGGAAAGATCGCCGTCGGTTACCGCGCGCACGCCGCCGGTGCATTCGGTCACGTCCTTGCCGGTCATCTCGAAATGCACGCCGCCGGGGATCGTGCCCTCGGCTTTGTGAATCGCGAAGAATTCCTTCACCTCGCGCAGCACGGAGTCGAACGGGCGGGTCTTGAAGCCCGATGCGGACTTGATCGTGTTGCCATGCATCGGATCGCAGGACCAGACGACATTCGCGCCCTCGGCCTCGACCGTGCGGATCAGGCGCGGCAGGTGATCGCCAACCTTGCCCGCGCCGAAGCGCGCGATCAGCGTCAGACGGCCCGCTTCGTTCTCCGGGTTCAGCTTCTCCATCAGCACCTTGAGGTCGTCCTCGGTGGTGGTGGGGCCGCATTTCAGACCGATCGGGTTCTGCACGCCGCGTGCGAATTCGACATGTGCACCGTCGGGCTGACGGGTTCGGTCACCGATCCAGAGCATGTGACCGGTGCCCGCAATCGGCAGGCCGGAGGTGGAATCGATGCGGCAGAGCGCCTCTTCGTATTCCAGCAGCAGCGCCTCGTGCGACGTGTAGAAATCGACCGAAGCCAGCTCATTCGCGGTTTCCGAGGTCACGCCCGCGGCCCGCATGAAGTCCATCGCCTCGCTGATATGGTTGGCGACTTCGCGGTATTTCTCGGCCTCGTCGGCATCGGTGAAGCCGGCGATCCAGCTCTGGACGCGGTGGATGTCGGCGAAACCGCCCGTCGAGAAGGCGCGCAGCAGGTTCAGCGACGCCGCCGCCTGCGTGTAGGCCTGCAGCATCCGGTTCGGATCGGGCAGACGCGCCTCCGAGGTGAATTCGAAACCGTTGATGATGTCGCCGCGGTAACTCGGCAGCTCGGTGCCGTCGATGGTCTCGGTCGGCGCCGAACGCGGCTTGGCGAACTGGCCCGCCATGCGGCCGACCTTGATGACCGGAACCTTCGCGCCCCAGGTGAGCACGACCGCCATCTGCAGCATCACCTTGAACGTGTCACGGATATTGTCGGCGGAGAATTCCCCGAAGGACTCGGCGCAGTCGCCGCCCTGAAGCAGGAACGCCTCGCCACGCGCAGCTTTCGCAAGCTCCGCCTTCAGCGTGCGCGCCTCGCCCGCGAAGACCAGCGGCGGCATCCGCGACAGCTGTGCCTCGACAGCGTTCAGCGCCCCCTGATCGGGATAGTCGGGCATCTGAACCCGCGGTTTCGCGCGCCAGTCCGATTTGCTCCAACCCTTGCCCATCTGATCCTCCAAAAGCGTGGTCGTGTTCATTCGGCGCCGCTTATAGACGGCGCGGGTCTGGGAAACAAACCCGAATTTGCATTTCGACAAGTCTGCAGCGCCCACCTTGCCCCCCTCTTGCGGCGCGCGCCAATTTCCTGTTTCGGTGATTCACCACAGATGACGGATTGACGACATGCCTGATCCCCGCCCCACCCGTCGGCCAGCCCCTTCGCAAGGAATGATCCGGATTGGCCCGGACGCACGCCAGCGTTCGGTCGTCTTCCTGCTTCTAGAGCGATTCACGATGATGGCCTTCGCAAGCGCGATCGAGCCGCTGCGCCTTGCCAACCAGGTATCCGGTCGCACGCTCTACACGTGGAAACTCGCCTCAGAGTCCGGCGCGGATGTCACCTGCTCGAACGGGACGACCTTCCGCACCGATATCGGTCTGGAGGAGCTGGGACGCGACACGATGGTGCTGGTCTGCGGCGGCATCGACGTGGCCGAGGCGGTCAGCAAGCCGCTGTTGAACTGGCTGCGGCGCGAGGCGCGGCGCGGCGCGGTGATGGGCGGCTTGTGCACTGGCTCTTACGCGCTGGCCCGCGCGGGTCTGCTCGACGGCAAGCGCGCGACGATCCACTGGGAGAATATCGACGCCTTCGCCGAGGATTTTCCCGATATCGAACTGACCAAGGGCGTGTTTGTGATCGACGGCAACCGGGTGACGACGGCGGGCGGCACCGCCTCGATCGACCTGATGCTGCGGCTGATCGCCCGCGATCACGGCGAAGAACTGGCCAATACCGTCGCCGATCAGCTGATCCATTCCTCGATCCGCTCGGACCGCGACACCCAGCGGCTATCGATTCCCACCCGCATCGGCGTGCGCCACCCGAAGCTCGCGCAGGTGATCGGCCGGATGGAGCGCAATATCGAAGACCCGATCAGCCCCGCGACGCTCGCCACCGAGGTCGGCATGTCGGCGCGCCAGCTGGAGCGGCTGTTCCGCCGCTACCTCAACCGCTCGCCCAAGCGCTATTACATGGAATTGCGGCTGCAGAAGGCGCGTAACCTGCTGATGCAGACCGAAATGAGCGTGATCAACGTTGCCATGGCCTGCGGCTTCGCCAGCCCCTCGCATTTCTCGAAATGCTACCGCGCGCATTACCAGACCACACCCTACCGTGAACGCGGCGCGAGCGCTGCGGGCGAGAAGGAGATCCCCGACGCCGCCTCCGAGGCTGGACCGGAAGACTCGCTCGACTGAAAATTGCGCAATCCGCCCCCTCGCCTTTCACGAATTTGCACAACGGCCCAAATTGCCGTTACGTCGCATTGCGCGATGCTTGACCTTCGGGTCGGTTTTTCGCGTCATCGCGCCACTCGCGGTTCTTCACATTTGACGCACCGCGCACTAACCTCGCGCAAGAACGCGAGTTCCAACACGGGAGTGAACACATGAAAAAACTGCTTCTGGCTTCGGCTGCGATCGCGCTTGGCGCGACCGGCGCATATGCCGATGACGTGAAGATGGGCGTCCTGCTGGGCTTTACCGGCCCGCTTGAATCGCTCGCCCCGCCGATGGCGCAGGGTGCCGAGATGGCGATCAAGGAAGTCTCCGACTCCGGCAAGCTGCTGGGTGGCGACACCGTGACCGCAGTTCGCGGCGACTCGACCTGCGTCGACGCAGCAGCCGCAACCGCGGCTGGCGAAACGCTCGTCACCACCGACAAGGTCGCTGGCATCATGGGCGCGATGTGCTCGGGCGCGACCACCGCTGTCCTGCAGAACGTCGCCATGCCGAACGGCGTCGTGATGATCTCGCCCTCGGCGACCTCGCCGGCGCTCTCGGATCTCGAAGACGATGGCCTGTTCTTCCGCACCGCTCCGTCGGATGCGCGTCAGGGCGAAGTCATGGCCGATGAGCTGATCGAGAAAGGCATCAAGAACGCCGCCGTCACCTACACCAACAACGACTACGGCAAGGGTCTCGCGGACAGCTTCGAGAAAGCCTACAAGGCCAAGGGCGGCAACGTCACGATCTCGGCCGCGCATGAAGACGGCAAGGGCGACTACTCCGCAGAAGTCGCATCGCTCGCCTCCGCGGGTGGCGACGCGCTCGTCATCGTCGGCTATATCGACCAGGGCGGCTCGGGCATCCTGCGCGGCGCGCTCGACACCGGCGCCTTCGAGACCTTCGTCTTCCCCGACGGCATGGTCAGCCAGACGCTCGAAGACAATTTCGGCTCGGAAATCAACGGCTCCTTCGGTCAGCTTCCCGACTCCGCGGGCGACGGCATGAAGACCTATCTCGGCATGGCCGAGAAAGCCGGCTTCGACGGCTCGTCGGCCTATTCGGGCGGCGCTTATGACGCGGCGGCCCTGATGCTGCTGGCGATGCAGGCCGCCGACTCCACCGACCCGAAAGTCTACAAGGACAAGGTCATGGAAGTCGCGAACGGCCCCGGCGAGAAGATCTATCCCGGCGAGCTGGGCAAGGCGCTCGACCTGATCAAGGAAGGCAAGCCTGTCGATTACGAAGGCGCGACCGCCGTCAACCTGATCGGCAATGGCGAAGCCGCGGGCACCTTCCGCGAAATCGAGATCAAGGACGACAAGATCGAAACGGTGAAGTACCGCTAAGCGATCATCAGACGCGAGACAGCCCGGAGAGATCCGGGCTGTTTTCAATTATAAAACAACAAGATGCGGCGTGAAGCTAACATGCCTACAACTCAGGGGACCCTATGATCCGGGTTGAAAACCTAGTCAAATCCTTCGGCGGATTCCGGGCGGTCGATGGCGCGAGCCTCGAGATTGCAACCGGCTCTATCACCGGGCTGATCGGACCGAACGGCGCCGGCAAATCCACGCTCTTCAACGTCATCGCAGGCGTGCACGAACCCACCGCGGGCCGTGTAACGATGGATGGCGAGGACATCACCGGGCTTGCCCCGCACGAGCTGTTCCACAAGGGTCTGCTGCGCACCTTCCAGATCGCGCATGAGTTTCCTTCGCTCACCGTGCGCGAGAACCTGATGATGGTGCCCACCGGGCAAGCCGGCGAGACGCTCTGGAACACGTGGTTCGGGCGAAAACACATCCGCGAGGAAGAAGCGGCGCTTCTGAAGAAAGCCGATGAAGTGCTTGATTTCCTGACGATTTCGCATCTCAAGGATGAGAAGGCAGGGAACCTCTCGGGGGGTCAGAAGAAGCTTCTGGAACTGGGCCGCACGATGATGGTCGAAGCCAAGATCGTCTTCCTCGACGAGGTCGGCGCGGGCGTGAACCGGACGCTTCTGAACACGATCGGCGATGCCATCGTGCGACTGAACAAGGAGCGCGGCTACACCTTCTGCGTGATCGAACATGACATGGATTTCATCGGCCGCCTCTGCGACCCGGTCATCGTGATGGCCGAGGGCAAGGTGCTGGCCCAAGGGTCCGCCGATCACATCATGGAAAACGAGGCCGTGATCGAGGCCTATCTGGGGACCGGCCTGAAGAACAAGGTCAAGGCCGAGGAAACCGCCGAGACCGCCGCGCATGAAGACCACGGCGCGCAGCCCGGTCTGGGCGACGAAGCAGGCCATGGAGGCGACCAATGAGCTACCTCGACGCCTCACACATGACCGGCGGCTACGGCAAGGCCGACATCCTGCACGACTGCACCCTGACCGTCGAAAAAGGCGAGATCGCGGTGATCGTCGGCCCGAACGGCGCAGGCAAATCCACCGCGATGAAGGCGGTCTTCGGGATGCTCGGTCTGCGCGAAGGCAAGGTCACGCTCGACGGGCAGGACATCACCGGCCTCTCGCCGCAGGACCGCGTCAAGAAAGGCATGGGCTTCGTTCCGCAGGTGAACAACGTCTTCCCGACCATGACGGTCGAGGAAAACCTCGAGATGGGCGCCTTCATCCGCGACGACGATTTCCGGGGCACGATGGATCAGGTCTTCGACCTGTTCCCGATCCTGAAGGAAAAGCGTCGCCAGAATGCGGGCGAACTGTCAGGCGGGCAGCGTCAGCAGGTCGCCGTGGGCCGCGCGCTGATGACCCAGCCGAAGCTCCTGATGCTCGACGAGCCGACCGCAGGCGTCTCGCCCATCGTGATGGACGAGCTGTTCGACCGCATCATCGAGGTCGCGCGCACCGGCATCTCGATCCTGATGGTCGAACAGAACGCCCGCCAAGCGCTTGAGATCGCGGATAAAGGCTATGTCCTCGTGCAGGGCGCGAACAAGTACACCGACACTGGCGAGGCCCTTCTGGCCGACCCGGAAGTCCGCCGCACCTTCCTGGGGGGCTGAGGAATGGAACTCATCAACGCGCTCGTCGCGGTTACCAATTACGTCATCATCCCCGCCACCGCCTATGGCGCGCAGCTTGCGCTCGGCGCGCTCGGGGTCACGCTGATCTACTCGATCCTGCGGTTTTCCAACTTCGCCCATGGCGACACGATGGCCTTCGGCACCGGGGTCGTGATCCTGATCACCTGGGGTTTCCAGGCGATGGGGATCAGCTTCGGGCCTCTGCCGACCGCCCTGCTCGCATTGCCCTTCGGCATCGTCATCACCTCGGCGCTGATGCTCGGGACCGACAAGGTCGTTTACCAGTATTACCGAAAAGTCAGGGCTGCGCCCGTGGTCATGGTCATGGTCTCGGTCGGCGTGATGTTCGTGATGAACGCGCTCACACGCTTCCTGATCGGCGTCGACCAGATCAATTTCGACGACGGCACCCGCTTCGTCATCAACGCCCGGCAATGGCGCGACATGACGGGCCTCTCCGAGCCGCTGACGCTGCGCTCGACGCAGGTGATCACCGTCGTCACCGCGATCATCACCGTGGCCGCGCTGTTCTGGTTCCTCGGCAAGACGCGCACCGGCAAATCCATGCGCGCGTTTTCCGATAACGAGGATCTGGCGCTGCTGTCCGGCATCGACCCGAACAAGGTCGTGGCCGTGACCTGGATCATCACCGGCGCGCTCGCGACCATCGCAGGCACGCTCTACGGGCTCGACAAGTCGTTCAAAGCCTTCACCTATTTCCAGCTTCTGCTACCGATCTTCGCCTCGGCCATCGTCGGCGGCATCGGCAACCCGGTGGGCGCGATCGCGGGCGGCTTCGTGATCTCCTTCTCGGAGGTGGGCCTCACCTACGCTTGGAAGAAGGTGGCGACCTATCTGATCCCGAACTGGGAGCCGGACGGGCTCGTTCAGCTTCTCTCCACCGACTACAAATACGCAGTCAGCTTCACGATCCTGATCCTTGTCCTGATCTTCAAGCCGACCGGCCTCTTCAAGGGGAAAATCGTATGAGCAGCAATCGTCAGGCTGGTGAGACCAGCCGTCTCCGTGCGCCCCTCTTCTTCGCCATCATGGCCGCGCTCATCCTGCTCGAAGGTT
The DNA here is from genome assembly GCF_001940525.2 of Thioclava nitratireducens. Classification (NCBI taxonomy): domain Bacteria; kingdom Pseudomonadati; phylum Pseudomonadota; class Alphaproteobacteria; order Rhodobacterales; family Paracoccaceae; genus Thioclava; species Thioclava nitratireducens. Next base: position 2,399,473 of record NZ_CP019437.1, read on the forward strand.
TCACCTCGGGCTGGAACTCGGCGCTCGGCATTCTCAACATGGGGCTTCTGTCGGCGATCATGGCGCTCGGCGTGAACATGCAATGGGGCTATGCGGGCCTGTTCAACGCGGGCGCGATGGGCTTCCTCGCGCTTGGCGGCCTCGCCCCGGTGCTGATCTCCATGCCGCCCACCCCCGGCGCTTTCTCGGGCGGCGGTCCGGGCATCATGGCGGCCTTCTTCGTGGCCATCGTCGCCGTGCTGGCGGCGGTCTGGATCTGGCGCAATCTGCGCGGAAAGACGCGCGGTCTCGCCGTGACGGCCGTGCTGATCGTCGGCTTCTTCACCTATCGCTGGCTCTTCGATCCGGCGGTCGAAGTGATCGAGGCGATCAACCCCTCGGCGCAGGGCAACCTCGGCGGGCTTGGCCTTCCGACGCTGATCTCCTGGCCCGTGGGCGCGGTTCTCGCCGCAGGCGCGGCTTGGCTGGTCGGCAAGACCGCCCTCGGCCTGCGCTCGGATTACCTCGCGATCGCCACGCTGGGCATCGCGGAGATCATCGTTGCGATCCTGAAGAACGAGCAGTGGCTCGACCGCGGCGTGCTGAACGTGAATGGCATCCCGCGCCCCTGGCCGGTGCCCTACGAGATCGACCTGCAGAACTCGCCCGACTTCGTCGCGCAAATGCAGAGCTGGGGCTTCGATCCGCAGCTTGGCTCGACCATCGTGGTGAAGCTGGCCTTCCTCGTGCTGTTCGTGATCGTCATCCTCGCGCTGATCTGGCTGACCGAGATGTCGCTGAAATCGCCCTGGGGCCGGATGATGCGCGCGATCCGCGACAACGAGATCTCGGCGGCGGCAATGGGCAAGAACGTCACGCGCCGCCATCTGCAGATCTTCGTGCTGGGCTCGGCGGTGATCGGGCTTGCGGGCGCGATGATGATCTCGCTCGACGGGCAGATGACGCCGACCTCCTACAACCCGCTGCGCTACACCTTCCTGATCCTCGTGATGGTGATCGTGGGCGGCTCGGGGAACAACTGGGGTTCGATCCTCGGTGGCGTGCTGATCTGGTATGTCTGGGTCAAGGCAGGCGACTGGGGCCCGGATATCATGGGCGCGCTGGCGGCTCCCTTCCCCGATGGCGGGTTCAAGGATCACCTGATCCAATCGGCCCCGCATATGCGGATGCTGGTGATGGGTATCATCCTGCTGATGGTGCTGCGCTTCAGCCCGCGCGGGCTCTTGCCGGAGAAATAAAAAAGAGGGGCTCTGCCCCTCGCCCGTTCCGGGCTCACCCCGGGATATTTCTTCCAAGCCGAAGACAAGACGCGCGCCCCGCAAGGAGCGCGCGTTTTTTGGTTACTCCTCGCCGCCGTCAAACTGGGCGACGCGGGCGCCGGCCTTGTTCGTGGTGACGACGCCGAGCGATTTGAGCTTGCGGTGCAGCGCCGAGCGCTCCATGCCGACGAAATTCGCGGTGCGCGAGATGTTGCCCCCGAAACGGTTGATCTGGGTGAGCAGATATTCGCGCTCGAACAGCTCGCGCGCCTCGCGCAGTGGAAGCGTTGCAAGCGCGCCGCCCAGAACGATGCGCCCTTCATCCGCCGGGCCTTCCTGGCCGGGCAATTCGCGCGCCTCGATCACGCCCGTGCCTTCCCCGAGGATCAGCACCCGCTCGATCACGTTGCGCAGCTGGCGGACGTTGCCGGGCCACTCCATCGTCTGCATCAGCGCCGCCGCCTCTTCCGAGATTTCTCGCAGCGGCAGGCCTTGGGTCTCGTTGAAGCCGCGCAGGAAATGGTCGGCCAGAAGCGGCACGTCCTCACGGCGCTCGGAGAGCGGCGGCACCTCGATCGGCACCACGTTGAGCCGGTCGTAGAGCTCCTGCCGGAAATGCCCCTCGCGGATCTGTGCCGTCAGATCGCGGGTCGTCGACGAGATAACCCGCAGGTCGACGCGGACCTTGTCGGCCCCGCCCACACGCAGAAATTGCTGCTCGGTCAAGACGCGCAGGATCTTCGACTGCGTGCCGAGCGGCATCTCCGCCACCTCGTCGAAATAGATCACGCCGCCATGGGCCTGCTCCAGCAAGCCCTTCTCGACGCCGCGCTCGGGCGTCTCGCGCCCGAAGAGGACCTCTTCCATCCGGTCGGGCTCGATCGAGGCGGAATTGACCGTGACGAAGGGCCCCGCCGCACGGGTCGAGAACTGGTGGATGTAGCGCGCGGCCATCTCCTTGCCCGAGCCCGGCTCGCCCGTCAGCATCACCCGGCCGTTGGACTTGGTCACCTTGTCGAGCTGATCCTTCAGCCGCCGGAACGCCGCCGAGTCGCCGATCATTTCGCCCGAGGACATGTCGCGGCGCTTGAGCGTCGAGTTCTCGCGCCGCAGCCGCGCCGTCTCCATCGCGCGGGAGATCACCACCATCAGCTGGTCGATGTTGAACGGCTTCTCGATGAAGTCGTAAGCGCCCTGCTTGATAGCCGCCACTGCGATCTCGATATTGCCGTGGCCCGAGATGATGATCACCGGCACGTCCGGATTGTCGCGCTTGACCGTCTTGAGGATGTCGATCCCGTCCATCTTGCTGTCCTTCAGCCAGATATCGAGGATCATCAGCGCCGGTTCCTGCGCGTTGATCTCGTCCATGCACTCGTTGGAATTCGCCGCGAGGCGTGTCTTGAAGCCTTCGTCGCGCAGGATGTCGGCGATCAGCTCGCGGATGTCTTTCTCGTCGTCGACGATCAGAATGTCGCTCATGTCACTTCCCCGGGGGCTTCGCCCCTCTCCTTGATGGCTCTGAGCGCTGCTCGGGCGCGTGGGAGCCTGATTTCGGCGAGCGCCCCGCGATGGGCGCCCTCTACGAAGGCGGGCGCGTCGCTCAGCGTCAACGTTCCACCATGTTCCTCGATGATCTTCTTGACGATGGGAAGACCCAGCCCGGTGCCTTTCTCGCGCGTCGTCACGTAAGGCTCGAACAGGCGTGAACGGTCCGGCGGCAGGCCGATCCCGTTATCCGCGATATGGATCGTCACGTGATCGGAGGCGACTTCCATATCGAGGCGCACCTCGGGCGCGTAGCCTTCCTCCACGTGCCCTTTTTCCGTATAGGATTCAATCGCTTCGCCCGCGTTCTTCACGAGGTTAGTCACCGCTTGCGAAATCATCGTCGCGTCCAGTTCGACGATCACCGGCTCGGTCGGGACATCCGTCACCAGTTTCGCGCCATGCAGGCTGTCTTGCTGCAAGGTCGCCGCATCGCGCACGAGCTGCGCAAGATCGTGATCGGCACGGTCGGGCTCGGGCATCCGGGCAAAGCGCGAGAACTCGTCCACGATGCGCCGCAAGTCATTGGTCTGGCGCACAATAACGCCGGTAAGCTGATTGAGCGTTTCTAGGTCTTCGCCCTCGGTCATCTTGCCGAACTTACGCTTGATCCGTTCGGCCGAGAGCTGGATCGGCGTGAGCGGGTTCTTGATCTCATGTGCGATGCGCCGCGCCACGTCGCCCCAGGCCGCCATCCGCTGCGCAGAGACCAGATCGGTCACATCCTCGAACGCGACCACATAGCCCTCGGGCGTGCCCAGATCGTTGCGTCGAACGGCCATGCGCACCAGCAGGCTCTCCAGCCGCCCGCCGCGCGAAATCCGGATTTCCTCCTGCGCAACTTCATTAAGACCGTCCTGCAACTTGTTGTAAATCGAGAGAAATTCTGGAACGGCGGTTGCAAGGTCGCGGGAATGATCGCTCACGCTATTGAGCGCCAGCAACTGCATAGCCGCCCGGTTCATGAAATCGATCCGCCCGTCGGCATCGAGTCCGATCACCCCCGAAGTCACCGAGGACAGCACGGAATCGAACAGGCGACGGCGTTCTTCCGTCTCGCGGTGATTCTCCATCAGGGCCATGCGCTGGCCCTTCAGTTGCCCGGTCATGCGGTTGAACGCCTCGCCAAGCGTCGCGATCTCGTCGTCGCCCTCGGCCTCGATCACCCGCGCGTCCAAATCACCCGCGCCGACCCGCTCCGCGGCGGCGGCGAGCCGCCCGATCGGCCGAGACAGGCGCTCCGCGAACCACAGCCCCATCCAGAGCGCGGCGAGGATCAGGATCAGCGCGAAGCCGAAATAGACCAGCCCGAATTCGAAGATGACGCGACCGCGAGCGCTCTCCAATTGCTGATAGAGCGTCACCGTCTCGCGCGTCTTGTCCAGCAGCGCGAGAATCTGCCCATCCACCTTGCGCGAGATATACAGATACCGATCCACGAAAGCGTCGAGCCGGATCAGCGCGCGCAGTTCCGAGTTCGGCCAATCCTCGATCAGCACCGTCTCGCCCTTCTGCGCCTCGACGATGTCACGCGGAGAAGGTTCTTCGTAATCAAAGAGATAAGAGCGATCGCCGCGCGCGATGATGCGCCCCGTACCGTCGATCACATAGGCCTCTTTCACGCCGCGCTGGATGCCCGCCTGCCCGGTAATGAGCAATTCGCGCAGCTCGCCATCCGACATGAAGGTCGACGCCTGCCGACGCAGGTCGAGGAAATTCGCGAGCGCCCGGCTGTCCTGCACCAGATCGCGCTTGTGCTCGGACTGATAGGCCTCGGCGGCCTGAAGCGAGGTGCCGACGACCGAGCGCACGCGGTCGGAAAACCACCCCTCGAGGCCGATATTCACGGTAAGGAACGCGAAGACTGCGACGAGGATCGTCGGCACCAGCGCAATGCCCGCGAAAACGCCCGTCAGGCGCAGGGTGAGCCGCGAGCCGGCGGAATGGGCGCGCCGGGCTGCGATGATCTGCACCAGCCGCATCAAAATCAGACCGGCGAGCAGCAGAAAATAGACGAAATCGGCGAGCAGGATCAGGCGCAGCGCGGTGCTGTCCGCCCCCTGTCCCAGGGGGCCGAGGACGATAAAGGTCGCAATCGCGAGTGCCGGGCCAAGCACCACCAGGCCGAAGGTGAACAGGTTGCGGACCCGCTTCTGGCGGCGAAAGCGCGCCAAACGGTCCCAGCCTGAGCGATATGCCGTGCTGCCCTGCACCAATGCCCCCTCATTCCGGGCTGAAGCTCGCGAATCCGTTAGACGGAAAAGCCACAGGCCCCTGTTGCGGGTTTACATCAGTTTGCGGCGCCGTGTCACCTGAATATCCAGATCAGTGATCTTTTTCCGCAACGTATTGCGGTTGATGCCGAGCAAATCGGCACATCTGGCTTGATTGCCGCCGGTTGCATCCAAGGCGATTTCGATCAGCGGCGCCTCCATTTCCTTCAAAATCCGGTCGTAGAGGCCCGGCGGTGGCAGCGTGCCGCCGTGAAGGTCGAAATAGCGCCGCAGGTGGCGTGCGATGGAGGAGGACAACTTCTCGCCCTCGCCGCCCTGACGTAGCGGCTCGATCGCGGGCTGGTTGCCCAGCACGAATTCCGCCTCGGCCCGGGTGATTTCCTCTTCGGGCGAGGTCACGGCAAGCCGGCGGATCGTGTTCTCCAGCTGGCGCACGTTGCCGGGCCAGGAATAGGCGCGCACGAGTTGCAGCGCCTCGGGCGTGAAACGGCGCAGCCCCAGCCCATCACGCTCGGCGCGGGCAAGGAAATGCTCGGCCAGAAGCGGGATATCCTCGACCCGCTCGCGCAGGCTCGGCACGTTCAGCGTCACGCCGCCCAGCCGGTAGAACAGGTCCTGACGGAACTTGCCCGCCTCCATCAGCCCCGCGAGGTCGATCTGCGTCGTCGCCATGATACGCGGTGCGGGATCGGGCAGCGCGTCGAGCATACGCACGATCCGCGCCTGCGTCTCGTCGTCGTAATCGCCGACCTCGTCGAAAACGAGCGAGCCACCTTTGGCCTTCGCCACCAGTGCCGCGGGGCCGTCCGCGCCCTGCAGATCGCCTGCCTGCGCCACCACGAAGGGAAGCGTGCGGCGGTCGGAAAAGTCGTGAATAGCCTTCGCGATGAGGGACTTGCCGGTGCCGCTCTCACCCGCGATCAGCACCGCGAGATCGGCATTCATCACCCGCGCAACGAGCCGGTAAAGCTCCTGCATCGCAGGCGTGCGCCCGACCAGCGGCAGATCGCCCGCATCGGCGCGTCCGTCGATCTCGCGCGGCGCGGTCGGACTGCGGCGTTTCTGCTCCAGCGCCTTTTGCGCGCGCTTCATCAGGTCGGGCAGATCGAACGGTTTGGGCAGATAGTCGTAAGCCTCGGCCTCGGCCGCCTGAATCGCGGTCATTATCGTGTTCTGCGCCGAGATCACGATGACCGGCAGGCCGGGACGCTCCTCGGATATCTTCGGCAACGCCTCCAGCCCGTTCCCGTCGGGCATCATGACGTCGGAAATCACCAGATCACCCTTGCCCTCTTCGACCCACCGCATCAGCGTCACGAGCGAGGCCGTGGCGTGAACCTTGCAGCCCGCACGGGTAAGCGCCTGGGTCAGAACGGTGCGGATTGTGCGATCGTCATCCGCGACAAGTACGGTGCCGTCCATGGATCAGGCCTCCTTCGGCGCAACGGGAAGTGAAATGCGAAACCGGGTCTTGCCCGGGACCGAGTCGAGCGTGACCCAGCCGTCGTGATCATTGATGATCTTCGAGACAAGGGCGAGACCGAGCCCGGTCCCGTTCTCGCGACCCGAGACGAAGGGCTCGAAGATCTCGTTGGAGATTTCCGGCGGAATACCGGGGCCGTCGTCGATGATCTCGATCTGCAGCGGCAAGGGCTGCCCCGATCCATCGGCGCGACGCAGACGCAGGCTGTGTTCGTAGAAGGTACGGATCTTGATATTCCCAGCTCCTTCAGAGGCTTCTGCGGCGTTTTTCAACAGGTTCAGGAAGACTTGAGTCAACTGATCCGCATCGCCCAGCGTCGGCGGCAGCGAGGGATCGTAATCTTCCGTAATCGCCATATGCGCGCCGAAACCCACACCTGCGGATTTGCGTGCGCGGTCGAGTACGTCATGGATATTGACCGGCTTCTTCTCGGGCGCACGGACGTTGCCGAACTGTTCGACCTGCTCGAGTAGCTTCACGATCCGGCGCGTCTCGTCGACGATCAGGTCCGTTAATTCAAGGTCTTCTCCGGACAAGTTCATGCTCAGAAGCTGTGCCGCCCCGGCGATCCCGGCGAGCGGGTTCTTGATCTCATGGGCCAACATCTCCGCCATACCGATGGCCGAGCGCGCCGCCGATTTCACGAGACTGGCGCGGCCCAGCCGGTCAGCCAGTTCGCGCGGCTCGATCAGCAGCAACACCCGGTCGGGGTCTTCGCCCACCGGCGCAGCCTGAAGGTTGCATTGCACCGGGGCTTTCTCGCCCGTCGTCAGCTCGACATCGTTAACGAAGAGAGAGGCGCGGTTCTTCCGAACCCGGTAGAAGATCTCCTCCAAAGGCGCCGAAATCGCGAGCCTTTCACCGATCGCCTTACCCCTCAGCGCCTTGGCAGACAGGTTAAGGAACAGCTCGGCGGCCGGGTTCACCTCGTCGACAAGATCATCGCCGTCGATCAGCAAAGCCGGGGTCGGCAGCGAAGTCCAGATTATGCCGGGGGCCGGAAGGTTCATGCGGCGCACCTTTCGCCGAAAGCGCGCTCGATTAGCGCCAAGGTCGCCTCCGGCGTTTCGCTGACCATCAACTCGGCGCGCAGCGGCGCGTTCGCCGCCTCGCAATACCAGCCCAGATGCTTGCGCGCGAGACGCAGCCCGAGATCACGGCCGTAGAAGCTCAAGATCGCCTCGTAATGTTCTGAAATATAATCGCAAAGGGCGTTTCCGTACGGAACCTGCGGCTTCGGCGATCCGAAGATTTCATGACCGATTTCAGCCAGGCGCCACGGTGCGCCCTGCGCCCCACGCCCGACCATCACGCCCGCCGCGCCCGATTGCGCAAGCGCTGCGCGAGCGGAATTCGCATCGACCACGTCGCCATTGGCGATCACCGGGATCGAGACCGCCTCGACCGTCTCGGCAATCGCCTCCCAGTCGGCGCTGCCTTTGTAGAACTGCATCCGGGTGCGCCCATGCACGACGATCATCTTCACGCCCGCAGCCTCTGCCCGGCGCGCGATCTCGGCCGCGTTATGCGTATCGTCACACCAGCCCAGCCGCATCTTCAGTGTCACCGGCAGATCGACCGCGCCCACCGTCGCCTCGATCAGACGCAGCGCGTGATCTGGATCGCGCATCAGCGCCGAGCCCGAGGCCCCGCCCGTCACCTTCTTGGCCGGGCAGCCCATATTGATGTCGATGATCCGCGCCCCCATGCCGGCGACCATTTTCGCGGCTTCGGCCATCGGCTCGGGCTCACGGCCCGCCAATTGCACCGAGGTCGGAAGCTCCAGCCCCATCTCGACCCGGGCCTTCGCGCGCACGGAGGGCTTCGCCGTCAGCATCTCACCCGAGGCCACCATCTCGGACACGACGAGACCCGCGCCGAAGCGCGCCACCATCCGCCGGAACGGAAGGTCGGTGATCCCCGCCATCGGCGCGAGGAAGACCGGAGGGGTCAATGTGATATCGTCGAGAACCAAATTCTGCGGCACGGAGACTGTCCTGTTACGCGTCTTCCTTCGAATTAGGCGTTTGACCAAAGAATCACAATTGCGTCCAGCCCTTTTTAGGTGGGAAAATCAGCATCCGCCTATTTTTTAATCACCGGGCCGTGGCCAGTTGTCACATCCCGCAGCGTCTCGCGTCCAGCGGCACCGATTGCGCAAAGTCGCGTCTTCGCCTAAGCCCTTGGGCGATCAGGGAGGCGCCATGAGCAACGCCATCATCATCGTCGCCGCCGGGCGCGGCACCCGCGCCGGCGGAGAAACCCCGAAGCAATGGCAGAGCCTCGCGGGGCAGCCGGTGCTGGCCCATACCGTCGCCGCTTTCGAAGGCATCGGACGCATCGTCGTGGTGCTGCATCCCGAGGACATGACGCGCGGCGTCGCGCTGTTTCAGGGCAAGGTCGCGCTGTGTGCGGGCGGTGCCAGCCGCGACGCCTCGGTGCGCAATGCGCTGGAGATGCTCGAGGGCTCGGGCGTCGATAAGGTGCTGATCCATGACGGCGCACGCCCGCTGGTGAGCCGCGCAGTGATCGACGCCGTGCTCGAGGCGCTGGACAGCACACAGGCGGCAGCCCCCGCCCTGCCCGTGTCGGATGCACTCTGGACCGGCGAGAACGGTCAGGTCACGGGCACGCAGGACCGCAACGGGCTCTACCGCGCGCAGACCCCGCAGGGCTTCGATTTCGACGCGATCCTCAGCGCGCACCGCGCCCATCCCGGCGGGTCCGCCGATGACGTGGAAGTGGCCCGCGCGGCGGGTCTATCGGTTGCGATCACGCGCGGCTCGGAGGACAATCTGAAGATCACCTACCCGGAGGATTTCGCCCGGGCCGAGAGACTGTTGGGAGACAAGATGGATATCCGTTTGGGTCATGGTTACGACGTGCACGCGTTCGAGCCGGGCGATCACGTGACGCTCTGCGGGGTCGCGGTGCCGCATGACAAGAAGCTCAAGGGCCATTCCGATGCCGATGTGGGCATGCACGCGCTGACCGATGCGATCTATGGCGCGCTGGCCGAGGGCGATATCGGGCGGCATTTCCCGCCATCGGACCCGCGGTGGAAGGGCGCGGCGTCCGAGATTTTCCTCGACCACGCGGTGAAACTGGCCGAAGCACGAGGCTTCCGTCTGGGCAATGCCGATGTCACGCTGATCTGCGAGCGTCCCAAGATCGGCCCGCATGCCACTGAAATGGCACAGGTTCTGGCGCGCATCATCGGGATCGAGCCGGGCCGGATCTCGGTCAAGGCCACCACCTCCGAACGTCTGGGCTTCACCGGGCGCGAGGAAGGCATCGCCGCCATCGCCACTGCCACGCTGATCAAGGAGTAACGCCATGCTGCGCGCCATCAACACGGTCGGATTTGTCGGCTTGCTGAAACCCGCGCCGGGCACCTGGGGCTCGCTGGTGGCGGTGCTGGTCGGTTGGGCGATCGAACATTGGCTGGGCTTTATCCCGCTGGTGATCGCCACGGTCGCGGTCACCGCACTCGGCTTCTGGTCGGTGCGCGCGCAACTGGGCGACAGCAGCGACGACCCCTCCGAGATCGTCATCGACGAGGTAGCGGGCCAATGGGTGGCACTCCTGTTCCCGGCCTTCGGCTTCTGGCAGCGCGGCCTCTCCACCGGCGTCGATCTGCATATGGTCTGGCCCGGCCCGGTCGCGGCCTTCCTGCTGTTCCGGCTGTTCGACATCTGGAAGCCGTGGCTCGTGGGCCGCGCCGATCGCCGCCATGACGCGACGGGCGTGATGCTGGACGATATCTGGGCGGGGGTCTTTGCCGGGATCGTGTCGATCATCCTCGCAGGGCTCTATCACATCGTCTTTCTGGGCATGATGGGATGAGCCGCGCCTCCGACGTTCTCGACGCCTGCGAGGCGCGCGGTCTTATGGTCGCCACCGCCGAGAGCTGCACCGGCGGCATGGTCGCCGCAGCCCTTACCGATATTCCGGGATCGTCGGCGGTGGTGGAGCGCGGCTTCGTCACCTACACCAATGACGCCAAACGCGAGATGCTGGGCGTCAGCGCGGAAAGCCTCGACGCCCATGGCGCGGTCTCCGAGGAGGTCGCGCGCGAGATGGCCGAGGGCGCGCTGCGCCACTCCCACGCCCAGCTCGCGGTCGCGATCACCGGGATCGCAGGCCCCGGCGGGTCGGAGTTCAAACCCGAGGGCCGCGTCTGCTTCGGCCTCGCCCGAAACGGCGCCGAAACGCAGGTCGAGACAGTCGAATTCGGCGCGCTCGGCCGCGACATCGTGCGCGAAGCGGCCCGCGATCATGCGCTGAGCCTGCTGCTGCAAGCCGCCAAAAGCTGACTCACTTCCGCCCATCAATCGCGCATACCGGGAAAAATCTGCCCAATTTGCGCGCAGTTTCCAAAGTGACGCGCATTTGAGCGGCCTGCGCGGAAATTGTCCCTTTATTGCGCGCGGCGCTTATGGCCCCTGCCCCTCCAGAGGGATTTCCGAGGAGGATGTGAGCAAATGGAAGCGGGGATGAACGCGGCCGATACCGCGTGGATCATGGTGGCGACGGCGCTGGTCTTGCTGATGACGCTGCCGGGGCTGGCGCTGTTCTACGGCGGGCTGGTGCGGGCGCGCAACGTGCTGTCGATCTTCATGCAGTGTTTCTCGATCGCCGCGCTGATGAGCGTGCTGTGGCTGCTGTTCGGCTATTCGATCGCCTTCGGGGACGCCAATGGCTACTGGGGCGGTCTGGGCAAATTTGCGCTGCTGGGCGTGACGCCCGACACGCTGTCGGGCTCGATCCCCGAGATCGTCTTCTTCGCTTTCCAGATGACCTTCGCGATCATCACGCCCGCCCTGATCGTCGGCGCCTTCGTGGAGCGCATCAACTATGCCTTCGTGATGGCCTTCACCGGGCTCTGGATGCTACTGATCTACGCCCCGGTCACGCATTGGATCTGGGGGGGCGGCATGATGTCGGATGGCGGCATCTGGGGCGCGGTCGGCACCCGGGATTTCGCGGGCGGCATTGTGGTGCATGAAACCGCGGGTCTTGCAGCCCTCGTGCTGGCGCTGATGATCGGGCCGCGCGCCAAGCGCACCACCCCGCCGCACAATCCCGGCATGGTCGCGATGGGCGCAGGGCTCCTGTGGGTCGGCTGGTTCGGCTTCAACGGCGGCTCGGAGCTGGCGGCCGATGGCGTTGCCGGCATGGCGATCACCGTCACTCATATCTCCGCCGCCGCCGCCTCGCTCAGCTGGGCGCTGTGGGAGCGCATCAAGTTCGGTCGCGCCTCGATGGTGGGCCTCGTGACCGGCACGATCGCGGGCCTCGCCTCGATCACCCCGGCCTCGGGCTTCGTGGGTCCGATCGAGGCGCTGGTGATCGGCTTCGCCGCCGGGATCATCTGTCAGGAATTCGTCGTACTGATCCGCGAGAGGCTTCATGTCGATGACAGTCTCGACGTCTTCGCGGTCCATGGCGTGGGCGGCATCTTCGGCACGATCATGATCGCGGTCTTCGGCCATGGCAGCTTTGTTGCCCAGCTTGGCGCGCTGGCGGTGGTGGGCGTCTTCACCGTCGCAGGCAGCTGGGCGCTGGCGATGCTGGTGCGGCTCGTCTTCCCGCTGCGCGTGAGCGAGGAGCACGAGACCAACGGGCTGGACCTTTCCACCCATGGCGAACGCGCCTACGACATGAATTCCTGATCGCGGGGCTTTGAAGGGAAACGCAAAAAGGCCGCCCCGAGAGGCGGCCTTTTTCGTGGCGCGGAACGAACGGCGCGGCGCTCAGCCCTTCGGCCCGTACAACTCCTCTGCGCGCTTCTCGAAGGCACGCACGATCCGCTGCATCGCCTCGTTGAAGACGACCCCGATCACGCCCTGCAGGATCGCGTTCTTGAACTCGAAATCGACGTGGAAATCCACCTCGCAGGAGCCCTCCTCGCGATCGGTCATCCGCCAGTGGCTGTGCATGTATTTGAACGGCCCGTCGATATATTCGGTCTCGATATGATGCTCCTCGGGATGAAGCACCACGCGCGAGCCGAACTTCTCGCGGAACACTTTGAACGAGATCACCAGATCGGCCAGCATCAGGATCGAGCCGTCCGGACGCTCCTCGCGCGAGCGCACGCGGGCGGCGGAATTCCACGGCAGGAATTTCGGATAGCTCTCCACATCGGCCACAAGATCGTAGATCTGCTGCGCGCTATAGGGCATGACCCTGTTCTCGTGATGCTTAGGCATGTCTCTCCCGTTTTCTTGCGCCTCTTGATGCGCTAAAGCTAAGCCCGAGTTCAAGCCCTACAACCCGTTTCGAGGCCCTACATCATGACGCAGCGCCCCTATGTGATCGACCAGATGATTTCGGCCAAGCAGATCGCGGCCCGAGTCGAGGAATTGGCGGCCGAGATCACCCGGACCTTCAAGGGCACCGACAAGCTGGTCGTGGTGGGGCTGCTGCGCGGCTCCTTCGTGTTCATCGCCGATCTGGTGCGCGAGATCGACCTGCCCGTCGAAGTCGACTTCCTCGAGGCTTCGAGCTACGGCGACGCGATGACCAGTTCGCGCGAGGTCCGCATCCTGAAAGATCTGCGCGCGGGCATCGAAGGCCGCGACGTGCTGGTGGTCGAGGATATCGTCGACACTGGCTTCACCCTGCACCACGTGATGGGAATGCTGCGGGCGCGCGAACCGGGGCGGATCGAATCCTGCGCGCTGCTCGACAAGCCGTCGCGGCGCGAGGTCGATGTGCGCGCCACCTGGACCGGGTTCGAGACCCCCGATGAATTCGTCGTGGGCTACGGGATCGACTTCGCGCAGCGCAACCGCAACCTGCCCTATATCGGCAAGGTGCGCTTCACCGGGGATGCTTCGTGAATTACACGTGGCTGCTGCGCATGGCGCGGTGGGCACGGCGCCCTCCGTCGATGACGCAGGTGAAGATCGTGGCGGTCGTGGCGCTCGCCGTGATCGCGATCGTTGTCATTGAAAAGCTTGGATATTGGCCGGACTGGGCGTCGGTGAACCCGCGCGCCTTGCGCGCTCCCAGACCCTGAGGCCGCGGTCCCTCTTCGGGCTTGTGAAATATCCCGGGGAGTGAGGCGGGAAAGGCGGCCTTCCAGTGGAAGAACGCCCCGCCGAACGCCCGACGCGCAAGCGACGGGCCGTGACGCGCGGGGGCAGAGCCCCCGCCACGCCAGTTTTATAGCGACGAAATGCGCAGCAGGCGCGCGATCTCGCCGACGATGCCGCGGCGGAACAGCAGCACGCAGGCGATGAAGGTCGCGCCGATCACCACCTGCACCCACGAGCCGATGCCCGACAGGAAGTGCTGCAGCGTGACCACGATGAACGCGCCCACGACCGGGCCGAAGATCGTGCCCATGCCGCCCAGAAGCGTCATCAGGATCACCTCGCCCGACATCTGCCAATGCGCGTCGGTCAGCGAGGCAAACTGGAACACCAGCGCCTTGGTCGAGCCCGCAAGCCCTGCCAGACCCGCAGACAGCACGAAGGCCAGCAGCTTGAACCGGTCGACGTTGTAGCCCAGCGACAGCGCGCGCGGCTCGTTCTCGCGGATCGCCTGCAGCACCTGCCCGAAGGGCGAATGCACGATGCGGTAGATCGCGAGGAAGCCGACCAAGAAGATCGCGGCCACGAAATAGTACATCGTGATCGGATCGCTGAGATTGAAGATCCCCAGCAGGTTGCCGCGCGGGATGCCTTGCAGACCGTCCTCGCCGCCGGTGAAGGGCATTTGCAGCGCGAAGAAATACACGATCTGCGCGAGCGCGAGCGTGATCATCGCGAAGTAGATGCCCTGCCGGCGGATGGCGAGCGAGCCCACGACCCAGCCCATCGCAGCCGCTGCGAGCGTGCCAGCGATGATGCCCAGGATCGGCGGGAAGCCCCAGACCTTCAGCACATGGCCCGCGACATAGGCCGCACCGCCGAAGAAGGCGGCATGGCCGAAGCTCAAGAGGCCGGTGAAGCCGATCAGCAGGTTGAAGGCGGCCGCGAACAGCGCGAAGCACAGCAGCTGCATCACGAAGACCGGGTAGAGGAAGAAGGGTGCGATCGCGAGGAAGCCCAGCAACACCACCCAGAACACAGCCTGCACCATGCGGCCGCGCTTGTGGGTCTGGGGGCTGACGTCTTCCTGTTCGAATTCGCCGATTTCGCTCGTCGTGCTTGTCGTATTGCTCATGTCTTCACCCTCACCCTTGACGTCCGAAGAGGCCCGACGGGCGCACCAGAAGCACGATCACCATCAGCAGGAAGATCACCGTGTTCGCGGCGGGCGCGTAGAAGACCTTGGTCACGCCCTCGATCAGCCCCAGAGAGAAGCCGGTGATCACCGCCCCCGCAATCGAGCCCATGCCGCCGATCACGACGACCGCGAAGATCACGATGATCAGGTTCGCGCCCATCAGCGGGCTGACCGAGTAGATCGGCGCGGCCAGCACGCCTGCGAGCCCCGCGAGGCCGGTGCCGAAGCCGAAAGTCAGCATCACCATCAGCGGCACGTTGATCCCGAAGGCTTTCACCAGTTCGGGGTTCTCGGTGCCCGCGCGCAGCCGTGCGCCGATCCGGGTCCGCTCGATCACGTACCAGGTCACGAAGCAGACCACGATCGAGAAGATGATCACGAAGAGGCGGTATTTCGGGAACATCATGAAGCCGAGATTGGTCACGCCCTTCATGCTCTCGGGCATCCCCGGATAGGGCGTGCCGGAGGCGTTGAAGTAATTGATGAACAGGCCCTGCAGCACCAGCGTGATCCCGAAGGTCAGCAGCAGCGAGTAGATCGGGTCGAGCTTGTAGAGCCTGCGCAGCAGGAAGCGTTCGATCAGCATCCCGAAGCAGGCCACCAGGAGCGGCGCGAGGATCAGCGCCGGCCAGAAGCCGATATGCAGGTCCGCCATGCCGATCCACTGACCGACATAGGAATACAGGATCAGCGCGAGGAACGCGCCCAGCATGTAGAGCGCGCCATGCGCGAAATTGACCACGTTCAAGAGGCCGAAGATCACCGCGAGCCCGAGGCTCAGCATCGCGTAGAACACGCCGTTGTTTAGGCCCAGCATCCCCTGGGCAAGAATAAGTCGGATCATCGGATCCATCGGGGTTGTCCTCCCTGTCGGGTCTCGGGCGCCTGAGCCCGGCCCGGTTTCTCGTTACACGCTCAGGTAATGGTTCAGCCGGTCCATCGAGGCTTCGACCTGATCGGCTTCGATCACGTCGATCACCTCGCCATGTTCGATGACATAATGGCGGTCGGCGAGCGGGGCTGCGAAGCGGAAGTTCTGCTCCACCAGAACGATCGTGTAGCCGCGCGATTTCAGATCGCGGATCACGCGACCCAGCGTTTTCACGATCACGGGCGCCAGCCCTTCGGTGATCTCATCGAGCAGCAGCAGCCGCGAGCCGGTGCGCAGGATACGCGCGATGGCCAGCATCTGCTGTTCGCCGCCCGAAAGCCGCGTGCCCATCCGCTTGCGGACATTGGCGAGGTTCGGGAACATCTCGAAGAGTTCCTCCACCGACATGCCGCCCTCGCCGACATTCGGCGGCAGCATCAGGTTTTCCTCGACATTGAGCGAGGCGAAGATGCCGCGCTCTTCGGGGCAATAGCCGATCCGTGCATCGGGCGAGATCTTGTGCGTGGGCTTCGTCAGAAACTCCTCGCCATTGATCTTGATCGAGCCTTCGCGGCGATCGACCATACCCATGATCGAACGCAGCGTGGTCGAACGGCCCGCGCCGTTGCGGCCCAGAAGGGTGATCAGCTGCCCCTCGCCTAGTTCGAGATTGATCCCGTGCAGGACGTGGCTCTCGCCATACCATGCGTGCAGATTCTCGATCTTGAGCATCGGTTTGGTCATGGTTGCGGTGCTCATGCGACCTCCTCCTGCTCGTCGGCGGAGACGCCCATGTAGGCCTCCATGACTTGCGGGTTCTTCGACACTTCGGAATAGGGCCCTTCGGCCAGCACTTCGCCGCGCGCCAGCACGGTGATCGTGTCGGCCAGTTCCGCCACGACGCCGAGGTTATGCTCCACCATGACGATGGTGCGCCCCTCGCGGACACGGCCGATCAGCTCGGTCACGGCGCCCACGTCCTCGGTGCCCATGCCCTGGGTCGGCTCGTCGAGCAGCATCAGCTCGGGCTCCAGCCCCAGCGTCGTCGCGATCTCGAGCGCGCGTTTGCGGCCGTAGGGCAGCTCCACCGCTTTGAGATGGGCGAAGTCCTTCAGCCCCACCTGATCGAGTGCAGCGACGGCTTTCGCGTCGAGGTCGTGCAGCACCGATTTGGAGCGCCAAAACTGATAGCTCACGCCCAGCGAGCGTTGCAGCGCGAGGCGCACGTTTTCCAGCGCCGTCAGGTGCGGAAAGACCGCGGAAATCTGGAACGACCGAACGATGCCCATATTGGCGATCTCGGCGGGTTTGCGATTGGTGATATCGCGGTCGTTGAAGAGGATCTTGCCCGACGTGGGCGTGATGAATTTCGTCAGCAGGTTGAACATCGTGGTCTTGCCCGCGCCGTTCGGGCCGATGATCGCGTGAATGGCGCCGCGCTTGATGCGCAGGTTCACGTCATTGACGGCCACGAAGCCGCCGAAACTCTTGGTCAGGTTCTTGGCCTCGAGAATGATATCGTCGCTCATGGTCTCGCTTTCGGACTGATACGCAGGCGCAGGGCGGTCGCGATGCCGCCCTGCGCCAAGGATTTGTTCAGATCACTTGTTGACCAGCTTGCAGCCGCCCGCTTCGAGCGAGGCATAGGCCTCTTTGCCCGGAATGGTGCGCGCCACGTCGGCCACGTCCCACGGATCTTCGCCGCCTTCTTTGACCTTCAGCAGATACATGTCGTGCTCCAGCAGGCCGTCGGGACGGATGGTGCCGCCCTTGGCGAAGAAGTCGTCGATCTTCATCTTGCCGAGCTGCTCACGCACCTTGTCGGAATCGTCGGTGCCAGCCGCCTTGATCGCCTCGAGATAGGCCATGGTCAGCGAGTAGTCCGCAGCGTGCACGAAGGTCGGCGCTTCGCCGCCCGAGAACTTCTCGTACTCTTCCTTCCACTTGCGGCTCTCGTCGTCCATGTTCCAGTACCAACCGGTGGTGAACTGGAGGCCCTTGGCGACGTCGGTGCCGAGCGACTTCACGTCCGAGATCAGCACCAGCATACCAGCGAGCTGCTGGCCACCGGCGACGATGCCGAATTCATGCGCCTGCTTGATCGAGTTCACGGTGTCCTGACCGGCATTGGCCAGACCGATCACTTTCGCGCCCGAGCTTTGCGCCTGCAGCAGGTACGAGGAGAAGTCGGTCGATGCCAGCGGCACGTCCGAGCTGCCCACGACCGAACCGCCGAGGTTCTTCACGACTTCCGACGTGTTGTCCTGCAGCGCATGGCCGAAGGCGTAGTCAGCGGTGATGAAGTACCAGCTGTCGCCGCCGTTCTTCACGACCGCCGTCGCGGTGCCGACCGGCAGCGCGTGGGTGTCGTAGCCGTAGTGGATGCCATATTTCGAGCAGTTCTCGCCGGTCAGCGCCGCGGTGGCAGCGCCGGTTGCGAAGGTGATGGTCTTCTTCTCGGAAGCGAGTTGCTGCACGGCAAGCGCCACGGCCGAGTTGGTCAGGTCGGCGATCATGTCGACATGCTCTTGGTCGATCCACTCGCGTGCGGTGGCCGAACCGACATCCGCCTTGTTCTGGTGGTCAGCCGAGATCACTTCGATCGGCTTGCCGAGAACTTCGCCGCCGAAGTCGCGCACGGCCATTTTCACCGCGTCGACCGCGCCCTTACCCGAGAAACCGGTCGAGTAGACGCCGGACATATCGCCGAGCACACCGATCTTCACCGAGCCGTTCGAAATCGCGTCCTGCGCCATCGCGCCGCCTGCGGCAATGCTAAGCGCCGCGGCACTTACACCTGCGTAAATAGCTGATTTCATCAACATTCCTCCCATTGGTTGATAGATTTGGCTCTCTTGCGCATCGCGCCATGAGAACACGCCGACGGGACGCTTCTCTGGTCCCTGCCGGATTACGATCCTGTTTTTCTCCTCACACGGCCGTCCCTGCTCCTCGACGCGACCGCTGGCGAATTCAGCTTGGAAACGAGGGGACATTCAAGCGCTTGCGCCACCGCAGTTCCCTTCAAGCCGATAAATTCATTGTCAGCGCTCCCATCATAGGCAGAAACCGGCCATGTGCAAAAGGCTAGGTGGGAAAATACGCGCGGCCATGCCACGTATCGCCAAACGCATGTGCAAGAATACCCATATAGCCCGTTTTTACGACACACGACTGCAAAAAGGACCGGCAATGAGCTTCGATTGGGACGATCTGCGATTCTTTCTCTCGGTGGCCCGGGCCGGGCGCCTGACCGTCGCGGCCCGCGCGATGGGCACCGATCATGCCACGGTATCACGCCGGGTCAAATCTTTGGAGACCCAGCTTGGCGCGCAATTGTTCGAGCGCAGCCCGCGCGGCTATGCGCTGTCGGAACATGGCGAGCGGCTTCTGGCGAAGGCCGAGCAGATCGAGAATGTCGCGGCACGCGTGCAGGACGAATTGTCGGGCACGCTCTATGCGCTGTCCGGCACGGTGCGAATCGGTGCGCCCGATGCGTTCGGGGCGTTCTTTCTCGCGCCGCGGCTGGCGGATTTCATCAAGGCCAATCCCGAGCTGGAGGCGCAGCTGGTCGCCACGCCGCGCCTGTTCTCGCTCTCGAAGCGCGAGGCGGATATCGCGATCACCCTGTCGCGCCCCGAAAAGGGCCGGCTCGTGTCGCGCAAGCTCACCGAATACACGCTGCATTTCTACGCCTCCCCCGACTACCTCGCCCGCAATTCGGCGATCAACCGCAAGGAGGACCTGCTGAAGCACCCGCTGGTCGGCTATATCCCGGAACTGATCTACACGCCGGAGCTGGATTACCTGTCGGTCATGCTGGGCGATCACACGCCGCGCCTGTCCTCGACCAATCTCTTCGCGCACAAGCAGGTGGCCGAGGCCGGACGCGGGATCGCGGTGCTGCCCGATTTCCTCGCCCGCCACTCGACGAAGCTGGTGCCGATCCTGCCCGACGAGATCGAGATTCGCCGCACCTTCTGGCTGGTCACTCATGAAGACCTGCACGAGATCGCCCGCGTCCGCGCCGCGATGCGCTTCATCGCCGAAGAGGTTTCCAAGAGCCGCGCCGAGTTCCTGCCCCGGATCACCGCCCTGTCGGATTGAACGGGGCGACGCGGCGGGCCGATTGGGTCAGCGATGGAGCGCGGTCGATTGAGCCGCGCTCATGATCTTGGCGCGGATTATTCCGATGCGCAGCGCTGGCCCAGGCCCCTGCCCGCCTGCTATCACCTGCCCCACAGTCACCGGCACGTCGCTCACCCGCGACGGAATGTCGAAAATCCACCGCGCCCGGCGTCGCTTTCGGGCAATTCTGGCCCCACGAGGAGAGAGATTCGCATGGCACAGATCACCTTGGTCTATTGGCGCGACATCCCGGCCCAGATCATCGCGGGCAAGGGACGCCGTGGCGTCAAGAAACCACTGCCCGAACGGTTCGAGCAGGCGATCGACCGCGCGGCCATGAAGATCGGCGCACGCGACAGCGACGCCTATCTGGCCGAGTGGCGCAAGGTGCCCGAGGGCGAGGAGCCCGGCGACGATGCCGAGGCGGCCGAGGCCGTGCTGGCGCGTATCCTCTCTGACTACGACGACGCGCGGTTGCGCGCGTTGATTGCCAATGACGGCTGGAACCCCCAGCCCGACGCGTAAGGGAGAATAGGCGCATGGCTCTTGTGAATTTCCGCCGCGAGGCTGCGAAACCGGTCCGCCCGCCGGTGAACGCCAATATGGTGGCCCTGCTGGACGGCGCCTCGGTCGAGGTCATGCCGCGCACCGCCGCGAAGGTGGAAAGCTTCGCGCCTTTGTTCGCGAAGGGCTCCCGCGTCTATATCGCCCATATCGACGGCACGCCCTTCGAGGAAATGCTCGCCACGGCCAAACGGCTGCGCGAAGAGGGTTTCGAGCCGATGCCGCACTTCCCGGCGCGCATCATCCGCGACGAAGCGCAGCTCAATGACTGGGTCTCACGCTACCGTGGCGAAGCAGGTGTCGAGCAGGCGCTGCTGCTGGGCGGCGGCGTGGCCGAGCCGAAGGGCGACTTCCACTGCGCCATGCAGATGATCGAAACCGGCGCCTTCGACGGCTTCGCCCGTCTTCATGTCGCCGGCCACCCCGAGGGCAACCGCGACATCGATCCCAATGGCGGCGAGGCAGAGGTGATGGCCGCGCTGAAGCTCAAGCAGGATTTCGCGAACCGCACCGATGCGGATATGGCGATCGCCACGCAATTCGCCTTCGAGGCCGGTCCGATCCGCGACTGGGCCAAGCGTCTGGAGGCCAACGGCATCGAAATGCCGGTCCATCTGGGCATCGCGGGCCCCGCGAAACTGCAGACGCTGCTGAAGTTCGCCATCGCCTGCGGCGTCGGCCCCTCGCTGAAAGTGCTGCAAAAGCGCGCCCGCGACGTGACGAAGCTGCTGCTGCCCTTCGAGCCGACCGAATTGCTGACCGATCTGGCCGCCGATCGCCCATCGAATATCGAAGCCGTGCATTTCTTCCCGCTGGGCGGTATCACCGCCACAGCCAATTGGATCGCCGAACAGAGAGGCCATGAATGACCCGCACCGTCCTTGAGTCCAAAACCAAAACCGTCGTGATCGGCTTTGACGAGCCCTTCTGCGTCATCGGTGAGCGGATCAACCCCACCGGCCGCAAGAAGCTGGCCGCCGAGCTGGAGCAAGGCGATTTCTCGACCGTCGAGAAAGACGCGCTCGAGCAGGTCGCCTGCGGCGCCACGGTTCTGGACATCAATTCGGGCGCGGTGTTCTCGAACAAGATGGCCGAAGACCCGCGCTATGCGGATAACAACTTCGTCGAACCCTCGCTGATGCGCGATCTGATCAACTGCGTGCAGGGCGTGATCGACGTGCCGCTGTGCATCGACAGCTCGGTTCCGGCCGCGCTCGAGGCGGGTCTGGAAGCCGCCGAAGGCCGTCCGCTGCTGAACTCGGTGACGGGCGAGGAAGAGCGTCTGGAACTGGTTCTGCCGCTGGTGAAGAAATACAACGTGCCGGTCGTCGCGATCTCGAACGACGACACCGGGATTTCCGAAGATCCCGACGTGCGTTTCGCCGTGGCCAAGAAGATCGTCGAGCGCGCCGCCGATTTCGGCATCCCCGCGCATGACATCGTGGTCGATCCGCTGGTGATGCCTGTGGGCGCAATGGCCTCCGCGGGCCGTCAGGTCTTCACGCTGGTCAACCGTCTGCGCGACGAGCTGGGCGTGAACACCACCTGCGGCGCGTCGAACATCTCCTTTGGCCTTCCGAACCGTCACGGGATCAACGGGGCCTACCTGCCGATGGCGATCGGCGCGGGCATGACCTCGGCCATCATGAACCCGGTGCGCAATCAGGAGATGGAGGCGATCCGCGCCGCCAACCTGCTGATGAACCACGACCCGAACGGGATGGAGTGGATCCGCCTGTCGAAGACGCTCGACGCGATGAAAGAGGGCGGCATCAGCTTCGCCGAAGCCTCGGCAGCCGCGGCCACCTCCTCCGCCGGTGGGCGTCGTGGCGGGCGCCGTCGCCGCGCCTGATCCGCCCCACCAAGACAGTCGAACGCCCGGGCTTGCTCCGGGCGTTTCGCATTTTGCGCATCGCGTTTCTTCCAGCCCGGATTTGCGGCCTTACCTGCGGATATTGTTGCGCAAACCGGCACAAATCGTCCGCAGTTCCACGACAATGGGACAATGGCGGTTATCACGGCGCGATTCGCGGAGTCGTAATCAATCAGAGCTCCCGCGCACAGAAGCCGTCTCATTCAGCATATTGCAGCCTCAGCCGCGCTGCGGACCGGCGGGATATCGCCGCTTCGCGCCCCGGGGCTCGAAAATTCCGATTGTAAGGCAAAGATTTACTGGCAGGGCTTAAACCCGTATGTGTACCTTGCGGCATCGAACTGGGAACACGCTGCCATGCGCTTAGCATTCAAACTGCTCAGCGCGGCCTCTCTGGCGCCTGCGCACCTTGAGACGGCATCGCGCACCGGCTTGTTGAAAGCCTCGTCCCCCGGACGCGCTGCGGCGCGGGCGGGCATGCTCGCCGCGCTGATCGTCGCGGGCGGTCTCGCCGCCTGCTCGACCAACAGCCCCGAGGTGACGACGACCCGTGGCACGGCCCAACTTCTCGATCTCTCCGCGCCCGATCTGGCGCCAGGGCTCGAGACCGCTCCCCCGTCTGAGCGGCTGCCCGATAACAGCCATCTGGGCGCCGACTTCATGGAACTCAGCTTTTTCCTCGAATCCGGGCGCGCGCTGCCGCGCTTCACCCGGTTCGAAGGTCCCGTCTCGATCACGCTCGCCGGCAACGCCCCGCCCGTCGCGCAGACCGAACTGGGTCATCTGGTCCACCGGCTGCAGACCGAGGCGGGGCTGAACGTGTCGACCGAACCGGGCAATACCAACACAATCTCTGTGCAATTCGTTCCCCAACGGCAGATGCGGCGCGAGGTTCCGAATGTCGCCTGTTTCGTGGTGCCTAATGTCGAAAGCTGGACGGATTACCGCAACTCGCATGGCGACGAGGCCAGCGATTGGGCCAAGCTGACGCAGCGCCATTCCGCCACCGTGTTCATCCCCGCCGACTCCACGCCGCAGGAAATCCGCGACTGCCTGCATGAGGAGGTCAGCCAGGCGCTCGGGCCGGTGAACGATCTCTACCGCCTGCCCGACACGGTCTGGAACGACGACAATTTCCACACCGTGCTGACCAAGTTCGACATGACGATCCTGCGCGCCTATTACGACCCGGCGCTGCATACCGGCATGAGCCCCGACGAAGTGCGCATGGCCCTGCCCGCGATCCTGTCGAAGATCCACCCGTCGGGCGGCCAGATGCGCACCCTGCCCGCCGATCCGACACCGCGCGCCTATGTGAAGGCGATCACCACCGCGCTCGGTCAAGGCGCGAGCGACAAGCGCCGTCGTGCCGCCGCCGAACGCGCCACGAAGATCGCCACCAGCCGGGGCTGGCATGACAGCCGCGCGGCGTTTGCGTGGTTCGCGGTCGGGCGGCTGACGATGAAGACCGATCCCGAGAAAGCCGTCGCGGCCTACAAGAAGGCAGGCCGGATCTACCGCGCAACGCCGGGCGCGGAAATTCAGGCCGCCCATATCGATATGCAGCTTGCGGCCTACGCGCTTGGCACGGGCCGCGCGCAGGAGGCGGTGACGCTGGTGAACCGCGCGCTGGCCCCCGATGTCTCGACCGAGAACGCCTCGCTGATGGCCACGCTCTACATGATCCGCGCCGAAGCCTATGGCCAGCTTGGTGACGCTACGCAGGAACATCAGGCTCGTCTCGACATGCAGCAATGGGCGCGCTATGGATTTGGCTCGGACGCGGCGGTTACACGCCGCGCGAAAGAGGTGGCGGCCCTCGCCAATGCGGGCGCTCGCGTGAACTGACCGCAAAAGGCGGTCCGGGCGCGCCCGGACCAAGACCGCAAGGGGGCGCAGCATGTATGTTCTGGCAGGGGTGGTGATCGGGCTGATCTGGGGCGACTGGAAGGCCCGCAAACGCGGCGGCAACAAGCTCGACCGGGCGCAATATGCCGCCGTTCACGCGATCGGGCTGGCGCTGGTGGGCCTCTTCGTCACCGTGATCATCAACCGCATCTGGGCATAATCGGAGGGCGGAGATGTTCCTGCCATTCTTCGATGCTCTGCGGCGCGGCGGTGTCCCCGTCTCTCTGCGCGAATATCTGAGCTTTCTCGAAGGGCTGGCCGCGGGGCTTTGCACCTACGACATCGACGGGTTCTACTATTTCGCCCGCGCCGCGATGGTGAAGGACGAACGCTTCCTCGACCGGTTCGACCGCGCGTTCTCCGAGGCCTTCTCGGGGCTGGAGACGATCACGCCGGACGATGTGCTCAACGCCGTCGATCTACCCGAGGAATGGCTGCGCAAGCAGCTTGAGAAACACCTAACAGACGAAGAAAAAGCGCAGATCGAGGCGCTCGGCGGGTTCGACAACCTGATGGAAACGCTGAAAAAGCGGCTCGAGGAGCAGAAAGGCCGCCATCAGGGCGGCAGCAAATGGATCGGTACGGGGGGCACCTCGCCCTTCGGCGCTTATGGCTACAATCCGGAAGGCGTCCGCATCGGCCAGAAGGAAAGCCGTCACCAGCGCGCGGTGAAGGTCTGGGACAAGCGCGAGTTTCGCGATTTCGACGACACGGTGGAGCTGGGCACCCGCAACATCAAGGTGGCGCTCAAGCGCCTGCGCCAATGGGCGCGGCACGGCGCGAACGAGGAATTGGACCTGCCCGGCACGATCCGCGCCTCGGCCGAAGCCGGCTATATCGACGTCAAGACCCGGCCCGAGCGGCATAACGCGGTGAAGGTCGTGCTGTTTCTCGATGTGGGCGGCTCGATGGACGCCCATGTGCAGCTGGTAGAGGAACTGTTCTCCGCCGCCAAATCCGAGTTCAAGCATCTCGAGCACTGGTATTTCCACAATTGCCTCTACGAGGGCGTCTGGAAATCGAACAAGCGTCGCTGGAACGAGGCGACGCCGACCTGGGACGTGCTCCATCGCTACGGGCCCGATTACAAATGCATCTTCGTGGGCGACGCCTCGATGTCGCCCTATGAGATCACCCATCGCGGCGGCGCAAACGAGCATTGGAACGACGAAGCGGGCCACGTCTGGCTGACCCGCGCGCGCGAGCAATGGCCCGATCACACATGGCTCAACCCGATCCCGGAACGCGGCTGGGGTTATACGCCGTCGATCGAGATCATCCGCGAGATTTTCGAGAACCGAATGCATCCGCTGACCCTCGAAGGGATCACCGCGGCGATGAAGGAACTCGGATGAACCGGCTGCGCTACCTCTGGGGGCATCACAAGATCGCCTCGCTGGGCTTTATCCTCGCGGTCGCGCTGTCGCTGTTCTTCGGCGCAAGGTTCGTCTCGCGCGCGATCTACTGGTCGGACCCCGCCCATATGCATCAAAGCCCCGAGGAATGGATGACGCCTGGCTATATCGCGCGCAGCTGGCATCTGAAGATCGAGGAAGTCGACGCGATCCTCGGCATCGAGGACGGCCACGCGCTGGTCGGCGACGGACGCCCGACGCTGGAACGTATCGCGAAGGCCAAGGGCGAGCCGCTGCAGGACCTGATGCGCAAACTCTCTCTCGGCCTGCCGAAGACGATCGCCGACAAAGAAGCGCGACCGCCGCAATGAGTTTCTCCGACCTCTCAGATTGGCTGCTCGCGCAGGTGCCGCTCTATGGGCCTTGGCTGTTAGGTCTGACGACCTTCCTGAGCTGCCTCGCGATCCCGGTCCCCTCCTCGCTGATGATGATCGCGAGCGGAGCCTTCGTGGCCTCGGGCGATCTGGACCTCGCGACGGTCGCGGGCGCAGCCTTCACCGGCGCGATCCTCGGCGATCAGCTGGGCTTTCAGCTCGGCCGCCGGGCCGAGCGGTTCCTGCCGCAGCCCGGCACCAGACGCGGCGCCCTGGTGGACAAGGCGATGGCCGCCCTGCGCAGGCGAGGCGCGGTCACGGTGTTCTTCACCCGCTGGATGTTCTCCGCGCTCGGGCCTTGGGTGAACCTCGCAGCCGGCGCCTCGGGCTTCGCGCATCGGCGTTTCACGCTGGCAGATCTGGCGGGCGAAGCGGTCTGGGTCACCGCCTATGTGGGCCTCGGCATCACTTTCGGGGCCAATCTGGACGCGGCCGCCGAACTTGCAGGCAACGCGCTGGGGCT